>DUCD01000205.1:4223-25616 GCA_012959985.1 Verrucomicrobiales bacterium | reverse complement strand
TTAGGGCTTGTTTCATTGACTCAACACCTCGGAACGCCCATTCTCTCACAATGCTCGAAAAGCAAATTCCTATTAGTAATTCACAAGATCTAGGAGCGAAATCTATGTTTGGCAGTCTATTTGCAAATAAAGAAAAATTAAAATCTCTATTTATTACAGCATGGCAACAAAATAATATGCACCGTGCTATAAAAATGGGTGAGAAACTCGTGGCAAAGGATCCTGAAAATTTTGAAAATATTCATGATTTAGGTATGGTTCATTTTCAGGCTGGCTTGCTCGTGCCTGCCCTTCAATACCTCACTACAGCAAATAAAATCCAGGAAAATGCAATTAACTGGAACAATATAGGTCGTGTACAACAGGCTATGAAAAATTTCGAACAAGCTAGAAGTTCCTATGACAGATCACGGGAGTTGGATACCGATGATCCCCAACCCTGGTTTAATGTTTCAGTTTGTTATCGGGAAGAAGGTGATATGCAGGCTGCTTTCGATGAATTGAAAAAGATAACTAAAGTTTACCCGGATCATTTGAGTACTCTGAGTGACCTTGCATTACATTTCGAGCAACATGGGCAGATAGATAAGGCTATTGAGCTATTTGAAAAGGCTCTTGCAGTTGATTCAGAATATAATCCAGCTCGGGAAAACCTGATTTTGATGCTATGTGATCAAGGTGAGACAGAGCGAGTTGCCAAACAGCTTGATTTTTACAAGCAGAAAGGAATAGCAGTTGAAATAAAAATGGAAAATAATAAAATTTCCACTATTTTAATCAATGGTTTCCAATTTTATTCAAACTGAGTGAGGTGGACCCCAAAAATCGGGCCAGAAGCTAAGCTATGATTGTGGTGGTCGGGTGCGGGTAGTAAAACCGAACCCAATTAACACAAAATGAAAGCAAAACGAAGAAGACACGATCCCGAATTCAAGGCCCGAGTGGCTCTGGAGGCGATAAAAGGCATAAAGACAATTCAGCAGATTGCAAAATCTTACGATGTCCACCCGGTTCAGGTCTCCGAGTGGAAAAAGAAGATGGCCGAAGGAGCCTCGGAAGTCTTCGGGACGAGTCGGGGGCAAAGCAAAGAGGAGAATTTTGAAAGTGAACGCGACCAACTGCACTCCAAGATCGGGCAGCTAACTGTGGAGGTTGATTTCCTGAGAAAAAAGTCCAAACAGCTCGGTCTGTAAGGGAGCGCGTTGAGCTGCTGGATAAAACACATCCCAAATTGAGCATGAGAAAACAGTGCGAACTTCTGTGTGTGGCCCGGTCATCTGTTGATTACCAACGGGTGGCCGAAAGCGCGGAAAATCTTCGACTCAAACAGCTGTTAGATGAAATATATTTGATCGATCCATGCCTTGGAAGCCGACGACTGGCGACGATTCTGGAGCGCGACCACAGTGTGAAGGTGAATCGCAAGCGGTTGCAGCGTCTGCGCCGTGAAATCGGCCATGAGGCAATATGGTGCAGGCCGCGCACGAGCATTCCAGACGATGGTCACCGGAAGTATCCCTACCTGCTGCGGGACTTGACCGTCAAACGACCCAACCAGGTGTGGTGTGCCGACATCACCTACATCCCGATGCCCGGTGGTCATGCCTACCTGTGCGCGGTAATGGACTGGTATTCACGAAAGGTGCTTGGTTGGGCGGTTTCCAACACCATGGAAACAGGACTCTGTCTGAGGGCTCTTAATCAGGCTGTTGAACAAACCGGTCACCTACCCGAGATTTTCAATACCGATCAGGGCTGTCAGTTCACATCTGAGGAATGGACTGGTCGATTGGAGCAACTCGGAGTGAGTATCAGCATGGACGGTCGGGGGCGCTGGATGGACAACGTATTCATCGAGCGGTTGTGGCGGAGTTTGAAGTATGAGGAAATCTATCTGAAGGAACATGCCACACTTGTCACTCTGCAAATCGGGTTGGAAAATTGGTTCGAGCACTACAACGATTGGAGACCCCACCAAGCCCTTGGAAACCCGATCTAACACCTGATCGCCTCGCTTCTCTCCTGTCATTGCTGGCAAGCTCTGGGGCAATAAAGAGAACCGATGAACGGTTTTCATTGAAATGAGCCGAAGCCTCAAAGTTCGTCGTAACTCATATTCCCGCGCACAGGTGTCAATGCGGCAACTCGGAAGTATTGGTGGAAAACGGCTTAAGAGTAAAGAAGGTTGGACGACTCCTTACGGTTTTCGAACACTCTTCCTCCTAGGATTATGACTAGTCAACCGGAGATCCAATCGTTAATGGAAAGCTGCAAGAGGTTGGACCGTTTTGAAAAGCATGACAAAGCATGACACTGATTTTGGGAAAAGGGATAAATTCGTGATAAATCATCCTTGGGCGGATTGAGGTGAAACTCCTTAATATATAGGTATTTACTGGGGTTTTCGAAGATTTTCCAAGTTGAATTGAAGAGGGTTCGACCCCCTCCATCGGAACCATCTTTTCCTCAGTAAAAAGCGAGTTTTCTTAATTTCTTACCCGGGCCTGACAATTGGAGATTGTCAGGCTCTGGTTTCTTTCTTCTCTGAGAGTGGTTGAATTTACCACAGCCCCATTCAATCTTCAGGATTAACGGTCATGGTTTCCTCTGAGATTCCCCGGACTTTTCCGGGGGGCATAAAACGAGGGTTCGCCAGTGTCCAAATCTACCGTGGCGAGGTTAAGGGCCGCACCAGATTCACGCTTTCCTACAATTCAAACGGAGTCAGGCAGAGACGCAGTTTCTCCACTTACCAAAGGGCTCAAGTTGCAGCCATCCTCCAGGCAAAGGCAATTAAGCAGCGGTGAACTGCGCGGGCCCTTCAAAGACTTCTAATCATGTATTTCAATAGGACAACTGTTGAGCGATGAGAGGTCTGATTTGTAGCTGGATTGAGCTCACTCTGAATCTCGTTTTCCTAATTTAAACGATTTTGAAGCCGGGTCGTTAACCGCTTTATTAAGGAGGCATTCGCTGCAGCAACATTCTTAGTTTCCTTTTCCACAGAGGTGTGGTCATACAGTTCTGTGTAGCCGTCGTCGTGGAGAATTAAGCGATGAGTCTTGGTGCGAATGGTCCTGGCGCCTCTACTGTAAGCTACTGCGGAATGACCCGTCGAGTTGGGGTTGTTTAACAAGGGAAGCAAGGATACACCGTCAACAAAATCGGGTTTGGTAATTCCCGCTAAATCGCAAAGCGTGGGAAAGACATCCAAGGTCTCGACCATCGCATCGGTTGCCTCGCCAGGCTTTGTGATTCCTTGATAGGAAACAATCAGCGGAGATCGCAATGATTCCTCGAAAAGTGCGTGCTTTCCCCACAACGCGTGTTCGCCTAGGTGCCAGCCATGATCGCCCCATAAAATTACGATGGTGTTCCTGGCGGCGCCGGTTTTCTCCAATTGTGCCATCAAACGGCCGACTTGTGCGTCAGCGTAACTCACGCAGGCTGCGTAGTGCTTCCGAACCTGCAATGCGAATGCGGCATCCGTGTTCGGGTCGCGCTTCCAGCGATTGTATTTCATGAATTCACCCGAAGTATGCCAGGTGGTCCTGCCTTTCGGTTTGGTTGGATGTGGTGTGGCCGGAAGTTTTACGGTGGCGTATGGTTTCAGGAATTTTGCCGGCGCACCAAAGGGAAGGTGCGGCCGCAGGATTCCGACGGCAAGGAAGAAGGGATGGTCGGTGTCTGAAGTGAGTTGATTCAATTGTAGTAGTGCTTCGTCAATCGAAATCCCGTCCGGATAGATCGAATCGGGTCCCTCCAGGGCCTGGAACACATCCATTTCACCTGCCTTTTCACGAATTTCACCGTTCGCCAAGCCGTGCATCCAGCCGCGGGGATGTTGCCAGCGACCGGCAGGCAATAAATGTCGATCCCATGAGTTCGGCATTTCCAGCTTGGCTGCATCGTTCCAGTCGTCTCCGCCGAATCCTCCCGGATGATGTGAGACCTTTCCGACGGACACGGTGGTATAACCATGCTGACGAAACCAGGCGGGCATGCTCGGTAGAACGGATTTTGGATCGGATTTCAATTTGGCCGCTCGTTGAAACAACGCTTGGTTACTGGCACCGGCATAGCGTCCCGTTAACAAAGTGCATCGGGAAGCTCCGCATGTCGGCGCTTGAACATAGTGGCTGCGGAAAATCCGCCCCTTTGACGCCAGCTGATCAATATGCGGCGAGCGGATATAAGATGCGCCAAAGCACGCCAGTTCGGGGCGTAGGTCGTCGATACATATCAGCAACACATTGGGTTTCGTGGTCACGGCGGCTTGGACGGCCTGGGTCGCAACAGCAAAAGTAATGATTATTCGGCAGAGGTTTTGCATAGGCTCAAGAGGTCGTTAACAATCCGAAGAGCCGGCACTTCCAGTCGGTCTGCAGGCGGATGAACGCTTTAATCGGTGGTTCCATTCGGTGGTGATCGTTACTGATAATACCTCTCTGGGAGAAGCAGTCACAACAAAAATTTTACGGATTCCTGGCGGACAGCTATCCACTCGGCCCAGGATCTCATCCATTGGGCAGACTGTCAGACCGTCACACTTTCCGGAGAAATCGGTGACGGGTCCCTGAAGCTTGAGCCGAACATCCAAAGCAAGTTGTTTCCAAGGGTGAGGAGGGGAAGTCGTTGCCACGACTTAAGATAAGACGGGTGCATCCACAAACAATCATTGAAGTTGAAAAAACTGGTTCAAGGCTGTTGGATGTGAATAACGATCTGGACGAAGTCGATCCCTGTGCGTAGAGTTCAATGCAATCCGGTATCCGCAATCGACCTGCGATGAAACTCAGGGATAACCGGAGTCGTCTGGATTCACCGTAATCTGCGGAAGAGCAATGAATACATACCGGGCCTGAGATTTTAGGATATCCATAGCCGATTGTCATCCAGGACCTGGCCTGTCGCTAATCTGAAAAACACCACTATTCAATGAACCGATCCCTATTCATCCGCATTTTGTGTGCTCTTTTCCTCGCCGTTACCATGGTCTTTGGCGAGCGACCTAATGTTCTCTTCATACCCATCGATGATATGAACGATTGGGTGACGCACTTGGGAGGCCATCCTCAATCGGTTACCCCTAACCTGGATCGACTGGCAAAGCGCGGAGTGACCTTCACGAGTGCCCACTGCGCCGCGCCGGCCTGCAATCCCTCTCGTGTAGCCTTGTTGACAGGGTTGCGTCCCTCAACTACCGGTGTCTACTACAACTCTAATCCTTGGCGCCCCGTTGTGCCTGACGTCATTACGCTGCCGCGACATTTTAAAAACAATGGTTATTTCTGTGCGGGTTTCGGGAAAGTTTATCACGGCCGCTATGCAGATGCATCCGACTGGCATATCTGGGGAAAGGCACCGGGAGACAAGCGGAGGTCATCAAAGGAGAAGCATCTGACCAATGGCGGGGTAGGGGGGATTCGGTTCGGGCCCCTGGCAAACCCCGATAATGAGATGATCGATCACTTGAATGTCACCCGTGCAATCGAACAGCTGAACGTCAAACATGATCAGCCGTGGTTTATAGCCTGTGGATTGATCAAGCCGCACATGGCGTTCAGCGTACCCAAGAAGTATTTTGAGCCCTTTCCGATTGAATCCATTCGACTGCCCGAAGTGCCTGAAGATGACCTGGCCGACATTCCTGAAGCGGGACGAAAGATGGCCAAACCGGAGCGCGACCACACCAGCATCATTAAGTCAGGCCGATGGAAGGAAGCAGTACAGGCTTACCTTGCAACCATTCACTTTTCCGACGCCCAACTGGGGCGGTTATTAGATGCCTTCGATAAGAGCCAATACACGGACAATACCATCATTTGCCTCTGGTCAGATCACGGTTGGCATTTGGGTGAGAAAAAGCACTGGCGGAAGTTTGCACTTTGGGAGGAGGCCACCAAGGCACCCATGATTTGGGTTGTTCCAGGGCTGACTCAGCCAGGAGGTGTCTGTGACCGGCCGGTGGACTATATGAATATCTACCCTACTTTGAACGATTTGTGTGGCCTGGCCGAGCCTGTGAATCCGCAAGGGCAGAAACTGGATGGAATCAATATGCGTTCACTCCTGGCGAATCCACATGGGCGATGGGATCGACCGGCGTTGACGACACACGGGAGGAACAACCATGCGCTTCGAACCCAGCAGTACCGCTACATTCGCTATGCGGATGGAAGCGAGGAGCTTTACGATCAGATTGAGGATCCCATGGGGTTTAAAAACCTCGCCGCTATCGCCAAGTTTTCAAAATTGAAAAATCAGATCGCAAGGTGGTTTCCCAAGACGAATGTAGCGGAGGCTCCGAAGGACAAAAACCTCTCGAAGAAAAAATGATGGTGGGTGAACTGGCTCCTGAATCGTGGGCTTCAATAAAAATTAAATCCGAACCGTCTTATCTTCAATCGATTGCGTGCGAACCGAATTATTCTGAAATCACTGGTCGTTCAATCGGAACAGGCGGTTGTATTTTGAGTCCCTGATGAGAGCGGTGGGAATGATAATAGCGGTCTAAGAATCCTCTGATCATTCGCTCAACATTTCGAGGTCCGAATACGATGACATGGTCTAACATCTCCCGCGGTAAAGTATCGATTCGATGCGGACACAATGAAACTTTGTGTTCTAAGGTATTTTCGATATCCGCTGAACATTTCCCTTGTTCCAATGCCCCCCTCGTGAATATTATGTTCCATCATGACTATTCGGATGCTCACACCGGTAATTTACCTCGTCCTAGCTCCCCTTGGTCTTAATTCGCAAGACCGCCCACGCGAAGAAAACGCCGCGAACCCAGCCGTGTTTCCTCCAAGTGAAGCCGCCTTAGCCGCGAGGGCCCGCTTGCTTGAACCGATCGCCGCGGTTACGGGTAGAGCCAAACGCCCACCCAATATTGTCTTCATACTGGCCGATGATTTAGGCTATGCCGACACGGGGGTTTACGGGTCAAAATCGATTCCCACGCCGAATATCGACCAGCTTGCCAAATCAGGCGTTCGCTTTACCGACGCCTACGTGACCGCAGGCACATGCAGTCCGTCACGAGCCGGTATCATGTCCGGGCGTTATCAAGAACGCTTCGGCTTCGAATTCAACACCTCGAGCGGCGCGATTACCCATCGCCTCAGCCGGGGACTGGACCCGTCAGCTGTTACCATAACCGATGTGTTGAAAAAGGCGGGTTACACGACCGGGATGTTTGGGAAGTGGCACCTCGGAACGCGCGCTCAGTTTCATCCGCAATCGCGTGGGTTTGATGAGTTCTACGGATTTTTAGCCGGCGCCCACTCCTTCCTTTCCGTCCGACGCGACGAACCCTATTTCTCGACCGTCATGCGCGGAAAAACGCCGTTGAAGGAGCCTGAATACCTGACGGATGCCATAGCACGCGAGGCGGTGCGATTTATCCACCGCCACAAAGACCTCCCCTTTTTTGTGTATGTCCCGTTCAACGCCGTCCACACTCCTATCGAAGCCACCGAAAAGTATCAGAAACGTTTCCCTGAGGAGTCGAACAAGACTCAGCGTGACTACAACGCCATGACCAGCGCACTTGACGACGCCGTCGGCGCTATCGTGGGCGCGATAAAAGAGAACCGTTTGGAAAACAATACGCTAATCATATTCCTGAACGACAACGGGGGGCCCATATATACTGGAGTTCAAAGCAATGGACCGCTTCGGCTCGGGAAGCTATTTCTATTTGAAGGCGGGATCCGCGTCCCGATGATTCTCACGTGGCCAAGTGTCCTGCCCTCGAACAAGGTCTACTCAAAGACGACCAGCTCCCTGGACGTGTTTCCCACCGCCTGCGCGGCCGCGGGGATCAAATTGCCCAACGCGCTCAAACTGGATGGCGTGGACTTGATTCCCTTTCTGACCCAAGCCAATTCCGGGACTCCTCATGACATTCTGTTCTGGAGTAATGGTCCGAATAAGGCCGTTCGGCTGGGCGATTGGAAGATGGTCAAAGCCGGCGACTATGTTTGGTTGTTCGATTTATCAAATGACCTCGGTGAGAAGAATAATCTCGCGAAATTGAAACCCGACATGGTCCGGAAACTCGAAAAATCTCTGCAAGGGTGGCTGAAAGAAATGGCCTCGCCTGCTTGGCCTAGCAAGCCGCGACGCAGACAATACAAAGTGGACGATGCCCTCTACGAGATCAATGTGTAGGTGTGCATGGCGAATGGTTATTCGGCGAGAGGATCACTGTTTTTTGTTTGGTTCCTGAGGCTGTTCGTCGTCGAATGGGTGGTCGCAAATCAATCAGCGAGTGGATCAGTAATTGTCAGGCGACCGTCGGACCATCCTGGTTCGGCCGAATGTCGCGTCATTGATCTTCGGATTGCGCCTCACTGGCAGAAAAACCCGAATGCCTTTGTGAAAATTATGTCGCTTAAAGCAAAGGTTGGCGACGAGGAAAACCTGTGGGGCCAAATTTAATCGGCCGTAATCAATTCTGGCCTGTGGGTGTGGACTCACCCCTTTTCCTGGCCATTTCCCATGTGAGTGATTCCGGTGATCATTGTTTATTTTCCTTCAAGGGAGTTGAGAGTTCCAGGCTGAAGAGTTGCGCGCATTGTCGGAAATAGCTTGACAAGGAAACGCCCTTCATTAGTTTGGAGCTTATCCAATAGATACAGGTACTGCGAATGAATCTGACGAAGAAGAACTCACACCTCAACAGTGATCAGAAGACTCGCATTCGTTCAATTGGAGCTCTGGCCTGGCAGGCCGGCTTGTAATCGATAATTCCTCATAGAATACCGCGTCCCTCCCTGGGACGGCTTTCGCGTCCGCTGATCCCGTTCCAGCGTGGCGTCAATCCCATGTCTAATTACTCTAAGGAATTATTATTATCATGTACGATACGATTATTATTGGTGGTGGTCACAATGGTCTGATCACCGCGGCCTATCTGGCAAAATCCGGCAAAAAAGTCTGTGTATTGGAACGTCGCGAGATAGTGGGCGGCTGTTCATCGACCGAAGAGCTTTATCCGGGCTTCCGTTTTTCCCCCGTGGCCTATGTAGTGAGTCTGCTACTGCCGGAAATCATCGCGGAGCTACGCTTAAAGGACTATGGATACGAAGTCCTCAGGCGTCAGCCGTCTTCCGTTTCGATAGACGGGGATGGAAGACATTTGGTTCTCGGCCATGACTCAAAGAGCAACTATGAATCCATCTCCGGATTCAGCAAGAAAGATGCGGACGCTTTTCCGGGTTATGAAAAAACACTCACTGAAATTGCCGAGAGCCTTGAACCGTTATTGAAGTGCGTGCCGCCTCAGTTGCCGAGCCCGTTCCGAAAACAAGGGCTGGTGAAAAAGGTGGGAAACCTGCTGAGTGGCCTCAAGACCGGACGAATATTCGGAAAAATGCTGTCTGAGAATCCGGGTGCGATAGAGGTGTTGACCGGCGCGGCAGACCGCATACTCAATCGCTGGTTTGAATCGGACTTGCTGAAAGGAACCTTGGCGACGGACGCGATCATCGGGGCTTTTCATGCCCCGTCGTCGCCGGGAAGCGCCTATGTGCTGCTGCATCATGTGATGGGCGAAGCCGGTGGTTCCCGCGGAGTTTGGGGTTACATTAGGGGCGGTATGGGGGGGCTTGCCGCGGCGTTACAAAAAGCCTGCGCGGACTTAAAGGTCGATATCAAGACCGGAGTGGCGGTGAATGAGATTCTTGTAGAAGGAAATAAGGCCTGTGGTGTGTCAACATCCGAGGGCGAGTTCTACAGCAAATCAGTTGCTTCGGGAATTGATATGCACAATACAATGATCAAGATGCTCGCCCCCCGGCACCTTCCCGAAGGGATGGTGGAGCAAGTCAACAATATCGACTATTCATCGGCGTCCGGAAAGATCAATCTGGCCTTGGACGGTATGCCTGACTTTGGAGTCGATCCCAACCTGTTGCGCGGTACGATTCATATTACACCGGATATACAATACATCGAAAAAGGATATCGGGAGGCGTTGGACGGGAACTTCAGCAGCAAGCCCGTGCTGGAAATGGTCATTCCCTCTAATGTTGATGATACCATTGCCCCACCGGGCAAGCATATCATGTCTATCTTCGTGCAGTACGCGCCGTATAAATTGTCCAACGGCAGAAGTTGGGATGACGTCAAGGATTCCTGGGTTGAGAACTGCATCGATACGCTTGAGGGTTTTGCTCCGGATATCAGGAAGAAGATCCTATTTACCCATGCGTTGACCCCTCTGGATCTGGAACGCAACTATGGATTAACCGGCGGCAACATCATGCAGGGGGCCATGCACCTTCACCAGCTCGGACCTTCTCGTCCGATGCCAGGCTGGTCAGACCATCGAACCCCGATCAAAAACCTTTATATCTGCGGTGCGGCGTCGCATCCGGGTGGCGGTGTTATGGGAGCCTGCGGGAGGAATGCCGCGGGAGAAATCCTTAAAGACATTTAATTTTATAAAGACTCATTCCCAATCAAAAAACAGGAAGAGCCCAGGTAGGGATTCCTCTTCTTTAATGAACCTAATCTGTAAGCAAGATAAATGAAACTCATTCCAACCCTATTGGCCTTGGCGACGGTGGTCAGCATGACGACACAGGGTGCCGTTGAAAATGTTGCTTTCCTGCAAGGGAATTCCCTTGAAGACGGAACCACCAGCCTGGACGTCTCGGAACCCACGTCGATTGCCTGGAGCAGCGGTTCTTCCATCGATCCGTCCGTGTTCGACCATGCATTCGACGCGAATCACCGCTTGGTGGTTAAATCTGACGGGGACTACCTTGTTTCCTATACCGTGCCTATGATAGGCAATGGCGGATTGCGTCAAACCAACTCAATCGAAATCTATGTAAACGGCGAGCCAGCGGCCGGTACCCTCGGGCAGTCCACCTATATTCGGAACGCCAATGGTCACCTCGAATCTTCGGCTCACAATGCGGCGCTGCTGCAACTGAGCGCGGGAGATGTGATCGAAGCCAAAACCTTGCGCCTTAGTGCCGGCGCGGGTTCCGGCAGCGACATTGAAACGGCAAGTCTTTATGTGGAATTCATCGATGGTTCCCGCTCGGTTTTTGCTGGAACCGCCACCCAGACGGCCGGTGGTCCCAACCTGAATCAAGATGAATTCAGCACCACTTCCGCCCTCCAGTGGACTTCCAGCCGCAAAGATGCCGCCTTCAACCATTCCGGTACATCCGGTGCTATCTCCCTTCCGGATGCGGGGGATTACCTGGTTTTTGTCAACATTCCCATGACCAGCGCCGGGGCACGCCCCTCCGTTGGGGTCCAGGTTCTCCTTGACGGTGTGAAGATACCGGGTGGACGCGCGGAGCAGGGCTATATCCGAAATGCAGGCGATCATACGTCGTCGTCTGTTCACTGGTCCGGCCTGATCCGGGCCGTGTTTCCAGGACAAACTCTTTCCTTCACCACTATCCAAAGAAGTGGAATTGACGCGGACGTCACAGTTTCCACCGGCAAAGCCGCTTCGGTCTACGTGGAAAAAGTCAACACATCCAACGGTGTCTTTTCCTCCGGTTCATTCGGCCCGGGTTTCGAGCTTGATTGGAATCCTCCTGAAAAAACCGCGATCACCTGGCTCACTCCGGAGGAAAATATCGACGGCATCATCGATACCAAGGTGTATAGCCATTCCGTCGGATCCGGTGAAATTACCGTCCGTGAGGATGGGGATTATCTCCTGGTTTACAATGACGATATTGAAGGGGGCAATGACCGCGTGAATCCGAAAGTGACCGTTCAGGTAAACGGGATCAACGTTCTCGGAGCCGAGACCAAAACCCACTACATCCGCAATGCGGACTCGCATGCCTCCGCTTCCGCTTCTTTAGTGCATTTGCTGACAAGTCTGAAATCAAACGACGTGATCACGGTCAGTGTGGAACAGGAAGGCAATACCGCCGGCGTGTTCTCACCTCAGGACGACTTTATCGGCGGTCTTCTCTATCTCCAGAAAAAAGCGCCCTTCGTTGCGGATCCCAATGATACCAGCCCTCCACGAATTGTTTTCTTTAATGGAAACGTGAACGGATTCGAAACCCATCTGGAAGATGTGGCGATCGCGCTCGATCCGGACACCGTGGCGGCGTCACTGGATGGACAAGCCGTCGAAACGGATGTGAATAAAGTCGGGGCGACCACGACGGTTACTTACAGCTTCGACGAAATTCCGGCCTCGCTCAGCACTCATGAGGTTCAGTTGAGCTTTTCCGATGCCCTGGGCAACTCTCACTCTTTTGATCTGTCGTTCACAGTGAATGAAGTCTTCATCGAAATGGATCCATTCTGGAAGGCGAATGGAGTCAACACAGGCACTCCTGGATTTGTTGCCCGTGTGACCCAGATCAGCGCCAATGTGATTGGGGGATCTCTTGCCGGTGCCGAACAACAATTGCTGGGCACCTATGTGGATCCGGACACCGGAGAACTCTACCCGAATGAAGCTTCTTTGGACTTCACCGCCGGCTGGGTGGTCAATCCAGTCAATGTAACGGGTGTCATCAATTGGGAACAGGGCGCAACCGCTGCCGGTAACTTCAATGACTCCAATGGATTCCCGGATGAATTCATCCCGATGATCCCTGGAAACTTGAGCTTCGATGACGGCATTGCCGTCGAAATCATAACTTTCCTGGAACTCCCCGCGGGTTTTATAACACTCGGTGTCAACAGTGATGATGGTTTCAAGGTGTCCAGCGGCCCTTCCCTCAAGGGAAGCGATGGAAGAATAGACCTCGGACTGTTCGACGGCACCCGTGCTTCTGCCGACACCCTGTTTAACATAGTGGTTCGGGAAGAGGGCATTTATCCGATCCGTCTGCTGTATTTTGAAGGCGGCGGCGGCGCCAATGTGGAATTCTTCTCCGTCGTCGAAGGTGAAAAAATTCTGATTAATGACAGGTCCAATGCGAATGCCATTAAAGCCTATCGGGAGGGCCCCTTGCCTTCCTATGTCAGCTCGACCTCTCCGGAATCCGGGATCGTCTCTTCCACCGTGGAAGTCTCAATTCAGCATGATAACTTGGATATCCGTTCCGGTTCCGTCACCATGACGATTGACGGTGAGGTGGTTGCATCCACCGTGACCCAATCCGGCAATACAACCACGGTTCGCTTTGACAATGGAGCGGATTTCCCTTCAGGGGTTCATGAGGTCAACGTGAACTGGGAGGAATCCGCTGACCCGCCTATCCTTCGCTCGAGTGAATTCGAATTCTTCGTTCCACCTGGAGACAATCTATCCGTCACCAAGGGGGTCATCGCCTCATCCAGCACCTCCGCTGACCCCTCTCCCGCGGGCCTGACGATCGACGGCGATTTGCAAACCTCCTGGTTCACCGATGCTCTGTCCTCCGACGCGGCAAATTTGGGCACGACGCCCTGGTTGGAAGTGACGTTTCCACGCCGCGGATTGGTTGCCGCGATCAGCATCCGCGGCAATCGGGAGTTCAGCTCAGGCTACAGCATATTCGGCGGCCGAATCGATTTTCTCGGAAATGACGGCTCAATACTCTTCACGATGGACGTTGAAATGACCGGCGATTTTTGGGACGGCGATTTCTTACTGCGGACGCCCAAACCCAACGTCCGGTCCGTGCGATTCACCTCGACGAGTGACGAAAGCAGCGAGCCAGGTTTGGCAGAACTCCAAGTCTGGGGCACGTTCCAGGATGAGGGCCCCGTCTTCGACCCCAACCTGGCCAAGGCCGACGGCATCGTCGCCTCCTCCAGCACAAACTACCCTGGCTATCCCGCGATCCGAGCGTTCGACGGCATATTAGGCACCTCCTGGTTCAGCGCCAACAACGACTCGGCTACTCTGGACGGCACCACGCCCTGGGTGGAGGTGGAGTTTCCCAGTCCCGCATTGGTAACTCAAGTCAACATTCGCGGCAATCGGGAGTTCGGCTCAGGCTACTTCATATTCGCCGGTCGAATCGATTTTTTCGGGAATGACTTCTCAATACTCTCGACGATGAGCGGCGAGTTATGGGATGGCGATTTCCTATTGCCGACGCCCCAAGCCAATGTTCGGGTCGTGCGATTCACCTCGACGAGGGACGAAAGCATTGAGCCGGGTATAGCAGAACTCCAAGTCTTGGGGAGTTTCCATAATCTGGCCGTCTCCGGCGGCGTCGTCGTTTCCTCCAGTACAAACTCCGAAGGGTATCCCGCCAGCCGTGCGGTAGACGGAACCCTGCATACCTCTTGGTTCGCCACCGACAACGACGCGGCAAATTTGGGCACCACTCCCTATGTGGCTATATTGTTTCCCCGCCTCGCATTGGTGAACCAAGTCAATATTCGCGGCGATCGGGAGTTCGCCCCAGGTTACCACATCTTCGCCGGCCGAATTGATTTATTCGGGGATGACGGTTCGATACTCTTCACGACGGATGTTGAAATGACTGGCGAGTTTCGGGACGGCGATTTCGTGTTGCCGACGCCCCAAGCCGACGTCCGGACGGTGCGATTCACCTCGACGGACGACGAAAGCATCGAGCCGGGCTTGGCGGAATTCCAAGTCCTGGGAACTTTCCAGGAAGAGAGCGACTCTCCCGATCCCACGCTGAGTATCCGCGTTGATGGTGACAATGTCGTCATCGAATGGACGGGAGGAATCCTTGAAACGGCTGCCTCTGTCGATGGGCCTTACCAGGATGCCGGGGCACCCAGCCCGTTTGTTTTGGCGCCGGCCGACTTGCTCGGAATGCAATTCGCTCGGGTTCGAGGCGAATAGCAACCACCCAGTTTACACACAGAAGCAAAACGCATAGGGGGCGGGGATTTTCCCCGGCTCCATTCTGGTGGAAAATTAGATCGAGTTATAGCGAATGGGAATAGCGTGAAGATTCCGCGACGGGGAGGCGTCTTGAATATATGAAATTGTTAGTAAATGGATCCAAATCTGTGACTGGCATACCCCATGCTATTGACAATCCTGTCGTGTATGATAATTTGAATAATGATTCAAAGAGGGGTAAAAAAGGGACGCAAAAAACATAAAACTCTAAATAAGATGAACTTCAAATCGAATAAAAACTCCGGTTTTACATTGACGGAAATTGTGCTCGTTGTCGCAGGTATAGGTCTGCTCGCGGCCATCGCCATTCCCAATTTTGTTAAAGCAAGGACGACAAGATGAAAGAATGCCTGTGTCGCTAATCTTAAGCAGATTAACGGCGCAAAAGAGCAGTTTGCTCTTCAGAACCAATTGGATGTCGGAGTCGATATTTCGGAAGAAGGTGTCAATGGATTTTTGAAAAACGCCACCACCCCTCCTTGTCCTGGATCTGGATCATACAAATACAATGTAGTGGGAACCGTCCCAACCTGCTCCCTTTTCGATGAAGGACATTTCTTTTAAGATATTCGGGTCCGATTCCCCCATCGTTACCTTTATCATTTACAGTTGAAGTAGAGCTGAGATTTGAATCCTGACAGTTGTTATCCAGATCTCATTTATCTGATAATGAAGCAAAGGATTCGGTTTGAGGTGATGTTGCTCAAAAAAATGACCTCTTCTCCGGGAATCGACTTGCTGCTCTGGGTTTCAAACGGCAGGCTTTTTTCATGATCCCACGTTTTCACCCCCGGTTTTCTTTTTCAATTACTTTCGGCCTATTTGTGACGGTATCTTGCCTCTCCGCGGCCACTGTTCATGTCCGTTTGCTTGATGCTGAGATTTCTCGGATCACTCCAGCCATGGTCTGCATCATGGGTTCTGACAACCAGGTTCGTCTGCCACCAGGTGGAGAAATATTTACTGAACCCTCAAGTACGCGTGAATTCTATTCTGGGATTGAGTTCGATTCCGATCCGAACTGGATTGGGCCCATTCGGAAGATGCAGGGTATGGGCAATAACAATGACCGAAGCTACGTCTATGAATTGCTCCCATCCATTCCTTACTGGGAGGAACCGGTCATGTATCAAACCTCGGGTAATTTCACCATTCAGCTTCCTGTGGGTGAATGGCGGATCGCCGTGGATCGTGGACTTGAATATATCCCGATGGTTCGGGAGTTCAAGGTGATCGACGAGGATCCTTTCATGCTTTCGATCGATCTGAAACGCTGGATCAACCTTCCCGATAAAGGATGGTGGTCAGGGGATGTGCACGTTCATCATCCGACACTTAACGACCATCATCGGAAATTCCTGCTCAGCTATGCGCGGGCCTGTGATCTTCATCTCGTCAATGTGCTCGAAATGGGACATCACCAAGGCACCGATTTTAAACAAGAGGGATTCGGAGAAGAGTTCCGAGTGCATGACGACGACTATTGGCTGGTTTCGGGACAGGAGGAGCCACGCAGCACTTTCGGTCACATCATCGGTCTTAATACAACCCGTTTGGCCCGTGACTTAGAAACCTACGATTTCTACGATCTTGCATTTAAACGAATCCACAAACAACGAGGCGCTCTGGTTGGTTTTGCCCATTTTTCATGGAATGGTTGCGACCTCCCTCGAGGATTCCCATGGTATGTCACCACCGAAGGAATTGATTTCATCGAGCTTCTTCAGTTCAGCAAAATCAATACAATCGATTATTACGACTACCTAAACCTTGGGTTTAAACTTACCGCAGCTGCCGGGAGTGATACGCCCTGGGGGTCCACCATCGGAGAGGTTAGGACTTACGTTCACACCGGTCCGACTCTTGATATCGACGCCTGGTTTGAAAACCTCAGGGAAGGTCACACCTTTGTCAGCAACGGTCCGGTTCTTGAATTCACCGTGGACAATCAACTCCCAGGCACTGAGCTTTCCAGAAAATCCGGAGACAAAGTCCGCATCAAAGCTCAAGTCCTCAGTCATCCGTCCATAGGCGTCCCCAAAGCGCTAACACTTGTCGGGAATGAAGGCGTCATCAAGGAAATCGCTAATTCCGGGAAGGCCTCGTCGCTCACCTTTGAGTTGGAATGGGAAATCCACCAGAGCCAGTGGTTGGTCTTGAGCACGGTCTGCGACAATAACGCGCTGGCCCACACGACTCCGGTTTACGTGAAAGTCGATGGCCGACCAACATGGTGCCCCGTTCGCGGTCCTGCCGTCATCCGCAAACAACTGGAGTCCATTGCCCGCATTGCCGGCGAATTCACGCCTGCAGGCAACGTGCGCGCCCAAGGCATTCAGCAACGCTTAACCCGGGCTCAGGCCTATTATCGAAAGTTGCTTGCACAAATGAACGAGCATTCCGTTTTCCGAAAGTAGTATCGCAAAACGGTGTCAAGTTGCCACACTCCATAAAAGTTGTCGGGAACTCAGGTTCGGAACTCAGTAAATCAAGTGGAAACGCAGTTGTCATATGCAAAATAGAACTCACTGAAAAACAGGCAGTCAATGGGAGGGAGAGCGTCCCCGCGAGCCTTTCATGGATATCATATATGCGCCAAACTACCTTTCACTGAAATACGAAAAATGAGGTAAAGTTGGAGGGAAGCAGGTGTGAGATTTCTTTCTGCTCATTCATTTATCTGCTCGCGAGGACGCTCGCCCCACTGCCATTCGGTTAAGGGTTTTCCGCAGGTTTTTTAACGCCATCATCCCTGAAGCTGGCCGCGCCGAGGCCGGAATATGGAAGAAATGAATGCCGATTTCAATGATCCGGGGTCGACGCCCCCAGCTTCAGGGGTGCCTGATTCCTTAACCGAATGGCAGTGACGCTCGCCCTCCCGACAGCCTAATATGGACCTTTTAGTATTCTCAGATCCTGCAAAAGTTCAATCCGATCAAATTGGGCTGTGCCGCCCATGGCGGTCGGGGCAATTCCGGTCAGGGTGAAACCGCCGTTGTCTTTCCATAGGTCCAGCGTGACCACCCGCCATTCACGGGGAGCAGTCGGTGATACTTCCATGGCTTCCCACTTCGTAGTATTCTTACCTGAGAAGTAGCGTCGACGCGAATCTTCGGCATTGGGCCAACTGCCATCGGCCGCAAGTTCAATCAGCACTCCCTCTCCTTCCATTGTCCGCCACGCCAAACGCAAGTAGCGAAACTCACCCGGTCCCGGGTTTTCCACGACCCGGTAATTCCAATTTGGAATGCGTACCGAGTAGCGTTGCGGCGGGGTGATCGCAAGGAACGATTCTCCTGTGTAAGCCCCTTCTGATTCCATGGTCGCACGTCCTCCTCCATCTGTCAGTCTGGAGATAAACTCTGCTTCATCATCGAAAAGCACAACTCGCCCCGCGTTGCGTTGTGTTTCTTCGTCCACGTCGCGCATCCAGGCGATGACATCAGCGAGATCCTCAGGTTTGAGTGTTTCCACCAGTGCCTCCGGCATGAGTGAAACTGCCAACGCGGAGATGCGAGCAATGTCTTTGCGCAGCACAATCTGCTCAAGGCCGGTCGGTAGATGCAAGGTCACACTGGTTGCCGATTCACTGGATAAAATTCCGTTGAAGAATTGTCCCTCCGACGTTTCAATCAGATAAGTGGAATAGCCTGCGGTGATGACATCATTGGGTGCAAGGATGTCCTTCAGGATGGCTTCTTCGGCCCGTTGAAACTCCGCACCAAGATCGGGTCCCACCACAAACCCTATCCCCCGCATTTGATGACAGGTCGCGCAATTATCCTGAAACACCTGTTTTCCATGTTCCATGTTTCGGGTTTCTGTCAGTGCGGCTGCAAAGCGTTGGAAAGTTTTATCGTCGGGGCCGACACGGCGCGAAAAAAGTTTAGAGGCCCGACGGCTGATATCCTGGTCGTCATTCTCCAATAGGGTGACCCTTTGGAAGGCTGTTAACGCTACGGGTGGAATCAACCCCTTTTCCAGCGCATCAAGCAACGCCGGGAGTCGGTTTCGTCGTTTAAAAATTGCATCGAAAATCGCTTCTCTAAGTGTAGGGGTATTTACCGGCCAGGCTGCCAGAAGACCAGCGGTCGCTACGGTGTCTTCAGCGACGGCCAATTGATTGACGGCTCCCATTCGAGTTTCTACCGGCAGTTTCAGGTCCGCTGCATCCTGGGCTGCACGGCTTAGCATCTCCTTTTTTCGGACGGGGTCCAACTCTTGAAATTTGTTCAACATATTGGCAGTTAACTGTCGAACATCCGGGCTCTTACTCGACAGGAGACCATAGAGTGCCTCGTGATCTGCATCAGAAATTGTTGCTGATGAAATGCCCTTCAATCCTTCGTCAAATCCACGCAGGCAGGGAAGTAATACGGCCGGCTCTTCCACGGCGGCAATTCTTCCAAGAGCCCAGGTCAATGTTCGGTTGTCCTGCTGTGCCGCGATGCTTCTGCAAAGCGGTTCCAGCAACAGGGTGGCGGATCCTATCTTTCCCGGATCATTCAACAGTTCCTCAAGCAGCTTGTCGGCGCGATTGTAAACGGAGCTGAGAATGGCATGAGGCATCCATTTTACTTTTCCGCGTATCCTCGCCAGTGAGGCCAGCGCCGATGGTACGCGGGAATCCCTGCTTTCTCCCAAACTAAGCGCGAGTTGTAAGGCCACCGCATCGTTCTTATCGTCAGTAGTGGCCAGTAATTGCTCCAATACGGTGGGGTCCGTTTCGAGAAATCTCTCGGAAAACCTCAAACCATGCAACCGGATTCCATGACTGGAATGTTGCAAGGCCATCATCACGTGTTCTGGTTTCAAAATTCCCAGCGTATCCAGAGTATAGTATGCATTCAACAAACGACCGGGTTCATGCTGTCCTCCGAGTAGGCCATTGAGTGTTGGGCCGACTGATCTCAGGTTCCGCTCTACCAGCAATCGTCGGGCTGTCCGGCGACGCCAGAAATGAGGGCTCACCGTTTCATTTGCCAATGCCGCCGGGCTCAGGTTGCTCATGTTGGTTGGTGGCGCGGAAGGAGCATCCTTATGTGTCAATCGCCAGATGCGGCCGTGTTGTTTGCCGTTGGTCAGGCCGTATTGTTGTTGCAGGTACCGCGGAATAGCCGAGTAGTCTTCGATGATTTCCCGATAGAAATCTACGATATAAATGGCGCCTTCCGGGCCATGAATCAGGTGCATGGGGTGAAACCATTGATCGGCGGAAGCAAGGAATTCGAACTGTTGTTCATCGGGTGCTCTGTGAAGGCTGAGTTCCGGTCCGTTCTGTTCGATGACCGCGCGGTGGATCAGGTTCTGTGCCGGTTCACAAAAGAAATATGCTCCACGATACTCGGGGGGGAAAGCGACATCCTGATAGACCAACGGACCACAGCCGGAAGTGAAGTAACCGCCCGCTTCGGAATCGCCTGCACCATAACGGTCTCGATAATACTTGTAGAATCCTGGATCCCGGGCTCGGCGAGTGCGCCATGGATGAGGTGCTGATATGGGGAATGCCCGCGAATAGTTTCCGGCGTTCTGTTCCAATCCCGGCGTTGCTACGTTCGGATTGCGTGCCAGATAACGCCATGATAGCGGGGCGACGTATCGTCCGGGCTGAGACGTCGTTACGACAAAACGTTCACCAAATTCACCAAATGCATGCCCGAAGGTATGCGTGCTGCCGACGATGGGCTCTATAGCGGATCCATCGGCTTTAATACGGAAATCAGTGCGACCAAGTCGAACCGGTTTGGTCAGGTTCGATCCGGTGATGGTTCCACCGCCGTGGCCGCTTCCGATATAGATCCAGTCGTCGAGGCCCCATTGCGGTGCATTGATACCTCTTTCCAAGGGGCCTACTGCAAAACCGGTGAACAGTTTTTCCTGCACCTCGGCTTGTCCATCGCCGTCGCGGTCTGCCAGAAAAAGGATGTCCGGTGCACAGACCACAATGATTCCATCTCGAGTCGGACAGATACCGTAGCAGGGGGGGAGGCGGTCAGCGAACACTGTGGATTTATCCATTCGGCCATCTCCGTTGGTATCACTTAACAACCTGATGGTGCCGTAGGTTTCAGCCATGGCGGCTTCTTTGGCCTGAGCATTAGCCTGGATACGGCGCACTTTTCGGTCGAGTTTCCCAGTCTTGTTGAGTGCTTCGATATCGAACTGCCCCTCGAGATTATACCCGTGCAGTTCCGAAACATACAATCGCCCTCGTGCATCCCAGCAGACACCCGAGGGCTCGATGACAAGAGGCTCAGCAGCGACCAGCTCAATACGAAAACCGGGAGGCAACTTTACCTGCCTGACACTCTCTTCAGGAGATAGAGGTGCCGGCGCATCTGTGGGAACTGGAATCTGAGCTGAAGAAAACAGGGCACTTCCGCAGTGCAACATAACAGCGAATAACAGTGGACGGGGAGAGTTGGACATCTTGGGATCTCAGTGTGCGTTATCGACATAATGCCTGTGTCAGAGGTCGTTCGGCAAGTCAGATGTTTTTAAACAGACGGGGCTGCGATTTAAAGTGCGGGGAATGATTTTCTGTAGCGTCGGCTGTCCCCAGCGCATTT
>DUCD01000205.1:2047-4203 GCA_012959985.1 Verrucomicrobiales bacterium | reverse complement strand
AGGACAGCCTACGCTACAGCACAAAGAGAAACGGTCTGATATTTCATATGAAAAATCCTCAACCGAATGGCAGTGCAGCGAACCCTGCCACGCCTTTTCAGCCCTCTCGACATATTTAGCTGTCTTTAAACAGAGTGGACAAGCTCCGTATTTTCGCAGAGTATTTAAAAATCCAAAAAAACCTTTCGGACTTCGATCCTCAATGATCATTCCCTTTATAGATGGAAGTAAGACGGTTCATATGCGGAAATCTTTTTTGGAAGTTTACGGGTTTGTTTATTCGATTTGGAGTTCGGTGGGCCCAACCTGAGATTCTGGAAACATCCAATGGCAAGCGATCAATCTGTGACATGGTGGGTTCAGGAACTCAAGCAAGGCGATGAAACGGCGGCTGCGGAACTCTGGAAACGATACTTTCACCGGCTGTCCGGTTTGGCCCGAAAGCGGCTTGGGGACGGTCAACGGAGGGTGCTGGATGAGAATGATATTGCGATCAGCGCCTTTAAGAGTCTTTGCGCTGGCGCTGAACGGGGGCGGTTGGATCACGTCGGAGATCGGGATGATCTCTGGAGGCTTCTGGCGACCATCACCGCTCGAAAAGTCTCCGGGCAGGTTCGCCATGATACCCGCCAAAAGCGCGGGGAAGGCCGGGTTCGGGGGCACTCGGTATTTGAAGGTAGCCCTTCCAATCCTGAGGGTGATGGTTTTGATGCCATTGCCGGAGATGAGCCAACTCCTGAGTTCTTGTGTCAATTGGCCGAGGAACATCGTCGACTCCTTCAAACCCTTGGCGATGAGGTGCTGGTTCAAATCGCAGAATGGAAGTTGGAAGGATGGACGGGTGGAGAAATCGCCGATAAGCTGGGCCTTTCACGGCGCAGCACCGAACGAAAGCTGGAGCGTATTCGAGAATGCTGGAAACGTGAATTGAAAGCATGAACGAATCCGATTCAACTCAGGATGATCCTTTTGCCGCCGTGGACCGCGTCTGCGACGAATTCGAGAAGGCATGGAACGTCACTGATTCAGGGGATGCTCCCTCCATTGAAGACTATCTTGCCAAGGGGGAGCCTGCCATTAAAACGAAACTCCTGAAGGAGTTGCTTCTGGTTGAGTGGGAGATCAAGGAGAAGCAAGGACAGGAGATCAAATTAAACGAATACCTTGACCGTTTTACCGGTGAGGAATCGACCGTAAAAGAGGCTCTTCAACAACGTGACCGATCAGAAGGTGCGCCTAAGAGTATTGCCCATTACAAGATTCTACGGCCTTTAGGGGCCGGCGGTATGGGGGAGGTTTTCCTGGCTGAAGATGGTCGGCTCGGACGTCAGGTGGCACTGAAACTGTTGCCTGTGGAATGGGCTGAGGACAGCAAGCGCAGGCATCGTTTTTTAACCGAAGCCCGGGCAGCATCCTCTTTGAATCATCCTAATGTCTGTATTATCCATGAAGTGGGCGAAACGGAATCGGGGCGTCCTTACCTTATCATGGAGTTCCTTGAGGGAATGACCCTGGAAAAGAAAATCCGGGCAAGCAATTTAACTCTAACGCAGGCGATTGATATCGGTATCCAGATCGCCGACGCCCTGAAAGGCGCCTTTGCACGCGCTGGCGTTCATAGGGATCTGAAGCCCGCGAATATCAGCTTGGGCGATCACGGACTTGTGAAGGTGCTGGACTTCGGACTCGCTAAGTTTACCGAGGCTCAAACTCCATTGAGATCCGATGAAAGCACGCATGAAGAGACACAATCAGGCCAAATTCTCGGGACGCCTAAATACATGAGCCCCGAGCAGGCGTCGGGTAAAGTGGTTGATCATCGCAGTGACCTTTTCAGCCTGGGCATTGTAATCTATGAGTTACTGACCGGACGACAACCCTTCGTGGCTACAAGTGCTGCGGAAATCATTCAAAGCATCATCAACAAACAACCTGAGGCGATTGCCCGATTCAATTACGATGTGCCGGCTGAATTCGAGCGAATCGTCCGGAAACTGTTGGAGAAGGACGTTTCCCGGCGTTATCAGTCTCCTTCAGATTTGCTGGTGGATTTGAAGAATTTGCAGCGGGATTCTGAAAATACGGTGAGTGCAATGGCCAGTGCGGGACCTGTTACCGGAGGGCCGGTCATTGGCTCACCCGGCGGGTCGGATGAA
>DUCD01000205.1:0-2037 GCA_012959985.1 Verrucomicrobiales bacterium | reverse complement strand
CGCATTATTTTTCTAAAAATGCGAAAATCCTGTCCAAATCCTCCCAAATCTGGTACCAAATCCTCCCAAATCGAAAAATAATGCGAGGGGAAATTTCGCGCCGGTGGATGATCACCCATTGTATGGAGGACGTCAGGGGTGGGTTTCGCAGTTGCACCGGCATCTTTCGGTGCGGGTTGAACAGCTGTCGGGTGAAGCGGTGAAGATCGCCAAACACACGGGCTATACCGGTGATGATGACTCCGACCTTGAACTGCAGAAGCAATTGAAAAAGGTCAAAGCCATGGTTTCTGTGGTATCGCCGCCTTTTGTGAAGCGGGAGGGTTGCGTTAAGGAAGTTCAGGAATTCTGTGAGAATGTAGAACGCTCAGAGGGTTTGTGGGTTGGAGAGTAAACCGCGTCTGTTCAAGGTGATGAAGACACCGGTTGCGACAGGTGAGATCCCGGGTGATCTGGGCGATCTGTTCTCGCAATTGTTCGGCTTTGATTTTTACGAAAAGGATTCGGTCACGGGACGTATCCGTGAGTTTGATGAAGTCCTTGGTGAATCTTTGAAGCAGCGTTTCCATGAACGGCTGTACGACCTGGCCTACGAGATTTGTCAGGTGCTGCATATTCTCAAGCATCTGCGTTCAGGGGGCGGCGCTGATGAGGAGTCCATAAAAAATCGACGGGTGGTCTATCTGGCTCCGACGACTTCAGATCTGGACAGTGAGCGTGACCGTATTCGCCGAGAGCTTCTGGAGCGTGGGCACATGGTGCTGCCGGAAACACCCCTGCCACTTTCAAATCAGGAATTGGAACGTGTGGTGCGTGGTCATTTGGAGAAATGCTCGGTGGCCATCCAATCCTGGCGCAACGTCTTCCTCCGCCCCGACCTCCCCTTCTACTTCGTGCAGATCGCCCCCTTTCGCTACGGCGGCGGCAAAGAACGCGCTCTCCCCCTGCTCTGGGAGGCCCAGAGCGCCGCTCTGGACATTCCCCACACCGGCATGGCCGTCATCTCGGACATCGGCAACGTCGGCTGGATCCATCCCAGCAACAAGCAAGACGTTGGGAAACGCCTCGCGCTCTGGGCTCTCGCCAAGGACTACGGCCAGGAAGACCTCGTCCACTCCGGCCCCCTCTACAAATCGAAGGCTATCGAAGGCAGCAAGATTCGCCTGAGTTTCAACCATAACGGAAGCGGGCTCGCCTCGCGCGACGCCAAGCCGCTCGATTGGTTCGAGATTGCGGGAAAAGATGGAAAATACGTCAAAGCCCAAGCCGTGATCGACGGCAACACCGTCGTTGTTTCCAGCGACGCAATCGCCAAACCGACCGCAGCAAGATTCGCCTGGGACCAGGGAGCCGAGCCGAATCTCATGAACAAGGAGGGCCTGCCCGCCGGCCCTTTCCGAACGCATCGCCCGTAGGTCTTGCGATTGGCATCGCAGAGAAGGCATCTAACGCCACGATTGAAGCTACGGGAGACTTGCTGAAGTGGAAAAAAGTGAAGACGATTAGAGGAAGTGGCCAAGAAGTGAAATTTACTGACACTCGGTCGTCGCGACCTGCCCGCCGTCGGGTCTTGGCGATGATCTTCAGCCCGGTCTCGATTCGACGGATCTTGAAAAGTTTGGGACTACCGGAGGATCCCGTAGTGTCCGAAAATTGCGCCGAGCCTAATCGGGAGCGAATCGGGCCCTTCAATTGTGTTCAAGCCGGATGCTGAAACCTTGCCTTGGCCGAGGACTCACGTGATGAGCAGATCGCGGGCCCGGATTACGAGGTCGAACTTGGGGCTTCCCGGGTCTCCCCGCGAGGGAGATTAGGCGGCGGCTCGGTGGTAGTGCTTGAGCACGCCGCCGAGTGTTTCGGTGACCATCACTGGGCCCTTCGCTGTTACCTCGTTCGCCGTGATCAGTTCGTTCCCTAGAGCCTGATGAGGTCGGTGCAGGTTGTAGTGGGTGGCAAACCCGTAGTGTCCATAAATTGGATTAGGTTCTTCCACGTTTCCAGTGGAATGCTTACCGAGCGGGGAGATGGAGTTTTCCG
>DUCD01000204.1:24080-25770 GCA_012959985.1 Verrucomicrobiales bacterium | reverse complement strand
CGCTGTCCTCAGCGCATTTCCAGTGAAACCAGCGGTATTTTCGGCTGAAGCCAGCCGACGCTACAGTAAATCATTCCCTGCCTCTTAGCGCACCCGACAGCCATCCCTTATCCATCTTTACTTTGTGTATGTCATATTATGGAATAATTTCTGCTTTTATTTCTGCTATTGGTTTAATGTTTCTGTTTATGGGTAATCTTAGCCTATGGGGTTGAATAGAAATCTCATTATTTGCTTCCTGAGCATCGCTCTGTTTTCACGGGTTGGCTGGGGTGTGGAATCCGGGTCGTCTCCTGAATCGAAAGGTGGGGCTTTGACTCGCGGATCGGTTTGGACTCCAGGCGAAGCGATGACTTCAGCCCGCAGTGAACGAGGTGTTCTGGTGTTGCTCCGACCCAACTTGAGAAGGGTCGAAAGACAGAATCTCAACCGACGATTTCCTGAAGGATTCCGTTATTTGATATCAAGATCCAATCCGGCAGTGGCGCGACGCAGTTCCCATGTCCTCCGTCTATCGGTGATGGATCGGCTGATTTGGACCGAGACACCCAAGGGGGTCAGTCGCTCCCGGTTTATTCAGGAATGCCGGCAGTTTCCGGAGGTGGAGTCCGCGGAACCGGATCGAAGGGTCAGTTTGGCAGTGGATGCTGAGGATAAAGAACCCGTCCATCCCGATGATTTCAGTTTTTCGAAACAATGGCATCTTCACAATACCGGGCAGACGAAGGGGACGGAAGATGCGGATATCGATGCTCTGGAAGCCTGGACCCTTCAGACCGGGAATCCTCAGATTCAAGTCGCCGTTATCGATACGGGCATTGATTACTTTCACCCTGACTTGGAGGCTAACATCTGGTTGAATTCGTCGGAAATTCCAGGTAATGGAATTGATGATGACGGCAATGGGTATATCGATGACGTGCATGGTTATGATTTCGTTTCCGACGACAGTGATCCAATGGATGATCATCAGCATGGAACCCATGTCTCGGGGATCATTGGGGCAAAAGGGGACAACGAAATCGGTATTGCCGGAGTCTGCTGGGATGTCAGCTTGATGGCTGTGAAGGCATTTGATGATTCCGGATCAACGGAATTGAGTCGAGTTATCGAAGCGATTCAATATGCCGTGCAGAATGGTGCCCAGATCATCAATGCCAGTTGGGGGCTTGATGATTCCACTACCAGTGATGCTCTGGAGGTTTTGGTCAGGGAAGTAAGAAGCTTGGGTATATTATTTGTCGCGGCGGCTGGTAACGCCGATGACGATGCGCCCTTCTTTCCGGCCTCTTATCCCGAGGTGTTATCGGTTGGGGCAACAGATCACAAGGACAAGAAAGCCTCTTTTTCGAACTTTGGAGAATTCGTCGATTTGGCGGCACCCGGGAGAAACATTTTCTCCACACTTCCTAATGCGGATTATGGAAACCTGAGCGGCACCTCCATGGCCGTGCCACAGGTTGTGGGCCTAGCCGCTTTGATTATTGCCTCTCATCCGGAATTTACGCCTGAAGATATTGCCAATATAATGATCAACAGAGTGGGGCCTGTCCGCAGCAAGCAATCGGTCGGTTCCGGAAGAATTAATGCATACGAAGCCCTTCGGGTGGAAGCCCCCTTACCGGTAGCAGATCTTGAGCTCTCCGATACATTGGCGGGGGTCCTTCCCATAACAGGTGAAGCCGGGGGC
>DUCD01000204.1:10951-24070 GCA_012959985.1 Verrucomicrobiales bacterium | reverse complement strand
ATCGATTTTCGTTCCTATACTCTTGAAATTGGCGAAGGAAACGATCCGGAATCCTTTGAGTTGATCTTTGCTTCGGACCGAGCATCTATGAATGGAATCCTGATGCCTGCTTTCGTGACATCGGATTATCGGGAAGGAACTTATACTATCCGCTTGTCTGTTCTCGACGTCCTTGGGCAGGAATCGAGCGATAGGAAAACGATTCAGGTTGATAATATTCGGATTACGGATCCGCTGAATAACGACCTGATTGCAGCAGACAGCATGATTGTGGTTCACGGCAGCGTTTTGGGTGAGTCTTTGGAATACCGATTGGAATACGCTAAAGGCTTTAATCCTTCCGTCTGGGAGAGCGATGCTATTGTAACTGCGGAACCCAACGGCGGTAATTTGGAGAATGCTCCACTTGGATTATGGGATCTGCGTCGATTGGAATCGGATCAATTCTACTCGCTCAGATTGACCGCATTTCGTGGTGATACAGAAATCGATGTCGACCTGGTTCACATGGTTTATCTGGATGGAAGGATGCGGTCGGGTTGGCCGCAATACTTGCCCGTTCAGGGAGACTATCCTCCTGAAGACTGGCGATTCGTCAAATGCCGGGATCTGGATCAAGACGGATTTCAGGAGATAATAATTGTGGACCACGGAAATGAGGATGGGCTTCCGGCGGTCCTGGTGGTTTTCAATCATGATGGGCAAGTCCAATGGAAAACCGAATTGGGTTCAGGGATTCCTTTTACCGATGTCCCATTGGTGGTCGACTTGGATGGTGATGGTTTTTTTGAAATTTATGTTGAAGCAGGAAGTGAGGAGAAACTCTATGCATTCGATCATCAGGGACAGCCGTTATCCGGGAATTGGCCTTTGGATTTAGACATAGGTGATCTGGGTAAAAGCGCGGCCGATTTAAATGGAGATGGAGTTCTGGAGTTGATTGGACTGTCGCAGGATGACTTCATCAAGGATGGTGGACGGAAGCGGTTGCTGCTAGTCGTTAATCACAATGGGGAAATACTGGCAGAATGGGAGTTGCCATTCTGCAGCGTGGGGGAAGATGTCCCGGAAATCATGCCGGTAGTGGGGAATCTGGATGCAGATGCAGATCTTGAAATTGTAGCCGTCAGTGGATGCAATAAACTAGTTGTCCTGAAATTGAATCAGCCCGGGAAAATTCACCGTACGATTGAGATCGATGGAACTCTGCTTTCCTCGCCGGTAGTCGGTGATCTGGACGGTGATGGCCAAAACGAAATCATCGTTAGTTCTTTTGATGAGGATGACGAATTGCAAGGTGGCATCTATGTCTTCGATGCCCGAGGTGAACTTTTACCCGGATGGCCGGTTCTGGTCGAGGAATCGTTTTCGGTTTCTCCCGCTTTGGCGGATTTCGACCAGGATGGGGATCTGGAAATCTGTATTCCCAGTTGGTCCTCCCGAGTAGTGCATCTACTCCACCATTTTGGCTTTGAAGCCGAGGGTTGGCCTGTCGGTCCCTTTCCCTCAACTCAAGTTCAGTCAGGTCCAGTCATTGGTGATATCGACGGTGACGGTGCCCCGGATGTTGTTCTAGCGACTCAGGGAGTGTTGTTCCATACCATCCGGACGGGAGATCTGAATACCATTGGAGGGATTCAGGCCTGGAGTTTTGCCGGAGATTCCATTGACTTGAATTCTCATTCAAAAGTTACTTCTTTGATTATGGAATCAACCAGTTCCCAACCCTGGTTGAAAAGCTCACCGGTCACCTTGACTGACTTGGATGGGAACGGACTTCTGGACGTAGTTGCGACCTCCATCCAGGATGCTCAATATGGTCCGGGCGATCCTCCCGCGGTTCGGAAAAACCGGAGCAGTATCTATGTCTGGGAATTTGACGTGCCTTTTTCACAGTCCACCTTTCCATGGCCAGCCTTTCTGGGAGGTTCCGGTCAAAACGGTTTTCTGGAACCCGTCGAAATTCCCAATGAACCGCCGGTGCTCGGTTTAATCCCCGATCAGGTGATTTCGTCCGGTGAAGCATTTTTCCCATTGGAACTGGATCGGTTTGTAGAGGACGCCAACGATGGTCCGCTCGGATTGTCCTGGAGTATATCCGGTAACCGTGAACTGGAGGTGTTTATTGATCGGGATTTTATTGCCCATATCATGGTTTCCGACGCAAGTTGGACAGGTGAAGAGTCTTTAAAGTTTGTTGCCAGAGATCCTGATGGTCTCAGTAGTGAGGCGTGGGTTCGGTTTCGGGTGGTGTCCGGAGTCGACCTTCCGGTTGCGGGGGATGATTTTGTGGAAGTCCAGGAAGATGCTTCCATCCAGTTCAATCCGCTTTCAAATGACCACCCCGGAGTGGCGGGGGATTCATTGAAGATTCTCGGTTTCAACAAACCTATTTTCGGGGGGGTATCGAGAACTTCGATAGATACATTGATTTATAAGCCTGACGGGGATTTTTCGGGGTTCGATTCTTTTCATTATTTCTTAATAGACCCAAACGGCAATACCTCCATTGCGACTGCCTGGCTTGATGTGCTGCCGGTAAATGATGTTCCCCGGGCGGAAAATGACCACATCATTCTTCTCGAGGATACCCCTGTGTTTTTGAATCTTCTGGCGAATGATCGTGATGTAGATGGGGGTTTGTTGATCATTCAGGAATTTGATCTGCCGGAGAATGGAAGCCTTATTCAGGATATCAATGGATTGCTCCGTTACTCTCCGAATGAGGATTATTTCGGGATCGATCGATTTCGTTATGAGATCGTGGATTCCAGTGGACTCGTGAGTGAGGCCCAGGCAACGATGCGCATTAAACCCGTCAATGATGGTCCGGTGATTCAGGATCATGAGTTGACCCTCAATAAGAACTCATCAAGGAATTTCAGCTTTAAGGCCTTGGATGCCGAGGGAGACAAATTGAGCTACCGAGTGATTGACGGACCTGAAAATGGAATTCTCTGGGCGTTTCCTTCGATCGTTCGCTATATCCCGAATGATGATTATGTGGGTTCCGATCAATTCACATACCTGGCAAGTGACGGGAAGGTGGATAGTCGGGTAGCGTCCGTTTCCGTGACCATTCTGGATGCCAATAATCCACCGGAGATTCGCGATGTCGACTTGGCTGTAAAACCGACCCGTGATCTACCTATTCAATTGACCGGATCGGATCTGGACGGAAATGAACTCACTTTTGAAATTCTTGAGTTTCCTCTGCACGGAGAACTGGATGGAGCTGGTTCCGTTTTCACTTATCGTTCTGAGCTGGGATTCCTGGGGATGGACCGTCTTGTTTACCAAGCCTCTGACGGTGAAAACCTCAGCCAACCTGCGACTGTTTCCATTGAAGTCACCGACCTGAATACACCTCCCGAATCAAGAAATCTCAATCTCAAGACCAATGTGGATACCGAGCTGATCATCGACCTTAAAGCGTTGGATCGGGAGAACGATTTGCTTCATTACGAAATTCTTACCTTCCCACGAAATGGATCCCTGAGGGGGATTTCACCCAAATTGATTTATTCTCCGGAAAACGGCTTTTCGGGAATGGATGAGTTTTCCTTTCTTGCCGATGATGGAGAGGAAGCGGGACTTCCGGCGACCGTCACCATTTCTGTCCACTTCATCAATAACGAACCGGTAGCCGAAGATCAGTTTCTGCGGGTTCTTGACAAAGGAATGACGGAGATCGATCTGGTCATTGAGGATGAGAATGTGGATGCATTACGTACGGCAATTCTGAAGGGGCCGGAACACGGTCGTGTCGCCGGGATCGGAACTCACTACGTGTATATTCCTGAGGAAGGATTTCTTGGTAATGTTGAGTTTACTTACAAAGTGTGGGATGGGCTTACTTACGGTAATGAAGGAAAGGTTTCTCTTCAGGTTACCGATTCACTGCTTCAAATCAGCGAAACAATCGAATTTTTTGAGTTGGGCGACCCTCAAGTGCCCCGAATCACTCTGCAGACTCGTCTGGGAAACCGCTTCGAGATTCAAGTCTCCAGTGATTTGATCCACTGGGAATCATTGCAGATTATCGAAATCGGTAGGGGAGAGGACCGCACAGTGACGGACGCTGATGGTTTCGGGCAGTCCCGTCGATTCTACCGCGCCTTGCTGCTGCCAAGGGATGCTCCGGAATCGAATCCCACTGATGAATAATGTCCCGCAATGGGCCCGAAAAGATTGGAGATGGAGAGAGGATGGTTCTTGACGTAGTTGCATATTGAAACCATTATGCAATCAGAATCAAATTACTAACAAATTTCCGATGCCTGCATTGACCATAAAGAATATTCCGGACGATCTTTACAAAGAACTGAAATTCGTAGCAGGACAACACCATCGGAGCATTAACAGTGAAGTGATTGTGTGCCTTAAACACTCACTTTTTCCTAAAAAAGTCTCCTCTGAAGACATGCTTAACAGTATTCAAGCACTTCGGTCACAGCTTCAACCGAATAACATTAACGAAGAAGAAATCGATGAAGCGATCAATAACGGAAGGGCATGATCGTTACGGATACAAATATCATCACTTACCTTCTACTCCCCACATCATATACAGACTCTGTTGAGTCAGTTTATAAGGTCGACTCAGATTGGGCCGCACCCACACTGTGGAAATGTGAATTCCGAAATGTTTTAGGGCTCTACTTGAGAAAGAAAAAAATTACTCTTGAAAAAGCACTGAGGCTTCAGGAAATGGCTGAATCCTTAATGGCTCAAAATGAATTTGAGGTTTCATCCTCACAAATACTGATCTTAGTCAACGAAAGCAACTGTTCAGCTTACGACTGCGAATTCGTTGCTTTAGCAAAACACTTTAATACTCGGCTTGTCACCCAGGACAAGAAAGTCTTGAAAGAGTTTCCCTCCATCGCAATATCCATATCAGATTTCCTTTCCCATCAGAGGGGCCACTGACGTTTGGGGTAATCCTTAAGGATGCCTGTTTCCTGAAAGAATTGATTTTTCTTTTGAAATCCGACCGATTCCTCGGCAACATCCCGGTTTGTTTAGTTTACGGACTTAAATCCGGCATTTTTCCATGAAATTTAAGAGAAGTCATCATTGTAACGAACTGAGAGAAGGTCAAATCGGTGAAGAGGTTGTTTTGTCAGGTTGGGTGCATTCCCGGCGCGATCTGGGCGGAGTGATCTTTATTGACGTCCGGGACCGGAAAGGCCGAACCCAGACGGTTTTTGATCCTTCAGATTTACCCAAAGAATTGTATGAAACGGCGTCTTCGCTGCATAGCGAGAGCGTTATTTCAGTAAAGGGTAAGGTGCGAAGGCGTCCTGATGGAACCGATAATCTAAAAATCGAGACGGGTCGAGTTGAGATCGTCGTGGTTGAAATGGAGGTTCTTAATCGTGCGGATGTCATTCCGTTTCAGATTGACGATCCCGAAGCCGCGGCCAAGGTTCATGAGGAACATCGCCTCAAATACCGTTATCTGGATTTGCGCCGCCCGGAAATGCTGAGAAACCTCCAAATTCGAAGCAAAGCCGCCACAACCACTCGTGTGTTCATGTCGGAACAGGAGTTTCTGGAGATTGAAACCCCCACTTTATTCAAGTCAACTCCTGAAGGTGCTCGTGAATTTCTGGTGCCAAGTCGGATACATCCCGGTAAGTTCTATGCCCTTCCCCAATCACCTCAGCAATACAAACAGATTCTGATGGTCGCCGGTGTGGATAAGTATTTTCAAATGGCCCGGTGTTACCGTGATGAGGATCTTCGCGCCGATCGACAACCGGAATTCACCCAGATCGACATCGAGATGTCCTTCATCGATCGCGAGGACATTTACTCACTGATTGAGTCTTTATTGAAGCGAATTTGGAAGGAAACACGCAACTTGGACATTCCTACTCCATTCTTGAGGCTTTCCTATGAGGAAGCCCTCAATCGCTATGGATCGGACAAACCCGATACTCGATTCGATATGGAAATTGTCGATTTCACTGAGGAATTCAAGACCAGTCAATTCAAGGTGTTCAGTGGTGCGGTAAAAAAAGGAGGCGTTGTCAAAGCGTTGAATGCCAAAGGATTTGCCTGCGTGACTCAGGGGCAACTCGAAACTCTGACTAAACTTGCGATCAGTTGCGGAGCCAAGGGCTTGGCATTCATCAAAGTTGAGGATGGAAACTGGAAGTCTCCTATCGTGAAGTTTTTCAGCGATGAAGAGAAGGCGGCGCTGACGGAAAAGCTCGGCATCGAAGAAGGGGATCTGATTCTCTTTGCCGCGGGGGAATGGTTGAGTTCCTGTGAAATCCTTGGAGCCATTCGGAATAAAGCTTCTGAAATTCTTCAATCTCAGGGAAAGCTGACGATTCCGAACGATCAATTCAACTTCCTGTGGGTGATCGAATTCCCATTGTTGGCTTTCGATAAGGAGATGAATCGGTGGTATTCCAGTCATCACCCTTTCACGGCTCCAGTGGAGGAGGATGTTCATAATCTAATCGATAATCCGAAAGAGGTCAGAGGACAGCACTACGATGTGGTGGTGAACGGTGTGGAACTGGGAGGAGGCTCCATTCGTATTCATCAGCCTGATCTGCAGAGAACCGTATTTGAAAAAGTGCTTCAGCTTTCTGAGGAGATCGTCAAGGAGCGCTTCAGCTATATGTTAGAGGCCTTTCGGTATGGCTGCCCGCCGCACGGAGGCATTGCTCTCGGCTTTGACCGAATGATTGCCGTTCTATGTGGAACAGGGAGCATTCGGGACGTCATCGCATTTCCCAAAACGGCGAAAGGCACGGATCTGATGACGGATGCTCCAGCCGAAGTGGAACCTCGACAACTACGGGATCTCCACGTGCAGGTCAACGTAGCCGATAAGGAATAATGGTACGCTCTTTCCCGTGAAGAAATCTGCTTTGGTTGCTGGATTATCGCGTTGTATCGGTCGTGGAAGTGCCGTAGCTCTTAGCGCCTCGGGTTATCATGTGGGGGGGAATTATAATGGCAATGAAACCGCTTCTCGGGAAACGGTTGAATTGTGCATCCAGGATTCTGCCAAAGTAGGCGTGGAGATTGAGACCCGAATTTGCTGGGTCGTTGTTGTCCCGTCTTCCGATGTCCTGCCATTTACAACCGGTGAAGTGATTAATTTAGACGGAGGCTTTTATATTCGCCGGCTGTGAAAATTCGGAAACCTGGATTTGAATCAACTTACTCTAATCGAACATCGAACATTAATTTGAATTGCACCTGAACAGAAGTCATCATGGCGATTAAAATCGATTATCAACTTACATCGCAAAAACTTCTGCCGAAAGTTGAGCGATTGTTTGAGTTATCCGGTAAAAAGATTCTGAAAATTGAAAAAACTTGGAATCCAACCGAAGGGGCCCCGGTATTTACCGTTCGGGGGCGGTATTCCACTTTAGGCTGGACTGAATGGACTCAGGGTTTTCAATTCGGTTCGGCTCTGTTGCAATACGAAGCAACCGAGGAGTTGGAATTTCTTGATATTGGCCGGAAGGGGACGATGGAACATATGGCAGGGCACGTTTCCCATGTCGGAGTCCATGATCATGGATTCAACAATGTTTCCACCTATGGGAATTTGAGACGACTGATCCGAGGCGGAAAAGCCACTCCCTATGCTGCCGACCTTTCCGGGTGTGAAATGGCGTTGAAAACCTCGGGAGCTGTGCAGGCTTCTCGGTGGACTCAAACGGTAGATGGAACCGGATTTGTCTATTCCTTCAATGGTCCACATTCCTTGTTTGTTGATACCATTCGGTCCATGCGGGTTTTGGGGATTGCCCATTTGATGGGGCATGTGCTGATGGGGGAAAGAGATCGGAAAATTTCCCTGCTCCAGCGAATGATCGAACATGTTCGCGCAACGGCAAAATACTCGGTTTACTATGGTGAAAACCGGGATGCCTATGATGTCTCCGGGCGAACCGCACATGAAGCCATCTTTAATTTGAATGATGGACATTACCGATGTCCCAATTCCCAACAGGGATATTCTCCCTTTTCGACTTGGACTCGTGGATTGGCCTGGGCTATCTGTGGATTTGCTGAAGAACTGGAATTCATGAGTCGATTGAACTCTGGCGAACTTGAGTCGCTTGGTGGACAGGCCGAAATCGAATCTTGCATGATGAAGGCGGCCGTTGCTGTTTCGGACTTCTATCTCGCAAATTCCTCCGTCTGTGGTATTCCAATGTGGGATACGGGAGCACCCAATTTGCATTATTTGGGAGACTACCTGAACCAAACAGCCGATCCCTATAATTCCCACGAACCGGTTGACAGCTCGGCCGCCGCAATTGCCGCCCAGGGGTTGCTTCGATTAGGGAATTTCCTCTCTGGGCACGGTGATGAGAAAGAGGGCCGGAAGTACCATCAGGCAGGATTGACAGTGTCTGCCGCCTTGTTTGATGAACCTTACCTATCCACGGATTCCAATCATGAGGGCCTCATTCTCCATTCGATTTATCATCGCCCCAATGGTTGGGATTGTATTCATCAGGGGCAGAAAATTCCGAATGGAGAAAGTTCGATGTGGGGAGATTACCATGCCCGAGAGTTGGCCTTAATGATCCTTAAGGAAGCGTTGGGACGTCCCTACTATACCTTTTTTGATGAAACTGCTTAGGGCCCACTCGAAAATAATCTCGCCCCAGCCCGAAGGGGCGGGGCGGCATCATACCGCCTGCGGTGTTACTCGCCGGTTGAATCCCCTTGAGGGGATACGTCCTCCTCGTGCCTTGCATCCGACAAGACGGCGCTCCCGCCTAATGATGAATTTATTTTTGAGCGATCCCTTGAGTGAAACAATTGTGTAAAAATGTCCGATGCCTTCAAACTGAAAAGAATCCCCTCCCTGAAGACGGTCAAGGAATTCCGCAATCATCTGGCATCTCTTGGAGTCGAGATTCCCTGTGATGAGGAACTTCTTCAAGGACCGGATTCGCCGCTCGCCCGACCGATTCGTCATATCTCCATCAGAGGAAAAAAGGTTGGAAACCGGATAGCCGTTCATCCCATGGAAGGCTGGGATGGGACTCTGACCGGTGGTGCTACCGAACCGATGTTACGTCGATGGAAAAGGTTCGGTGAATCCGGAGCTAAATTGATATACGGAGGTGAAGCCATGGCGGTAAGGCCTGATGGACGTGCCAATCCCAATCAGCTGATTATTCAGGAACAGAACCGGAAGGATTTGGGGGATCTCCGGAAGGAGTTGCTGACAGCTCATCGGGACCTTTATGGAACCACCGATGACTTGGTGATCGGATATCAGTTAACGCATTCGGGACGGTTTTGCCGACCGGTCGACAAACAGGTTCTTGAACCTCAGATCGCTTATCGCCATCCCATTCTGGATCGCAGGTTTGGGATCGATTCGGATGATGTGATACTTACGGATTCGGAAGTTGAAGAATTGATTCAGTGCTTTATTAAAGCTGCGCGTATTGCCTATGAAGTTGGAGCTGACTTTGTCGATATCAAACATTGCCATGGATATTTGCTGCATGAGTTCCTAGGAGCACACACACGCCCGGGAAAGTATGGCGGTTCCTTTGAAAATCGGACACGGATTCTGCGTGAAATCGTTGATGGAATCCGTGCCGATGGTAACCCGATCGATTTTGGAGTTCGTTTGAGTGCCTTTGATATGGTTCCCTTTCGTCCGGATCCCGAGAAATCTCAACCCGGACGTCTGGGGCCCGGTATTCCGGAAGATTATTCACATTGTCTGCCTTATCAATATGGATTTGGCGTCAATGTAGACAATCCATTGGAACCGGATCTTCGGGAACCAAAAAAATTCGTGGAATTGTGCGTTGAACTCGGTATCAAAATTCTGAATCTAAGCTGTGGATCTCCCTATTACAATCCTCATATTCAACGTCCGGCTGCCTATCCTCCAAGCGATGGCTACCAACCCGCCCATGACCCATTGATTGATGTCGCCCGGCAGATTCAGGTTGTTCGTGATTTAAAGGATTGTGTCGGAGACGGTATGATCTTAATAGGGACCGGATATAGTTATCTTCAGGAGTTTCTGCCAATGGTAAGTCAGTATGTCCTCCAGAATGGATGGGCCGATATGGTGGGTATCGGACGCATGGTACTCAGTTATCCTCATATTTTCATGGATGCCATGGAGAAGGGGCGTCTGGAAAAACGAGCGATCTGCAGAACGTTCAGTGACTGCACAACGGCCCCCCGAAACGGCATCATAAGCGGTTGTTTCCCCTTGGATTCCTATTATATAGCCCGCCCCGAAGCCAGAAAATTAAAGGACATCAAAAAGGCACTGAAAGAACCTAAAAGGTAGGGCTCGCTGTCCCCAGCGCGCCGCTTTTCATCAGTTACCCTAAAAGGTAGGGCTCGCTGTCCCCAGCGCGCCGCTTTTCATCAGTTACCCTAAAAGGTAGGGCTCGCTGTCCCAGCGCGCCGCTTTTCATCAGTTTTGAGACAGCACGCCCTACCATTATTACTTATCCCATCAGCGTTGCAGGGATCGGATCAAGTTTAATGCTTCACCGTAGTTCGGTTCGATTTCCAGTGCACGATCGGCCGCATTCCGGGTTTCCTCCATTCTTCCCAGACGATAGAGAATCGTGGCGCGGGCATAAGGGATTCGAGGGTTTTGGCTATTGACTGATTCAGCTCGAATCAACGCTGATATCGCCTCTTCAGGTTCGTTTGTCGCATTGAGCGCCAAGCCCAGGTTATACCAGGCACGGTCATGTTGTGGATTGATTTCGACTGCCTTCTGCAATGCTTTGATGGTTTGTTTGATTTCATTCAACTCATTCCAACCGAGACCGATTTTATAAAAGAATTCTGCCTCGGAGGGATCCAGTCTGGCGGCATGCTGTAATTGAGTTAATGCTTCACGGTGATCTCCGGCCATGCTCAGTACGATGGCGTATTCGTGTCGTAGCGCTGGGGAAAATTCATCCCATTCCACAGCCTGACGTAGGTTCAACAGGGCTTGCTCGGCGTTTCCCTGTGCCAAATGATAAATCCCCATCTGGTGTCGTCCACTGGGTTGGTCCATGTGATATTCAAGAAACCGGTTCAAGTCCCTGCCTGCAATTGAATCTGGATTGATTTCATTCCTTAGATTCCAGGCAGCACTGATACGGACCGATCGGATGGGATCCTTCAATAGTTTTTGCAGTGCGGGGCGAACGAACGGTTGATCAGTCTGCCCAACCAAAGGTTCCAGGGTGCGTACCACCGTTTGGCGAAGTAGTGGATCCGGATGGTTGACATACTTCAAAAGAGCGCGGCTAACGATTGGATCATATACCCAGGGGTCTAAGAGATCAGCGGCAACAGCTTTCCAGAAGGGTCTTTCTTCTTCGGAGAGCATCTTCAAGGTTTCTTCCCGGGCGGCGGAGTCTGCTGTTCTGGCTTCTGCAATTCGAATAGCCCGGTGTCGAGTCGGACGGTTCATTTTTTCACCATACCACGCTTCGGTTTTTTCCAATGCCCATTCAATCGATTTGTCTGTATGGCAGCGATTGCAGGCATTGGGGATTCCGTAACGTTTTGTCAGGTAAGGGTCAGGTATTGTGAAACCGTGATCCCGTCTCGGGTGTTTCTGCATGTAAGTTGTTTGGGGCATGTGACAATCCACGCAGTGACTGCCGGGTTGATTTAAGGTATGAAAAGTATGGGTGGCGGGATTGATGATCGGGCTGGTTGGGAACTCAGGCAGCCCTCCACTGTGGCAGCGCATACAGAGCAGGTTGCCCGAAAGAATGGTTTTCGTGGAATGCGGTTGATGACAATCCAGACACCGAACACCTTTGGAGTGCATACCACTACTCAGAAATGAGGTCATGACATAGTCCTCTTCATGGATCTGTCCATCCGCGTAATAGAGTTCCGTTTCATTGGGAATCACCAGGGAATAATGGTCGAAGAAATTATCCCCGGGTTTGAAATCACCTGTAAGTTCTCCTCTTCTTGCATGGCAGGAACCACAAGTATCCAGAATCCGATCCGGTGAGAACTTTTGCAGGGTGGGGTCGGTTTCCTGACTGTCTTTGTATTCATGTTGCCAGTCCACATGATTCTTCATCGGACCGTGACAGGCTTCACAGCCGACACTGCGTTCTGCCATCGTGGTCCGGTAGGTATCGGTCTCAGTAATGTAATTTTTGCGTAACCGGGTATTGTGGCAGGACGCGCACATGCTGTTCCAGTTCATTCCGCGTCCTGTCCAGTGCCCCCACTCGCCCGGATAACGATCCTCTTCACCGTAGACATTGAACCATTCCGATTCCTGTGGGGCAAAGGCCGTATCCAGTGCCTGAATCCGACCTCGCTCAGATTCTACCAGGTATTGTCTAAGAGGTGTTTCTCCAATGACTCCCTGCAATTTGTAGGCTTCATTCTTTCCGTCAAATCCGAGAGTTTTCAGAATGAAATCATCACCCGATTGGTAGGCTTCTGATGAAACCGAAGCGATTGTGAATTCTGTTTTAACGCCGAATGCGGATTGATCCATAGCGGAGTCCATGTCTCTTTCCGCTAAACCGTGATTCGATGTTTTCCAGAAATCGTAAGCTTCCGTGTGACATTCCCGGCAACTCTCAGATCCGGCGTAAGTCGCAAAGATGGTTTCTTCAGAAAGGGGTTGCTGTTCGTCATTGGATGCCGTGATGTTTCTCTTCGACAGTTCGTTTTTTGGCTCGGATCGAATCAAAAAGTAAATTCCGGTACAGATTCCCAAAGCAATCACTATTCTAATCCAAATTGGGAGACCCGACTTTCCTTCTTCCGAACTGACAGTTTTCTTAGTGGAGTCAGATGGGGGCCGATTTTTACGTTTTCTGGAGCTCATGAACGAAAGGTGAAATCAGAGTGTTTTCAGCACTTTGGCGGGTTGGCGATTTAATTCGGGTAATGTAAACGTGGCCGTTTCCATGACTGGCATCATAGCAGACATCTTGTCAAACATCTGCGTGAAGTCAACTATGCTTGAGCTGGAAACTGTAAGTCGTCTTGCATTTTGTTTTCCACACCGTGATGGATTCCTTGATATACTGATCGGCATCAAGTTTTCGGAAAATCCCAGGGGCTGAAATTGTCGGACGTGATGGGCTGGAATATAAG
>DUCD01000204.1:0-10834 GCA_012959985.1 Verrucomicrobiales bacterium | reverse complement strand
AATTCCGAGGTTTAAATCCGAAAACTTGATGCGTAAGAGTATAGTAACAAGAAATTTGTTGGGTATCACCGTTGAATTAAACGATCAATGTCGGTGTAAATCCCTTCTTGACAGAGGGTAAGCATGAAATACCATTCGACTATTCTAGGGGGGGATGCGAATTTTTAATCAAGTCACCCAAATATGTTCCCTTGTTAGTAATGACAAATTCGTTTCCTATTAACATTGTCGGCGAAAAAATCCATGAAGCACTCGGCATCAGACCAGGATTGGGAATTCAAGAGGCAAGTTGAATTCTGTGAATTCCCGATTGCTGAGTTTAATCACAGAGTACACTTGTGCTTGGCATACATCTATCTGTCCGCGTACGATACGGAGGTTGCCGTTGAGATGATGCGCCGTTCGTTGATCCGTTTCATACAGCACAACGGGGTATCCCCATCCAAGTTCCATGAAACCCTGACTAGGGCGTGGATTCTAGCTGTTCACCATTTCATGAATCATTCAGAGCATTCAGAATCTGCTTATGAAATGATCGGTATGCATCCCGCAATGCTAGATACTGAGATTATGATGACGCACTATTCAGCTGAGGTTCTATTCTCCGAGAAGGCTCGCGAGAAGTTCGTTCAGCCAAATCTAGATCCGATTCCGCGCTACGAATAACCGGCGCCGAACAAGGTCTCGCAGATCAAAGCCCTGTCCGACGTGAGTTGGGATTTTCATGAAAGCTCAAACCTGTACCCCGAAATCAGAGCTCGACCTCGGCAGGGTGTGACTGGCCTGGCCTGTTGACTCACTTGAAAAAGACACCGAAGAGGTGGTTCAGGCTGCCTATCCTGCACAGGATACGATCGATCAGAAGACTGAACATCGAACCAGACATGTGAGGAAATGCGCTACAGTCGCTCCCTCCTTTCACTCTTATCCACTCCACGTTCGACGAAACCTATAATGAAATAGGGAAGCACAGACTTCTGATTCAATCAGCAGGTTGGATTTCGGCAATGACTGCAAGATGGTCGGAGAGAGGATCGGCGAGAGTTTCGTAGGAGATAAAGTCCAGGTCTTCTGAAATCAGAATCCAATCCAGCCGTTTACCGGTTAATGGAAATGTCTTTGGGCTGGGATTGTCTGGATCGTATGCTTTTAACTTCAATTTTCGTGTCAAGGTGCCCAGTGGGGAATCGGAATGATTCCACGAACAGTTGAAATCTCCCATAATAACAATTGGCTGTTTATTCTGAGTTAGGATTCCAATCAGTTCGTCGACCTGATGCCTCCGGACGGATTTACGCGAAAAGTCCAAATGCAGAGAAACAACATCAATTACCTGACCGGGGATTCCCTCCCAATTGATCGACGAGATGATGAATCCTTTTGGGAAGGTTGGGTAAGATTCCTCAAAGCGAATGGATTGTGCATTTTTCAGTGGGTTCTTGGAAATGATGGCGGTGCCGTAGGAAAACCCTCTGGTTTTAATGTGTTCTCCGCGGGTGGAGAATTCAAAGTTGCCCTGTTCGGCCAAATAGTTGATATGGTCGAAGTTTCCACTCCACAGGCAGGGTCCATCTGCTTCCTGGAAGGCAACTACATCCACGGTTTCCCTGACGATTACTTGAGATATGGCATCCAGATTTTTCCGGATGGCACTTTTGTTGAGTAACAATTGACTGGCACTGTCCTTGCGACCATGCGCCAGGTTTAATGTCATCAGTCTAAGTGTTCTCGGTTTAATTGGATTGTTTATTTCGGAGGCAGAATGGTTCTCCGATTGGGTGAAATGAACAGATACCTCCGGTTTTGAATACCGATCACCGGCAATTTGAGAGGGAATGATGATCGCTGAAACCATTCCTGGAATCATTAGAAGACTCACTGCAAAACCGGCATTTCTTTTATTCTTCCAGAGTCGTCGCAATTTTTTTTCAACAATCAACCGCATGTAATTGAAATTTAGATTCGAAGTTAACGGCAGCTCGCGCTTTTGGCAAATGAGATTTTCAAGGTAAAGGCAGTCAATCTTCAACTGTTTCTTTATCCCAGTGTTGAAATTCAATGATGTTGCCTTCGGGATCAACCATATAGTTCAAGGTGATCCTTCCGGCTCCCGTCACATTCATACTGTGGATTTCTCCCAGATCTTTTCCGCCTTCCTGAAGGACCGCATCCCGGGCTGCTTCGACATTGTCCACAGTAAATGCTATGTGAGCGAATCCGGGACGATTGGCAGCTGATGGTTTCAATGGTTCGCCTTGGCTGTATTCGAAGATCTCCAGGGTGGGACCATTGGGTCCACAACCAGGTAGAAGAAAGTGCCTTCCACGGATCGTGACCTCTTCAGAAATCCCCGTGATTTTATTGATCCACTCTCCCTGATAATTCCGCTCCGCTCCAATGGCGCGACAGCCGAAAACACGTTCGTAAAATCCAGCCAAAGTTTTCCAGTCTTTAGCCACCAGATTTGTATGAACATATTTTGCTGCAATAGACATTTGGCGTTCAGCGTTCAGCGGAATTATTTACCTGAATTCCAAAGAATTCAAGTTTTTGAAGAATAGGTTCTGCCTTTCCATTCTCCAGTATTTTTCTGCCAAGTTTTCAGAGCTGAATCCAGAGTCATCATGGCATACATGAAGCCGGCAATGGGTAAGGTCAGACACCACCAGGAGGGAAGATGATACCAACGCACCATCGGCCGGTAAGTTAAGGACATCATGATCCAGGCGGAAAGCCCCAGGAACCATGCCGTTGTGAGGTGCCACGAAGAAGAATAGACCGGATAAAACAGAGGACCCAAAGTGAGTAGGGGAGGCAGGACATATATCAGAATCATTCCGATCAGGGTGCCCGCCAGCAACAATACGGAATAACCCAACTGGGTAAAGGCGGTTCGACGAACCATACTCCAGGTTGATTCCAGAGATTGGCAGGGACGCAAACTGTGGATTTCTCTGCAAAGTTGTAATTTGATTTTTGAAGCTGATAGGTTTCCTGTTTGGCCTTTGATCATTTTTGCCATGGCACAATCATCAATCAATTCACCTGAAATTCTGAAAAGTCCCCCCGCTTTTTCGAGTGCTTCACGCCGGACGAGAATACACCCTCCCGCAGCTCCAGCGGTTCGTTTCGAAGGATCGTTGGTCCATGCAAACGGATACAGTTTCGCGAAAAAGTAAATAAAAGCCGGTAAAAGGAGACGATCCCAGAGGGAACAGATTTTCAAGTGAACCATGACCGAGGACAACTGGAGCGATTCTGTTTCTGCTTCTGCCACCAGTCGACTCAATGAGTTGTCGGGGTGAAGGATATCCGCATCCGTAAACAGGATATAATCCGGTTTCATTTCGGAAATTGTTCTCAGGCCACATTCCATTGCCCAGAGTTTTCCGCTCCATCCAGACGGCAGTTCACGACTGCGAATAAGTTTGAATTTAATGGATTGATTTCTCTTTCCGGTTGTTGCGGTGATTCGGCAAACCTCCGAGGTTCCATCCGTACTCTGATCATCCACTAGAATCACGGTTGTGGAGCCCTTGTAATCCTGATTTAAAATACTGGGTAATGTCCGAGGAATCAGTTCGGCTTCGTTTCTTGCAGGAATAATGACGGCAACCGAGGGCAGAGTGCCTAATTTTGGTGCAGGCCCCTTCAAAGCAATGAAGTGCCGTGTTTTCCAGAAGTCACCACGAAAAAGAGTTAGGAAGATCCATACAGTCAACGATATTGCCGAGCAACATAACAAGAAAAAGCTTGGGGAAGTCATGAAATGATCAAATCGGCAACGCGAAAAAGATTCGTGATTTTATATGAGAAATTTGGTATTGAGTGAAAAGTGATTTGAATTCCGGTTATGGGCAAGTGAAATGTTTTCTGTCGATTCCGGATTTCAGGAGCGGTTCTTATTCCTTGGGTATGTTTCCTTTATTAAAAATTATTAGATTTCCGGACACTTATCCGGAAAAAGCAACTCGCGACTCGGCACCCTGGTTGTCGAGAGTTTTTTTTCTATCGTCGTTTATTGCGGTTTTCTTACCGGCAGTCACTGCTGTTCAAGTTTCCGGACAAGATCTGATCATCAACGAGTTCATGGCCTTGAATGAAAGTATTCTGGAAGATGAAGATGGTGACTTTTCCGATTGGATTGAAATCTATAATGCTTCGTCGAATCCTGTTTTACTTGAAAATTGGTTTCTGACCGATGATCCGGATGATTTGAAAAAGTGGGATTTCCCGGAATTGGCCTTACCGGCGAACCAATACCTTTTGGTATTTGCATCCGGGAAAAATCGAAATAATGTGGAAGGGTTTCTGCATGTCAATTTTCGTCTGGACAGTGATGGAGAATACTTGGCACTGGTACGCCCTGATGGATTGACCATCGAACATGAATATCTGCCAGAGAAACAATTCATCGATGTTTCTTTTGGGATCAGTGATCCCCAGGATGCCACCTTGAGTCGTCATCTGTTTTCTGCGACTCCAGGAGAATCGAATGAATCACTTCTTCCCGAAAGAACCGGTCCCCCGGGATTTTCAAAAGAGGGCGGAACATTTCTTCTGCCTTTTCAAATAGAATTAACCACCGAGCTTGAAGGGGCTTTCGTTCGTTATACCCTGGATCAAAGTATTCCTAACGAAAACTCTACAATCTTCAATCGCCCTGTTTCGATCAATCGAACCACTCAGATTCGCGCACGGGTATATAAATCCGGACTGCCACCAGGACCCATTGTGACTCGTACTTTCCAGTTTCTTGGTCCGGATGTAAGGAACTTTTCCTCCAATCTGCCGGTGGTAGTGGTTGATCTTTTTGGCGCACGGACGGTGTCGGGTAATAGTCCCCGAACGGCTTATATGGCAATTTATGAGCCCGGTGAAGGCCGTACTGATTTGAAGAGTGTTCCGAATCTGGAATCGAGAATCGGCATCCGGGTCCGGGGTTCCAGTTCCACTAATCGTCCCAAGCAGTCTTATGCGGTTGAGTCATGGGATGAATTCGATGACGACCGGGACATCGGTCCTTTGGGGATGCCGGAGGATTCCGATTGGATTCTCTATGGACCTTATAATTTCGACCGCGCTCTGGTTCGAAATCCATTCGTTTATGAGCAGAGCAATCAGATCGGAAGATATGCTGTCAGAACTCGTTTTGTGGAACTGTTTCTGAACAACGAGGATGGCATCCTTGAGAACGAGGATTACCACGGCGTCTACGTGTGGATGGAAAAAATCAAGAGACATTCTGATCGGGTGGATGTCGAGCGATTATTGCCGGAACATCGGGATGAGCCTGAGATTTCGGGGGGTTACATTGTCAAGATCGACCGTTTGGATCCGGGGGATTCCGGGTTCAATGGTGGACGTCAGTTGATGGCTTTCGTCTATCCAAAGGAAGAAAATATCACTCGCTCTCAAAGGAATTGGCTGAGGGGGTATTTCGACGAGTTTAATCGGGCTCTCAGGAGTGTTCAATTCACCGACCCGGAAAATGGGTATGCCAAATTCATCGATGTCGATTCCTGGATCGACCATCATATCATCAATGAATTTACCAAGAATCCGGATGCCTTCCGCTTGAGCGCTTATATGTTCATTCGAAGGAACGGATTAATCGAAACAGGCCCGGCATGGGATTTTGACCGAACACTGGGTCCAGACGATGACGCGCGGGCCGCGAATCCTGTCGGTTGGTCATCTGCGTTTTATTTTGGGTGGTGGTCCCGTCTTTTCAACGATCCGAACTTTTGGCAACGATACGTCGATCGCTGGACCGAAGTGCGGCAGGGGGTCTATAGTACGGAAAACATGTTCGAGATTATCGATTCAATGAGAGGTGAATTAACGGAAGCTTCCAAAAGGAATTTCAATCGTTGGTCCGGTCTGATTGGTGGACGAGGGTGGGGCGCCGAGATCAACCAACTCAAGAGTTGGGTGGAACGGCGCGGCGATTGGATGGATTCCCAGTTTCCGATTCCTCCGGTCATTGCTGAGGACTCTGCCGTAGTCCAGTCCGGTTTTACTGTTAATATCTCTGCGGACTCAGTAAATGGATTTTACACTCTGGATGGGAGTGATCCACGATTGTCTCTAGGTGCGGTTGCTTCCGGTGCGGTGCGTTATCAGAATCAGGCCATTCGCTTGACTCGATCCGCAAAAGTAGTCAGCCGGGTGCAGGGTGGAAAGTACTGGAGCGCACCGGTGGAACGAACCTTCCTGGTCACTGGTCTGGATTATCCGTTGGTGATCTCTGAAATTATGTACCATCCGCAGAATGGGACGGCATTTGAATATCTTGAGATTCTGAACACGGGCCAGAAAACGGTTCCCCTTGGTGGGCTCTTATTTGAAGGTATCGATTACCAGTTTCCCTTTGGCTCGATTCTGCGTTCAGGTGAGGTGCTGGTTCTGGCATCCAACAACGATCCGGAAGCTTTCCAATCTGCCAATCCAGCTGTGGTGGTGTTTGATTATTTCAAAGGATCTCTGGACAACGCGGGGGAGTTGTTGATTCTGAAGGATGCTGGAGATTTTGTAATTTCTTCCGTTGAGTATGATGATGAAGGAGAATGGCCGGTTGCCGCTGATGGCCTGGGTGGATCGCTTGAACTGGTCGATTCATCTGGTGAACTGAATGATCCAGCCAACTGGAGAGTCAGCACGGTCTCTGGAGGCACTCCCGGTGTGGGAATCAATGGGAGTGCGATCATCGACTCAGATCGGGATGGAATACCCGATTCGTGGGAAGTGGAACATGGGCTCAACCCTGCGCTTGCATTGGATGCCTTGGAAGATCTGGATGGAGATGGATTCACTAACCTTGAGGAATTCCTTGAAGGAACCGATCCCAACGTATCAGCCAGGTCACTTCGCCTGTCCGGCCTGCTCAATGCAGACGGATCCGTTTCCTTGAAATTTCAAGCCTCTGCCGGCAAATCTTATGTGGTTCAGTTCAAGAATGACTCCTTGTCCAACCCCTGGAAAACCTTTAAGTTTTTCACACCCATCGAATTAGACCAGTTGCACCAATTTCAGGATCAACTTCCGGCCAACGTCTCAATACGGTTTTACCGAATTCTAGTCCCGCACATCTCTCCTTGAATTGGAACCCAATCTGAAAATTATTGGTGAGTCCTCCCTTTCGTAATCTTACTGAAGGATGAAATATGGCTGCTTTTTTTTTGTGCATCGATTCACGATTTCCGTGTGACGAACAATGTCAGGATCACGCCACTTGACAAGCCGGTGGCGAGAAAGATCAGGAAAGGGGCCGGTGGAGTGAGGTTTTCCATGCCGTGAATGATATTCACGCCGAACAAAGCGCTGAGGGTGGCCAAGGGAAAAAAGAAGGCAACCAGAATGTTCAATCGATGGGATGCAACCGCCATCGAATGACTGGCTTTCGATTGGTTTTCGGCCTGTTTTGCAATGGAAAACTCAAGGGAATTTTTTGCTTCATTGTAGGTGAGTTCAGCCCTTCGCTCAATGTTGTAGGCATGATCTCGAAAGTTGATGATCTCAGTGGCCTCGGGTAGTTCCTTTCGGGCCTCTTGAAGCACTTGATGAAGGTGGCGCGCAGCCCGTTGAAGGGGGGCAAGGCCTTCCAGGACCGAGAAGTACTGGGTGGCATTGCCAGCCACTTCTTCCATTTCATCAAATTCCAAAATGAGTTTTTCATATTGATTCAGATGTCTCTTTACCGTATCGGGACCACTTCCGAGATCGTTGGAAACCCAATTTCCATCCGGACTGCGCCAGATAAATCTTCCCTCGCGTCCATCATCTTTAGGTTTGGGAGGTAAGTGAAGAATCAGTAGTATATGTCCCTCTGCAACCATGGCTCGTTGACGTCCAACTTCCGATCCAAGCCGATTGCGTAATACTTGGGGTATGTTCCAGGTTTTCGGGATCAAGGATTCTTTTTTCATGGCGAATGATTTGGTTTGGGTTATTGTGCCATAAACCAAGATCGAAATCGATTCACTCCGGATGTTATAAAAGAAACTCAGTTTATATTTGAGGGGAAATCCTAAAATGTTGGGCCAGAGGAAAAAACAGGGTTTGCCAATCCATTTGAAAACGGCGATAATCCCGAGCAATCAGAAACTGGATAAAAACATTGATGAAAAACGCTGAACACCAAGGAGTTCCCAAAATATTTTTATGGGTTGGAGCGATCATCTTGGCTTTGAAAATAGGCCCTGTGAGTGCGGATATTCCTCCCGGAATGACAGTGCCTACTGGTTTGAAAGCTACTGTTTTTGCTGAGGAGCCTATGCTGGCCTCACCTGTCGCCTTGTCGATCGATCCCCATGGAAATGTTTACGTGACCCAAACGGTTCGACGGAAGAAATCCGCATTGGATATTCGTGCTCATCGGGACTGGTTGCCCCAGGAATTGAGATTTGAGACCGTTGAAGATAAAGCGGCCTTTTATCGGAAAATCATGGCTTCCGAGTTCAGCGATCGCACGGCACGTTTCCTCGAAGACTACAATCAGGATGGAATTCATGATTTCAAGGACCTGATGGTTCAGTCCGATAAGATTCATCTTCTCAAAGACCTTGATGGCGACGGCCGAGCGGATGTATCGATGGTCTATGCGGAGGGGTTCAATTCCATTACCGCCGGAGTTGCTGCCGGAGTGCTTTATCACAATGGTGAAGTTTATGCCACCGTAACACCTGATCTGTGGGAATTGAAGGATACTGATGGAGATGACAAAGCGGATCAGAGAAGATCATTGAGCACTGGCTATGGTGTTCATATTGCGTATGGCGGTCACGATATGCATGGGTTGTGTATGGGCCCCGACGGTAGACTGTATTGGACCATTGCCGATATGGGGATGAATGTGGAGACCGATGGCGGAAAGCGGTTGGCCTATCCAAACGAAGGATGTGTACTTCGCTGTAATCTTGACGGTTCCGAGGTCGAAGTGATTATGCATGGTCTGCGCAATCCACAGGAATTAGCATTCGATGCCTACGGGAATCTATTCACTCTGGACAATGATGGAGATATGGGAGATCGGGAACGTTGGATGCATGTGGTCGACGGGGGAGACGGGGGGTGGCGAAACTTTTGGCAGTACCAGCATGATCAACGCACGTGGATTGATGAAAACTTATGGAAGCCGGCGCATGCCGGGCAAGCGGCCTATATTCTACCGGCCGTTGCCAACGTTTCGGATGGCCCCTGCGGGTTGACCTTCAATCCGGGTACCGGATTGTCACCGAGATATTACAATTATTTCTTTTCTGCCCATTTCACTGGATTTCAGGCAGGGAGCAGTGTCCGTGCATACCAACTGGAGACTAGTGGAGCTTCATTCAGACTTGCCAAAGATGAAATGTTCATCAACCGATTGGTAGCAACCGACGTTGAGTTTGGACCTGACGGCAGTCTTTTTGTAACCGATTGGGTAGGGGGATGGGATGTACACGATAAAGGGAGAATCTATCAAATACATCACCCGGATCATCTGGCTTCAGATTTGGTGTTGAATACAAAGCAGATTCTCGAAACCGGTTTCCAGAATCTCACCTCCGATGAACTACTCGCCCTGCTTGGACATGCAGATAGGCGGGTGCGGCAGGGTGCCCAATTCGCACTTGCTGCCCAAGGGGGGGCCATTATTGAAAAGCTGTCCGATACCGCTCTCAAATCCAACAATCAGTTTTCACGGATTCATTCGATATGGGCCATTGGTCAGATTGCCCGCGCAGGCAAGGGGGAGACTTTGACCCATTTATTGCCTCTACTGAAAGATGCCGATTCAGAAATTTTAGCCCAGGCCGCCAATGTGCTTGGGGACGCCGGTTACCCTGATGCGTATCAACCATTTATCAATCTACTTGAACATGAAAACCTCCGGATCCGTTTCTTTGCAGCCATGGGATTGGGTAAGATAGGAAATAGAGCTGCTCTTCCTTCCATTTACACCCTGTTGGAAGCGAATCGGAATCAGGACCTCTATCTTCGCCATGCCGGAATAATGGCTTTGGTCCGACTCAATGACTACTCATCGCTCAGAGCCGTGCAGAAATTGAGTTTGCAGGCCTCCCCGGCTATCCAGATGGCGGGGGTTATTGCCGTGCGTAAACTCGTGGAATCCGGAGAACTTTCTGGACGTGAACTGGTTTTGCTGCTTCGCAATATCAAGGACAAGGAGGTTTTGGCCGAAATAGTCAGAACCATTCATGATGTCGCCGATGAAAAGTGGCATTATCTTCTCACCGGAAATTCCTCATTATTCGCCGAAGCAGACCCCATTGCCAAGAGAGTCCTGAATGCTACTTATCGCAGTACAGATAACAAACATGTCACTGCTCTAGCCCAATTTTCACTTCAGGAGAATGCTTCCAGGGATCTGAGAATAGAAGCCTTGAAATTACTGGGATCCTGGACATTCAGAATCTTCCCCTTAAGCGGAAATACTCCATATATATCACGTCCGACAATAGCCATTCCAGCCATTGCCATCGCCTTGGCCATGGCACTGATTCGCACTAATTCGGCACTAATTTGAGACTAATTCACGGGAGAATGGCAACCTATTCCGGAGCGGCCCATAGATTCCCTGCGAAACGCATTCAGATCCATTCAGGTTGCGATTTTGAAAGACACCGATACTGAGTTGAAAGCATTAGGTGTGGAATTATGCGGGATTCTTGAGTTGAGAGAATCCGAATTTCAGCTGAATGATTTGTTCACTAATCCAGATGAAGGTGTTCCCGTTCGGGTAGCCGCATTAAACGCTCTCAGTCATTTGAAATCCGATATGCTCCAGGCGTCGGTATCGCAGGCGAAGACGCAGTTACAGGTGGTCAAA
>DUCD01000203.1 GCA_012959985.1 Verrucomicrobiales bacterium | reverse complement strand
CAATGATCCGGGGTCGACGCCCCCAGCTTCAGGGGTGCCTGATTCCCTCATCGACAACACGAATCTTGCGCGGTTGCGGGGTCGACGCCCCCAGCTTCAGGGGTGCCTGATTCCTTAACCTAATGGCAGTGCAATACGCTCTACTTTTGGAATCTTCAGATTCAACAGACGCGTCCTCTGTAATTCCCGGAAGAACGATAAACAGGATCGACCTCATTCTGTGAATGGTTTAGCATCCGGCATGATGAAATACAGACTCATTGTGATTTTGGTTTTAGCCGGCATTTTCCAAACTCCCGCCGCAGAGGATTCTCAGGATCAGAAAAAAGCGGACCAGAACGCCCATTGGATCCAATTGTTCAACGGCAAAAATCTGGATGGATGGAAGATCAAGATCCGGGGTTATGACCTGGGAGACAATTTTGGAAACACATTTCGGGTAGAGGATGGGGTGATGAAGGCCTCCTATGAAGGCTATGAACAATTCAGCGAACGGTTTGGTCACATTTTTTATCACCAGCCGTTTTCTCATTATCGCTTGCGGGTGGAATACCGTTTTGTGGGGGATCAGGCGTCTGGTGGACCGGGGTGGGCCTTCCGCAACAGCGGTATCATGATACACGGGCAGACTCCCGAAAGCATGACCAAGGGGCAGGATTTTCCGGTTTCGGTGGAAGTTCAGTTGCTCGGTGGCCGCGGATCCGGAAAACGGACTACCGCGAATGTCTGTACCCCGGGAACTCACATTGAAATGGACGGAAAATTAATTACCCGACATTGCATCAACTCTAGTTCCAAAACTTACCACGGCGATCAGTGGGTTACCGTGGAGGTCGAAGTGCATGGCAATAAAGTTATTCGTCATCACATGGATGGAGAAGTTGTGTTTGAACTCAATCGTCCTCAGCTCGATCCAGGCGATCCGAATGCAAAGAAAATGATCAAGGATGGTGACAAAATGTTGTCTGGTGGAACGATTTCCCTGCAATCGGAAAGTCATCCCGTTGAATTCCGCAAGGTGGAGTTGCTTCCATTGAAGGATTGAGTCCCCATGGTTTATCTTCTCTTGGCCATTTGCCTGATCACCGGATGGAACAGTCTGGCGAACGGGTCTGACTTCGAGAAGGAAATTGCTCCACTGCTCATCCGGAATTGTCTGGAATGTCATAGCCCGGTAAAAACCGAAGGAGGCTTGGACCTATCTTCCAGGGAGGGAATTCTTCGAGGTGGAAAAAGCGGAACGGTCATTGAGATCGGAAATGCTTCCGGTAGCTATCTCTGGCAACGGATTCAGGATGGAGAGATGCCACCCGAATCCAAAGGACGTTCCAGGAAGTTGCCACTTTCGGAGCGGACATCTATGGAGCGCTGGATTGATAGCGGCGCTTCATGGCCGAAAGGGAGAGCACTTGATATTTATGAACGCACGAATGAGGTTCGTGCCGGATTGGATTGGTGGGCGCTTCAGCCAATAAAACGACCTGAGGTCCCTACATTGTCGCACGACATTGATTCCGGTAATTCAATCGATGCCTTTATCGGTGCCCGACATGAAGAGCTGGGATTTACATTTGCTCCGTTGGCAGATCGGCGAACACTTATTCGTCGGGTAACTATTGATCTGATAGGATTGCCGCCTTCCCCGAAGGACGTGCATACTATTTTGAATGATTCCTCGCCGGACTGGTATGCCAAGCTGATTGATCGTTTACTGAACTCTGAGCACTATGGGGAACGTTGGGCCAGATACTGGCTTGATGTGGTGCGGTTCGCCGAAACCAGCGGCTATGAAAGAGATCAACTGAAGCCGAATATCTGGAAGTATCGAGACTGGGTTATTAACGCCTTCAACGCCGATATGCCGTATGACCGATTTCTTACGGATCAGTTGGCCGGTGATGAAGTTTCCTATCGTGATGAAGATTCCGTTATTGCCACCGGAATGATTCGGGCCGGTACCTGGAACGATGAACCCAACGACCCGGCCGATTATTTATATGAGCGGCTTGAAGATATGGTGCACACCACTTCTTCCGCCTTCCTCGGGTTAACTGTAAAGTGCGCCCGGTGTCACGACCATAAATTTGATCCCATTCGTCAGACGGATTACTACCGGATGGCTGCCATGTTTTGGTCCGGCTACATCGGACAGGGAAATCTGGGAGGCCCCGATGCGAAGCGTCTCGGCTATGACGTTTTCGGATGGACCGATAAAAAGGCCACTGCTGAGCCGATACACTTGCTGATCAAAGGGGATCGCCATCGTCCAGGTGCTTTGATAGTTCCAGGCTTTCTATCGGCCGTGCCCAATATCGATCGACCGCTTGTATCACCGCCTCCCGGCAGCGGAACCACACATCGAAGATTGCAGTGGGCACAATGGATGACGGATTCCGGTAATCCATTGACGGCAAGAGTCATGGTGAATCGTCTGTGGCTTCACCATTTCGGGCAGGGGATTGTGAGAACTCCGAATAATTTCGGGTTTAAGAGTGATCCTCCGACTCATCCGAGACTTCTGGACTGGTTGGCGTCTGAGTTCATGAATCCATCGCAGGCATCTGTGGAGGGAGAGGGTCAATCGTGGAAGATGAAACGGATGCATCGATTGATCATGATGTCCCGAACTTACCGGCAGGTTTCAATTCATCCTCAACAGGAGGCCATTGCACTGAATGATTCTCAAAACCGGTATTGGTGGCACTGCAACCGTCGGAGATTGGACGCTGAAGCGCTGCGGGATTCGATGCTTGCCGTCAGTGGTAACTTGAATCCAGAAATGAGGGGAAGCAGTTTTTATCCGCGTATGAGTGAAGAAGCCTTGGAAGGGCTTTCCCGGAAAAGCGGGGATTGGAAAGAATCGGAACCGGATCAACGGGCGCGGAGAAGTATTTACCTGATGACTAGAAGATCCCGTATTCTGCCGATGATGACGGCGTACGATTTTGCGGATACCACGCGACCTTGTGGGCAGCGGAATATTTCCACAGTGGCACCGCAGGCTCTGGTGATGATGAACAATCCATTCGTTCATCATCAAAGCCAATCCATGGCTCGACGGATTTTCAGGGAAGTGGGTCCGGCAGGTCAGAATCGACAAATCGACCGTGCCTGGAATTTAGCGTTCGGCCGTGATCCTAATGAGGATGAGCTTGCAATGGCCCGGGATCATTTACTCAAGCAGGCTGACCATTTTCAGAAAACTGTTGAATCCCGGGACGGAGTTTCCAACGGAGGCTCTCCATTGCAGGCAATGGCATCACTGTGCCACGTTCTGTTGAACGCCAACGAATTCATATACCTGGATTGATTATGAAACCGCTACCTAATCATTCCGCTCCGGCCTCACTCCGCACAGATAGTCGAGGTCTCTTTCCCTGCGGTTTGACGCGCCGTGAATTTGTTTGGGAAATGGGCGGGGGTTTTACCGGTTTGGCTTTGGCATCGCTGCTAGGAGGGGATGGCTTCTTTATGCGACATGCACGTGGTGCCGCTAACAAACCGGAAGCGGTTGGAAGCACGACCCGTCCCTCTCATTACCCTTCTCAAGTCAAGAGTGTGATTTTCCTGATGATGAATGGGGCTCCCAGTCAGGTGGATACTTTCGATTACAAACCCGAGTTGGTGAAGTACGCGGGAAAGACTCTGCCGGACGGTAAAAACTACATAAATTCGGGAGGGCGCAAAGTTGGGTATCTGACACCTAACTGGAGACCTTTCCGTCCCGGAGGTCAAAGTGGACTTCTCATCTCCGACTATTTTCCGAATGTGCGACGCCATGCGGATAAGTTGGCTGTCATCAACTCATGCCATGCCGACAGTCATGCACATGGCTCGGCTTTGGTAGCGATGAACACCGGTTCCACTTTCATCGGGCGACCTTCACTCGGTAGTTGGTGCCTGTATGGATTAGGGACGGAGAACCAGAGTCTTCCGGGTTATGTCGTGATTATGGACAATCGTGGAGGACCTATTTCCGGACAACCGAACTGGTCTTCGGGATTCATGCCATCCACTTATCAGGGAACCTTGTTTCGACCGATCGGTGTGCCGATACTCGATCTGAAAGGACCCGGTCATCTGGATGATGTTGCTCAGAGGCGTCAACTGGATCTGCTGAAAGGACGTAAACAAGCCCGCTGTTTGCACACTCCCTGTCCGTGCGTAAGCTGTGGGATCTGGTAGGACGCGAGGGGATGTCCGAACATGTTCCTCACGAGCCCAGAGTTGATGGGTTGCTCCTCACGCTGCTCCAAGGGACCTTGCTTGATTGAGCCCATTTCCGCCGCGCTCTGCGCACC
>DUCD01000202.1 GCA_012959985.1 Verrucomicrobiales bacterium | reverse complement strand
AAGTCGGAGGGATGGAAGATCGATCCTTTCTTTCCACCTCTTCATGCTGAGTGTAGCGTTTTTTCAAGCTCCCACGGTTCGTCATGCTCAACCCAGCAGACAAAAGCGTTATCTTCCATCCATTGATCCAGAAACTGCTCCCCAAGATTGGTGAAAGTCTTTCGCTTGCCGCTTCCCACGCGTCTTAACGGGTACTCGGCGTGCTCTATGCCCGGATCATCACAATCCAGTTTCAAACACTTTTAACTACCGCGCATCCCCTTGAGGAATGCTTCAAATTGTAAAGAAATACGAGTTCAGCAATCGTCTCTTTTGACATCGTTGAACGACATAAACGAGAGTGGACATAGATGAACACGTTATGAAAATGTTATGACTTCTGAGGGAAAAACCTTCAACCAGAACCTAAACTAAGGGTGTAACTCGCTTATCTGGAACAAGATCCGGAAGAATGGCGACCCTACCGGGATTCGAACCCGGGTTACCGCCGTGAAAGGGCGGTGTCCTAAACCACTAGACGATAGGGTCGTCTGTAAAAGAGAGGCGAGTATAGGCAGCTCAATGACCTTGTCACGCCAAAAAGAATCATACAGGATTGGTAGGCCGACAGGGACTTGAACCCTGAACCAACGGCTTAAAAGGCCGCTGCTCTACCAATTGAGCTATCGACCCAATCCTTTAGAATCTTCCTTCATTCGAATCACTATTGGACCCGAAATGAGGTCGGCGAACTTAATCCAGGGAAATAGTCTGTGCAAGCCAAAATCCGATTTTTTTAAAAAAGTTTTCCTGGTACAAACCAATTCTCAACCTAGAATACACGCGAGCTTTATCGTTGCAGTGAAAGCTGAAGGCACTGGGCTCTATCATAATTCATTTAAAATTAATGATGAATGGTATTTCGAATGATTTGAAGGTTGATGTCAGTGCTTTAGAGATGGAGCGTTTCCGTCATTCGAGGGGAGTTTTATTCTCCAATTATTATCGAAATACCCACAGGCAAGAACCGCATTATCGGCTTGTTCCAGAAAACCAGCCCCAAACAAGGTGTAATCCGGCAGGGAGACTCCAGAAGTATAAAAACGGGAGAGGAAATTTCGTCGAATTGCAACGACCGAACTGGCCCCGACAACGGCGACGCTATATTGGCTTGAGTCTTTTCGAGGATATAGAAAATAGGCTCCGACCGAACCTGTGAATATTTCACCATTTACCTTTGCCTCTTCCCGGTGAATTTCCACGGGGCAGTCATCAGGAAGCACAGCCTTGAAAGCTGAATTCATGTCGGCATGCCCGAACAGAATAACATTACGATCAGGGTATTTATTCACAGAATAAAGAGTATCGGGGATCACCAAAACATTTCCATTTCCTCGATACCACCATCTTTGCTGATCAAATCTCACCTGAGCCAACCCCGCTTTATTTTCTTCTGAAGTACCGTGTGTGCCATAGACCCAGATCATGCGGTTCTCAAAGGCTGCTTTGAATGGACCAAATCTTTCGGGTGACTTTTCACCGGATTGAATCTGCTTCACGACTTTCCATCGGCCCGATTCTTTGGAAAGGGTTAACGAACGGTTTTCAGTCAGGGCAGTCAATTCCTGAGAATTGATGTTCAATTCCAAGGGTCTGTCATGAGAAAGGAAAGAGTGGAAATCCAGGGAAAAAGCACGAATGTTATCCGTTTTCAAATTCACTCCATCGGCGTTCGGAGAAAATTCGGCCTCGATGGAGCTGATATCACCTGACGTGAGCTGCTGGAGAACTTTCACCCAAAAATGGCCACTGGAAATCCAGGGATTCTGCGTCTTGAAAGAAAGCGTAGTCGGAGCGGTGGGTGTCACTCTTTTCTGGAAGAAATCATTCCGTGGTTTCCAGTCCATGCATTCCGCTCCCGGATGATCCGGGGGATCATACCAATGCCCTCCACCGGGATGTCGGTAGGATTGTAAATCGTCATGAATTGGCTCAAGAAGCTCAACCATACGATCCATTTCGGCAATTGGAACCGTTCGGTCACTGTCACCATGTATAGGGTAAACAGGCAAGCCGAGGTAATTTGTTAGTAAAGCCAATGTGTCGCTTTCATTCTTCGACCTCTCCAGAGGTTCCAGAATAGAACGGGAAGAACCGGGCTGCACCCCTCCTCCGTACGAGAAGAAGGAAACCCAACCGGCCGAGGGTCCGATGGCAGCCCAACGGCTGGGATAAAGGGCCCCAAGATACCAGGTTCCATGTCCCCCCATAGAATGTCCCGTCAGATAGATACGTTGCTGATCGACTTCCGAATGCAATTTCAGGAAATGTGTCAAGGATTCCAAAGCATCCATTCTGCCCCATTCCTGCCAATCGAATCCGAAAGGACGTCGATTGGTGGGTGCGAGAGTGAAGGCGTTGTATTTTGAATAATGGGCTGCAGCTTGACGGGTCGCTTCTACTGAGGCTCCGTGAAGCGACAAGTAAAGTGAGTAAGTTTTCTGCTTATCGTAGGCAATTGGGGGACGAACTGAGTAATATTGAACAGATCCATCGATTTCAGAAATACGCGTCACTTTATAATTCTGATCGATCTGCACTTGTTTCAGGGACAGGGTTAACCTCTGAATCACTTGCTCTCCTGAAATAAGTTGCAAAGGCAAATCCACCCCGTGGTTTTCATTGAAATCCATCTCCTTCTGAGGTCGCAATTGTCGAATCGTAAAGGGGGCCTTGATAAGGCCATAGGGAAGAACCGGTTGAAGCCGATTTTCGAGCAGAGCAAATCCATTGCTGCCACCAACCACCAATCGGGCATCCTCAATCAACCGATCGGTTTGATTGAGAATCACAACGGCTCCCGGTGCTTCGAGCAGAGTTCCGGATCTCAGATCGGGAAGCAATGCATCCTCACGGTTCATGTTGAGAGAGTCCCCGACTGCTTCCAGACTCAATGTAAAAGATGAGCCACGCGTGCTTTTCACAATCAGAGAATTCTTTCCTTTTTTCAATGGGATCGGTATCCGAAGAATTCCAAGTGAGTAGATGTCCAATCCGAAAGGATCCCCATTTACAAAAACCGCTGAAAAACCCTTTCCTTTCAGCAAGGCAGTTTGAGGTTTTGAGACTTCCAGAACCGTAGCTGCCCAACCATTCCTCAAATGCGTATGGCTAACCTTTCCGTTTTCATCCGACTCAGCAGAATCCGGCCAATCCGGTATCCACTCGGAGTTACCTGCTAAGGTCTCCATAACAGGATCAATCACAAAAGGAATCCTTCCCCGAGTGGGAAGCTTTCTTGTATCCCCCTCCGAGTTATCGCTGGGAACGGCAGATGTGATTCTCCACGTGTAGGGTCCGTCCAGGATATTCCGGCCAGCAGACAAACAGAGTGATGACGGGGCGACACCCAAGGCAACGAGGATGAAGAAAATGCTTTTGAAGAATCTAAACATTAATTACGGGCTCTGTATTCTCTCTTTGCTGCGGGGAGCCATTCCTTAAGTTGATCGATACGCGTCTGATCAAGTGGATGGGTTCGAAGAAACCAGGGAGTTGAGGTGCCTTGAGCATCATTGATTTCCTTGAATCGTTTCCAGAACTCAACGGCCTGGGCAGGATCGTAACCGGCACGAGCCATGTACAACAAGCCGATCTGATCAGCCTCAGATTCCTGAACTCTACTGTTCGGCAGTGCGACCCCGAGATTCATCCCCAAACCATAGACAGTGGTAACAGCCTGCTTTTTGTTATCACTAATTTCTGTTCCCGACAAAAGCGCGGAAATCGCTGATCCGCCGAACTGGATAGCCAAGGCTCTGGACATCCGTTCAGCACCATGACTTTTCGAAGCATGAGCCACCTCATGTCCAATGACCGTTGCCAACCCAGTTTCGTCCTTTGTAATAGAGAGAATCCCGGTATAAATCCCGACTTTACCGCCCGGTAATGCAAACGCATTGGCCTGCTCGCTCTCAAACACTACAAATTCCCATTCCGCATTGGGCAGATGGGCGACTTCGGCGATTCGCTTCCCCACACGCGTCACCATCTCATTGATCTTCGGGTCCTTGGAAATGGGCATTTCCTCCTTCATCGTCGAAAAACTTTGAATACCCAACTGCAATTCCTGTGACGCAGGAATAAAATTCAGTTGAGAACGTCCGGTTTCACTGACAGTGGTGCAGGAAGTCAGAGCCCAGATCAGAATGGGCAACAATCCGAGTTTCAACAGGTTTTTTCGTAAATAAGGAAGCATTGTTAAAATTATGGTTACTGGCAGTTTCGATCTGAATGAGACCACGGATCGAACAACAACTCAACTGA
>DUCD01000201.1 GCA_012959985.1 Verrucomicrobiales bacterium | reverse complement strand
TTTTCTCTGTTTTCCTGTTTTAAAAAAACTTTTGATCCATGAATCAATTGTTTTTCATTGTCATTTCCTCTCTCACCAACACCTAAAAAAAGCCCGCCCATACAGACGGACTTTTCTTATCTTCCCCCAATCACCAAGACCCGCTTCCTCGCTCTGGAGGTCATCTTTCCCCGCTTTAGCGCCATCCCCAGCCTCAGCCAACAAGAACGGTTCGATCACAAACGCTGCTCATACTTAGCCCGATCAGTCTGCAAGCGCCTAACCCATGTTCAATCCACGCATGGTGGTAGAGCCTGTTCCAAACCGGTCTACATCCAATCCAAGTTGCTGAAGCATTGACACGTAGAGGTTCGGTAATGGGTAGTTGTCCTTTTTATCGAACGCCAAATGCTGACCGTGATCAAATCCACCGCCAGCGAGTACAATGGGCATGTTCTTGGTGTCATGGTTGCTCGCATTGCCCAAATTGGAACCAAACAACACCATGGTGGAATCCAGCAGAGACCCGCCCGGTTCCGCGCTTTCGTCGAGTTTCTTCAAAAAAGCCGCGAACTCACTAATCACTGCCGATTCAACAATGGTCAGCTGCTCTATTTTAGCGGGATCCTTCGCGTGGTGCGAAAGGTTGTGATAGTCGATGTCGACCCCCGGAATGACAGGCACCGAGTTCATGCCTGGAAAATTACAGGTGATGAATCGCGTCGAGTCGGACTCGATAGCAAGATGCATGACGTCGTATAGCAGGCGCATACGCTCAATTATTTCTTTAGAGTCGGTCTGATCCACTGGAGCCTTGGCCTCGACTTTGGGCTTCGGCTTGAGTTCCCAGGCTTCGGCCTTATGCAGTCGGCGTTCTGCCTCACGGACAGCCTCGAAGTACTGGTCCAACTTTTCCTTGTCGCGGCCGCTCAGTCGACGCTGCATCCTGTTGGTCTTTTCCATGACAACATCCAGCACGCTCTGGCCATCTTTCAGCCGCTGTACACGATGGGTCACCTCCTTTGCGGAGCCTTCGATAAATAGCTTTCTATAGACATGTGACGGACGTGTTAGTGTGGGAATCTCAACTCCCGAACGAGACCAGGAAAGCCCGGGCCCTCTATTGCTGAGCGAGAGTGAGGCAAAACGAGTCTCTGTCCCGAGTTCCGCAGCAGCAAACTGATCGAGAGAAATTGAGTTGCGAAAACCGGCGCCATTGGGATGGGGCGCGCAGGTCAGATAGGATTTATAGGAATGGTGTCCACCACCCACCTCCGGGTGGGAAACTCCTGACATTACAGTAAACTGGTCGCGGTAATCGCCAAGAATTTTGAGATAGGTCGGTAATTCGAAACCACGCCCCGCCGTTTCCGGAATCATATTGGGCGCATGCAACCCCAAGCCGATATTAATCGCCACCATCCGCTTGCGTCGACCGCCTGCTGCAGTAGGCGCAGCAGCAGCGGCCTTATCTGGATACAACGATTCGAGTACCGGAAGCGCCAGGGCTACTCCGGTCCCGCGGAGAAAGGATCTACGTGTCGTCACTTCATTCATGGTTTTCTCATCAGTTCACTCTGCACCACGGCATGGATCAATGAACGGAATCCGTAACCCTGTTTACGCGAATTATTTACAATCACTTCGACCCTTATCCGATCCGCGAAGCCAATCTTGCGACCGGTAGCGTAGGTCAACAACTTCACCGTGAGGTTGCGCGCAATTTGGTCCGGATCGTGGGCGAGAAGTTTCTTGAAATCACGGATATCCGTGAACTGCTCACCGTCGGACATTCTGCCTGTCGCATCTACCGGCAAGCCAATACGAAAACGAACCCATTTCCAGGTAAACGGAGCCCGTGATATCCCTGGTCGCTCGCCGCTTTCTGCCATGGTTCGGTAACGTTCGCGGAATCCTCCAATGGGATCGAAGCACTCCAGCGCAAAGCCAGGCGGGTCTATCTTGCGATGACAGGCTGAGCAGGATTTCGCCTCTCGATGTTTGGCGAGCTCCTCGCGCAATGTTGTCGCGCCGCGAGTATCAGGCTCCACCGAGCCAACGTTGTCTGGTGGCGTAGAAGTTGGTGTGCCAAGGATGTTTTCCAACACCCAGGCCCCACGCAGGACCGGGGACGTGTAGGTCCCATTGGCGGTGACCTTGAGGATACTCGCCTGCGTTAACAGCCCACCGCGCATGCTGTCTGGCGGCAGCTTTACTCTGCGGAATTTCTGTCCGACTACCCCTTCGATTCCATAGTGGCTGGCAAGCCTGCCATTGAGGTAGGTAAAACCAGATTCAATAAAATTCAGCAACGATAGATCCTTGTCGAGGATCTCCTGGAAGAATAATTCCGTTTCGCTGATCATTGAAAGTCGAAGTAACTCGTCAAACTCAGGATACAGATTGGCGTCAGGTTCTGTAAAATTGATGTCGCGCAAATCCAACCACTGACCCGTGAAATTCTTCGTAAACGCTTTTGCTTTGGGATCGCCTAACATTCGCTCAATCTGAATCTTGATGACGCTGGGGTCTGATAATGCCCCCGTTCCTGCCAGTTTAAGCAGTTCACCATCAGGTATTGAACTCCATAGAAAGTACGCAAGTCTGGAAGCAAACGCATACGCCCCAATCTCATCGCCTCCCGGTTCATCAAGAAACAAGAACTCCGGTGAGCAGAGGATGGTCTTCAGACTCACTCGCAAGGCTTCTTCAAACTGATTTCCCGCAGTAATCGATTCTTGAAAGATCTTCAAGTATGGTGCGATCTCCTCCGAAGCAACCGGTCGACGAAATGCGTCCGGCAGAATTCTGGCGATGATCTCCTCAGCCTCTTTGACGGTGGCAGTTTCGGGATCCACATCACCGAAAAGATAGGCGCGACTGGGGGGGGGCCACGCATCGATTGGACCTTCAATGACGATATCACCGATCTCGATTCCAGGCTCTGGATAGGTGTCGGCATCTTTCCGGGTGTCTTTAGTGTTGTAGCATTTCGGCTGAAAGGTTCCACCATCCTGCACTAACTGATCAACAAACTCGATGGTCGTCCACTTATCGGGTGGCACATCGTAGTATCCTACCAAGTGCCGCTCTCGCCGATTAACGATTGTATCACCAGCGTAGATACGCAACGTGACGGGTTTGTCACTTTGGACAGCCCTGGCACGCATGGTTCCTCGGTAGGTTCCCGCAGGCGCCCGCAAACGGGCAAAATTAACCAGATTAGTCGGACAGTACCCCGATTGAAAAATCACCAGTCCGTCATCGGTTACCCGGAACATCTTGCCAAACTGGCCGTCTGTCGGTCTGCCTTTCCAATCCACTTGCTTGAGTAGATTCGTTTCGTGGCGGATAAATTTGGGTTTGGTAGGTTCGCCAAATACGGCGTCCAATACAGAGTCTGCCGCATCAAGATATGCCTGCATGGCCTCTGCGGAAACCGCTAGCCCTTCACCGACAGTGTCAAATCCATCTGTGGACGTATCCTCAGGCAGTCCAGTTATCTGAACATCGGTCTGAAACAAATCTCGCACCGTGTTCTCATATTCCCGCCTGTTGAGACGGCGTAAAACCACTCCGGACCGTTGGTTCTCTGCATCGCAGATGGCGTCAGACAGCAGACGCTGAACTTTCTGAGAACTGGTCGCATCCGGTCGGGGTTTCTTTGCAGGCGGCATCTCACCCGAGGCGATACGGTCATGAACGAGAATCCAGCGCCGAGTATTTTCTTCATCACTCAAATCGAAATCGAGTTCGTAAAGGTTTATCCCTCCGTCGGCATCAGGGCCGTCATGGCAATCCGAACAGTGCTTCTCAACAAACTTTTCAATTTGGTTCGGCAATGGAGTCTGAGCCTGCACAGTCGAGGGTATCCACATACCCAGAACGATTGCGATTGCCGCGTTACAATGGGCCATGAGTGACTTTTGACTGGTTCAGCCCACCACGTCAATGCCCCTGAATGAGATCTTACACGGATTATTTCAGTGGATTCGTAGGCTGGGATTGCATCCGGGGGGATCGCGTCCCTTTAATTGGGTATGGCACAGCCATGGGACGTCTCTGAAGTGAATTTTAAGGTGCCCTGTATGGATTAACTCCTTGTGACGCAAAACCGCGTTAAAAAAACGCATTTGAGAGATAGTAAATTGTCGTAACCCCAAAGGGTTCTTCTATTGTATCCAATAATGAGGATGCACAGTACAAACTTTCGACTTAGGTCTATCTCAATTCTCGCCCTTCTCGGGTTGATCGTGGTGCAGGGGCTCATGGCGGCCGATGCCCTGAAGACGCATGGCATTTTCCGGAGCAACATGGTCTTGCAGCGCG
>DUCD01000200.1:14947-26078 GCA_012959985.1 Verrucomicrobiales bacterium | reverse complement strand
ATCGGCAACCGGAAGTTGTCCGAACCATTCGATAACTGGGGATTGTGATAATAGCCACCAAGTGGCGAAGCCGGTGATTGTGCCAGCCCATGCCCCGGCCGCGGTGGTTTTCCGCCAGATTAAACCGAGCCAGAAAGCGATGCCCATCATGGGTGTGATCTTGAACCAGATCATAAGACCTTTGACCACATCCTCCACCCAAAACGCAAAGACGACACCGAGAGCCACGATGACGAGCGCAGCGATGCGTCCGACCTGAATATAATGAAATGCCGGACGATTCTTGACGGCTGGCCGATAGAGGTTTTCGGTAAATAATCCGGCAGCAGAGATCATGAAGGAATCGCAGGAACTCATGACGGCCGCCAGCAGAGTGGCGATGAAAATCCCCAACAGACCCGGAAAGACTGTGGGCAGAAAAGTGCGAGCCATATCGCCATATACGTTGTCCGGTTTGATCGTATCGAGATCGATCCCGCTTTTGAGATACCAAGCCACGGCGGCGATCGCGGTGAGACACCAGGCAATGGTACAGAGGCGTTTTATGAAGGTGCCGCACATATAACCTATCCGGCCTTCCATCTCCGTTTTACCGGCGGCGCAGTTACCCATGGCGCTGGGAAAAGCCACTATCCCTACCAACGCCTGGATCGACAGCATGATTATGAAGAAGGCTCCGATTTCGCCTGGGGCTACCAGAGACATCATTTCGCGATCAGTGATCCCTTCCGTAACGGTCGTTCGCATTTCGGAGAATCCACCGACAGCCTTCAGGACGAAGGGCAGGAGCATGACCGAGAAAACGATGGTGAGGATGCCTTGAATGAAATCGGTGACAATGGCTGCGCTGAGTCCGCCGGCCATGCCGTATATCACGAACAGCACCGTGACTACCGCGATGGCCCAACCGGCACCGATCAGTCCGCCTGTTCCGGATTCCACCAACGCGCCGGCGCCTTTCAGCATGACTCCGATTTTTACTGCCATCGATGCAATCCCGATAAGGGCGAAGAGGACGGCAACGCTTTTGTGGTAACGCAGTGCGAAAACGTCCGCAGTGGTGGTCGCCCGGAAGCGTCTCATAATCGGAGCAATGATCCAGTAAAATGGAGTTGAGAAAAGCCAGAGCCATTGATACCAAATCCCGGAAAGTCCCATCTGAAAGGTTGCCGAAGCCACACTCACGGCTTGGTCCGACGCCGTGCCGGTGCCGAATGCGTGCATGATCATTTTTGCCTTACCGAATTTTCGCGGCATGAAAAAATCGATGGAACGCTTTACACCTCGCCCTGCTCGGATGCCGAGCCAAGTGATGAGAAAGAGGTAAATGATGATGACTGCGCCATCGATCCAACTGAGTTCGTTCACAGGGTGAACATCCTATCAGTAGATTAAGGAAGAGACAATGGAATACAGGCATCCCTGAAGCCCGGCGCGCTGAGCCGGAATCGATGAAATTTGTATAAGTCATTCCATGTTCCGGCCTCGGTGCGGCCAGCTTCAGGGATGACGTCCTTAAAACCTGTGCGAAAATCGCTTAACCGAATGGTAGTTCAGCGTATGCTACAGCACGCCCTTTCCCGCACTTTTTATTACCCTTCAATCAGGAACTAATGATCTACTCAAATGCCTGGATAATGGCACTGTTGTCCAGCGCACCATGCCCCTCACTGACCAATTGGGATAGAAGTTCCTTGTGTTTTTGGCACAGGGGTAAATGTGCATTATTGCGATTCCCCATGCTCAGCATTAAATTGACATCTTTTAGATGCTGCTCCAGTTTTGCCTGAGGTTCAAAATCACCAGCCAGCATTTTGCTCCCCTTACTTTCCATTACATAGGAATAGGCGGCACCTGCCTTTAAGATATTCAGGGCTGTATTTCGGTCGATTCCGATTTTTTCCGAAAAGACCAATCCTTCACCCAGGACTGCTCGATGCAGCCCCAGAACGAGGTTGAATACGAGTTTCATTCTGGCACCGTGTCCCGTTGGGCCCATGTGATAGACCTCTTTCGAAAAACATCGAAGGAATGGCATGCATTCCTGGAAGGCTCCGGCATCTCCCCCGACTAAAGCCATTACTTCTCCACGGCGCGTTTCCTCGCTGTTTCCAGCTATTGTGGCATCAAGGTAATGTACCCCGATTTCAGCCAAACGACTTCCCAGTTTTGCCATGCTTTCAGGGTCGCCGGTCGATGTATCAATGATGATTTGTCCAGGCAGTAGATGTTCCCAACACTGCTCCAATGATGCTTCAACTTGTTCGGTTGTCATGACCGAATAGACCAGCCAATCGCAACTCTGCGCTACCTCGATTGCCGAAGATGCGTGGATTCCGCCGTGATTGGAAAGTTTCAAGGTCCGCTCCTCAATCAGATCATAACCGATCACAGAAAATCCCGACTCTAATGCGCGTTCGGCCAGGGCATTACCCATTAAGCCGACACCAATTAAGCCGATCTCGGGTTCGAATAGGGAAGAACTCATAAGGTAGTAGTGCCTGTGGTTTCTTTTTCGCAAGCTTAATGTCGTTTTTTGCATTTTATATCGCTGACTGGAATGGCATATTGCGTAGACAATTATGAAAACTATAACTTCCTCTCGATGGAACGGATTAGATTTGTCTAATTCGCCAGTCCTGATCGACCTTACCAAAATGCTATCGCAATGGGTTATGATTGTGGCTTGCACTCTCTTTCTGATTACTAATGCGCAGTCTCAAGTCAAACTGAACAAAGGAGATGGGCAACTAATCATCACAGTTGATGAAAAACCCTTTGCCATATACGTCTGGAATGATCCCAAAACGACTCGACCCTATTTCCAGCAACTGCATGACCCGAATCAGGGGATTCAAGTTACTCGGAATCACCCTCCTCAAAAGGGTGACTTCTCGGATCATGAATCTTATCACCCCGGTCTTTGGTGGGGATTCGGGGATGTGGGTGGAAACGATTACTGGCGACTGAAGGCCAAAGTCATTGGTGGTAATTTTATTGAAGAGCCTCAAGGCGGCAAGGACCGAGGATCCTTTGCCGTTCGAAACCGGTTACTCACCACCGAGGGATCTGAAACGTTCTGCGAGCAGGTCTGTCGATATACTTTTCTCAAGCAACCCAATGGAATTCTCATGATTTGCGAGAGCACTTTTCGGCGTGAGAAAAGCGATTTTTGGCTCGGTGATCAGGAAGAAATGGGCATTGCAGTCAGAGTGGCAACACCGATTGCCCTTGCTTCGGAAAAAGGTGGACGCATCCTTGACAGCAAAGGTCGTACCGACTTGAAATCAATCCGAACCAACACGTCCGATTGGTGCGATTACAGCGGTCCGATCGAGGGGGTTTACGCCGGTATCATGATCATGAATGATCCAGCGAATTTTCGACAACCGTGGTGGCACGCAGTCCCCACCGGTTTGCTCGTTGCAAATCCTCTTGGAGAAAGCGAGTTGAAAGGCAGGGGCAAACAAACACAGAATGTATTGGTCAAGAAGGGGGAGGCATTCCGATTGCGCTATGGAGTGTTGCTTCATTCTAACAGAGTTGCGGCAGATTTTGATCCTAACCTTGCCTACCGGAGTTTTCTGGAGGCTATTGGATCTAACCAAAAGAGACAGACGCCCTCTCAGTCCAAATTGCCCAGAGTGCCGGCGGGGTTTGAGGTCGGTGTCTTCGCCCGCGAACCCATGATATACAAGCCGACCGCAGTTTGTTTTGATGGCCAAGGCCGAATGATGCTCGGTCAGGGGCCTCAGTATCCAAGGAACCTTGAGGACACACCCCCCGACAGTGTGCTCCTGCTCATTGATTCCGATGGCGATGGAATGGCGGATAAAACAAAACGGTTCGCCGAAGGGTTCAACAGCATTCAAGGACTGGCTTGGAAGGGAAATGATTTATATGTGGCGAATGCGCCCGAGTTGACCATCGTTCGGGATTTGGATGGCGACGACCAGGCCGATGAATACGTGATGGTTTACACGGATCTTGGTAATCGGGAACACTCTTTGCATGGACTTAACTGGGGACCGGATGGAAAACTTTATATGTCGAAAGGTAACTCGAAAGGTCATAACCAACCTGAGATATATGGCAATGTTGCTCCTCGTCCCTTTCGTGAGTTGTGGGATGTCGTTCATCCTCCCCGGGCACCGGACTTTTATCCCCCAAAGACCTTTACCGCGGAAAAATATCAGAAGTCTTATCATCACTGGAGTGACGATTGGGGGAGGGAGGGAGGCATTCTCCGTTGCGATCCGCTCGGGGCCAATCTTGAAATTGTTTCTCGAGGATTGCGCAATCCATGGGATATGACGATGAATGACGGCTTTAACTGGCTGGGCACGGATAACGATCAAAATCAGGGTGATCGGATTATCATGCCGTTCTTCGGAGCTCATTTTGGATGGGGACACAGTTACAGTAGTCATTGGACCGGTGAGAATCATCTGCCGACAGCACCCGTGAGTGGTTCGGTATTTTCCGGTTCTGGTACGGGTATCATTTACTATACTCATCCGCATTACCCAGAGGAATACCGCAATGTCTTTTTCATGAACGACTGGCTCTACGGTACCTACGTGTACCGGCCGGTGTGGGATGGAGCTTTGATGCAGCCGAGCGCCGGGCGCTGGGAACCCTTTGCTCAGCGCGGAGGCATGCTCTATCGCCCCACAGATTTGGAGTTCGGACCCGATGGCTCAATCTACATCTGCGGTTGGGGGGGAGACTACCATTATGAACCAGGTACTGTTGGTAGCTGGATATTTCGCATTGCCTATACCGGGCAACCCGTCGCTCCGCGCACTGAATGGTTTCCTGTGAAGCGTTCTCTGCCTTATTCCGAGTGGAGCGTTGATCAATTGGTTGATGATCTGGATCACCACATCCTGCCTGTGTGGCGAGTCAACGCCCAAGATGAACTGGTGCTCCGGGGGAGTTCCATCAAACGTCAACTCATCGCGTCGATCCAGTCGGGGCAACTCAGTCGCGGACAAGAAACCTGGGCGATTTGGGCGGTGGGACGGATGGCTCCTCATGACAAATTGATTGATGCAACCTTGAATGACTGGGTTGCGGTAATCGGTCCCCATCGTCTCAATTTGCGTCTGCAGGCATTGCGCATTTTGACGTATCGAATCCGAAATCATCGCCCCGCGGATAGATTGCCGGAAATTGTTGGGGTGGCGTTGATGGATCCCGAGCCCCGAGTCCGATTCGAGGCAGTTCAAGCAATTTGGCAGGCTAAACAAACCCACTTGCTTTCAGTCCTGATCGACGGGTTGGCTCAGGAGAAGGATCGACTAGTATTCTATGCAGGGTGGGGTGCGCTTCGAGACCTGACTCGCGTTGCCTTTCGCAAGCAGTTGCTGAATGATGACCGAGCCAATGTGCGACTTGCGGCGCTTCTAAGTTTGTTAGAGAAGCATGAACTGACTTTGAATGAAGTGCTGGCGCTGGCAAATAATGATCCTGATCCTCGTATCCAACAGTGGACGACAACCTGGGCCTTGAACCCATTGCCACCAAAGAAAATGCCGAATACGAAATCACGCATCGAATTGGAACAATCCGTAACTGTCGGTAATTGCATGAAACGGGCAAATGAGGCGGGATCACCGAAGATGCGCCAATTGTATCTAACAATGCTCTCCCGCGCTACGTATAGAAGCGATGACGAGTGGCGAGACATTCGAGAATTCTACATAGGACTGGTGCAAGATGATGAACGCGCACTCGTTCTCACACCTCTGGCGCGAGATATCCATGCCATGCCCTTCCTTTGGGACGCCCTCGGAGGAAACGAGCGACTCAGCCGTGCGGCGATCAATGGACTCCTTTCTCTAACGAAGCGAGCTCCAAGTTTACCTGAAAAAATCGATACCTTTCTGCTCGATAAACTGAGCCGAAACTCAAGTCAATCTCAACAAATCAATGCAATCAAAACATTGGCTCATTTGCCTGATCCCGAATTGTGGAGTTTGCCGGAAGGTTGGGATAAAACCTTGTCACGTATATTCGAAACCTGTGAGGACGTCTCGACTCAAACCCGAATTCTGGACATTCTGCTTGGGGTGGATCCGAGCGATCTTGCCGCGAGTGAACAAGTCAAAAATTTGATGTTGCGAGCATCAAACCAGTCGGATACCAGGCTCTACCACCAGATTCTTCAATTGAATAGTCAATTGGGAATCGAAGTAACGATGCCTCCACTCGAACCTGCAACTATGGAAGCAGTTATTGCTCGGCTTGAGCACGCCGACGCCAATCGAGGGCAGGAGCTTTTCTTTGGCAAAAGAACCGCTGCGGCATGTTGGATGTGTCATCGTATCCAAGGCCGAGGAAACAACTTGGCCCCGGATCTTTCCGGTATCGGGTCGCGTGCCGATGTGAAGACAATCATTCAGTCAATCCTCGAACCCAGTGCTGTCATCACTGAAGGCTTTCGACTGCTGGAGATTGAGACGGATGTCTCCACGGTTTATGGAGCGCTCCTACAACAGACAGATTCCGAAATTCAGCTCGTCACGCAGCAGGGAGCCATTGTTCGCATTCAAGTTGGATCGATTGTTTCAAGGCGGACATTGGATCAATCATCCATGCCTGGAAACTTCTCAGAAATTCTAGTAAACGAACAAATCTCGGATCTGACAGCCTTCCTCCTGACTTGTCGTCATGCATCCGGATCAGCCACGGATTGAATCGACAAAATCGCCAGGGAAAGCAACCAGGACTGGTGGAAATCAACTATAAACCACTTTCTCAATTACCTTGAAAAGGCAGCGTCCTTTAGAAACTCTCCCTTGATCTTCAAGCCCTGAGCGGCACTGGATGTGACAAAATTGGAGTTGACTTGTCCAACGACCCATAGGACTGTTTCTTTAGATTGGGCCTTTTTTGCCGCCATCACCAATTCATCCTGAATGGCCATGAGTTCGTCGGTTGCGATAGCATGATCCATGGGTGATGCGGCCAGCAGTGTGCCTTTCTCAGTGATCCCGGTTACCCCATAGGCCAGTGGTACCAATTTCTGAATAGGGCTTATGGATTGATGATATCCATGGAGTAACTCCAATTGATGAAACTGCGTAATGGCCTGAGCGATCGTGGTGGATTGGCCTAGATGGGTGTAAATCCTGATGATGCCTTCTACTTTTTTCATAGGCTGTAAGTAAAGCACAATATAGGCCTTCTCACGGGGGCTGTAGTTTTAAAGAACCGGCCGATTTTCCGACCCGTTTTGGCTAAAGAAGCCCCAATCGCCTTGCCTGATTTTCTTGGGTTTATGATGACCGCCTTGGCTCCCTGTCCCATTTCCTTAAAGCCTTCCTTGGTGCCATGCCAGACTTGTTCGCCTTCTTCTGTGTGTTGGTATTCTTCGATCACTCGGATTTCATGGCACGTTTTTAGCAGCTTTGTGATGGAAGTCACTTGGTATTCGCCATGCGGGCTTTTTATCTTGAAAGTATAACTGTTTCCGTCCACGACCACTGGGTCAACAATCTCGTAGTGTTTTGTCTTTTTGGACAATATGCCCTGCAGGGCTGTCAGATCATCGAATGGTATTTCCAATGCGCCGGATTGCAGTGTGAATAAAAGGATCAACAAAGCCGCTCTTCTGCATGCGGTCCATAGGAAAATCGCAAGAGGTGAAGTGGTCGATTTTGTTTCATGCTGATGGATAGAAGGCTTGTCAGACATACCGAATGGGTAGTAGATAATATTGCGTGTGTAAATGTCTATCAGTTCAGTTCTTAACAGGCTCTAACGACAATGTTGCCGATTCAGCCGAATGAACAAGAAATGAACGGGAGGGAGCCTCGCGAATCAGATTTGACATTCTGAAGGATTGACAAACTTCCCGGAATAACAATTATCATCATCATGGAGATCCCATTCCCTATATTAATGTTGGTTGCTGTCAACTGTGCTGCCCTAATTATTTACGGTCTGGACAAAACTTTTTCCATTTGGAGTTGGAGGCGAATTCCTGAACGGGTTCTTCTGATTTGCATGGTATTGGGAGTTGTCGGAGGATTGACAGGAATGCGGTTATTCAAGCACAAGACACGGAAAACCTCCTTTCAGTTGAAAGCACTACTTCCGGTTCTGCTCGGATCGTTACTCTTGGGAACCGAGATTTACCTGCTTTTCTGATAAGGAAGTAAGGTATAATTAAGTTGAATAAAAATTTGAATCTGGAAGAATTGTTCTGTGAAAAAACTTGTTAGGATTCCTGTGTTAATTCTGGGATTGTTGGTTGTTCAACCAGATGTTTACGCACAACAAACTTCAGTTTCTAGTAATTCTCGGTCGGAATCTTTGCCGATACAGTTTTATGATCCTGAACTGCATGATCGGTTTGATTGGTGGGGGGATGTGGATGGTTTCCTGAATGCGCAGGCCCGAAGGACATTGGATGTTGTTAATCAGGCTCTCGAAAAATATCCTCCCCAATTGCCTGAGCCGATTGAGCGGAAAATGGTTCTTTTAATGCTCGACGGCGTTTTTCATGAGGTGGATGCACCGAAGCGCTCATCCGTTCAGGAGTTTCTTCGAATGCGTATAGCTCAGACGTTTGAGGAGATGGCCCAAACCAAGGTGGATCATGGCGCCGTCATCTGGAAACTCTATAATGAATCTTTCATTATACGAACATCATCGGTGACAATTGCTTTTGATTTGGTCAGAGGTCATTTAAGGAACGTAAAAGAGTTTGGGCTTCCGGATGAACTGGTTGGAAAGGTGGTGCAGCAGTGCGATGTTCTATTCATCAGCCATCGTCATCGAGATCATGCCGACGAATGGGTTGCTCATGAATTCCTCGCTCAAGGAAAACCTGTGGTTGCCCCTCCGGAAATCTGGAAGGATCAATCGATTCATAAGGAGATCACTCACTTAAGCCGTGTGCCACATAAGAAACAAACTCTCACGATTCAGAATGGAAAAACAAATCTTCAGGTCGTCATTTATCCGGGCCATCAGGGGGTTGGTATTGAGAACAACGTTCCCTTGGTGATCACCCCGGAGGGATTGTCTTTTGTTCAAACAGGCGATCAGTCCAACAAACAAGACTTTGCCTGGATTGATGATGTGCACAAGTTTTACAAAGTGGACGTGCTCATGCCCAACTGCTGGTCGACAGATATCGTTCGACTTACCGAAGGGTTTCGTCCAAAGGTAATCATTCCAGGTCATGAGAATGAAATGGGTCATACCATCGATCACCGTGAGCCTTTTTGGTTGACCTACAATCGTCTGAAAGGAGCCCCCTATCCATTGCTGGTCATGGCGTGGGGTGAAAAATATCATTATCACCCGCAACCCTGAGGATTGGAAATGGTTATTCATGTCATTGATCCCGAGTAAATCTGCGCTGCGCTGAGACAACGCTCCCTACCAATTAGTATGAAAAAATATATTGCGTTACTTGTATCACTGTTGCTGTGGGTGCCTGCCTCTTTCGCGGCGCCTTCGCAGCCGAACATCCTGTTGTTTCTTGTGGATGACATGGGGGTCATGGATACCTCGGTTCCGTTCCTGACCGACGCAGATGGAAAACCGAAACGCTATCCACTGAATAACTATTATCGCACACCCTCTATGGAACGATTGGCAAAGCGGGGGATTCGATTCAATCATTTCTATGCGATGAGCGTCTGTTCGCCGACCCGGATCTCCCTTCTCACTGGCCAAAATGCCGCGCGTCATAGATCGACGAACTGGATCAATCCGCGGAATGACAATGCCGGTCCCAACGGACCGCCCGCATGGAATTGGCGTGGATTGAAGAAAGGAGACGTGACACTGCCGGACATATTGGGAGCCAATGGTTATCAAACGATTCATATTGGTAAGGCACATTTCGGTCCGACAGATTATGAGGGCGCTGAGCCGTTGAATCTTGGCTTTGATGTGAATATTGCAGGTGCGGCTTTTGGATCGCCGGGTAGCTATTACGGTTTGAAAAATTACGGTCACGGAACCAAGCGGGATCATAGTGCGGTGCCGCATCTGGAGAATTATCACGGGACCGATACGTTCCTGTCAGAGGCGCTAACTATCGAAGCTAAAAAACAAGTTGCTCATGCCGTGAATAGCGGGACTCCATTCTTCCTACACTTCGCCCATTATGCTGTGCACTCGCCGTTCGAATCCGATCCTCGTTTTGCCGATCATTACACGGATTCAGGGAAAACGAAGGCAGCTCAGGCGTTCGCCACCTTGATTGAAGGCATGGATAAATCGCTTGGCGACATGCTCGATCAACTGGAAGACCTGGGTATTGCGGAAAACACGCTCATCATTTTTCTGGGTGACAATGGTTCGGATGCACCCCTCGGTCATCAGCATGCGGTTGCGTGTGCCGCGCCACTGCGGGGAAAGAAAGGGGCACATTACGAGGGAGGTATGCGTGTTCCTTTCATTGCCGCCTGGGGCAAAGCCAATTCGAACAATCCGTTTCAAAAACGTCTTCCGATTCCGGAAGGCGCGGTGCAGAACAAGGTGGCGAAGGTGACTGATTTGTTTCCGACCCTTCTTGCGTTTACCAACAGTAATGCACCCGATGAACACACGGTTGATGGTTCACGACTTGATATCCTGCTCACCGGGAAATCAGATCGCAATCACAAGGATCAGTTCCTGATGCATTACCCTCATGGGCCGCACAGAAGTAACTATTTTACAACTTGGCGCGATGGTGATTGGAAAGTGATTTACCACAACTTCCCGTCCAAAGGGTCGGACAACTCACATTACCAACTCTACAATCTTGCCGGAGATCCCTTCGAATCAACAAACCTCGCCCAAACTGAGCCGAAACAACTTCGGCGAATGATGCAAGGATTGATTGCGGGATTGGAGGAGCATGGCGCACTTTACCCGGTGGATGATCACGGTAAAGTGTTGAAGCCTGAATTGCCTTAAGGAGTTTCCGTTTTTGCGCAAAACTGAGTAATCTGGGTTGAACCGATGGGAGGACGGTCGTCACTGTCTATCGGTTAAGCCTGATTTGGTCAGCCAACGGAAAACGGCGACTTCCTTGACCTCATCGACGCAGTCCATACCGCTGACGCGTTTGTCCGAATAGCTCTGATATTCCGCCAGGTTTTGGACTGAGTGCCACGGA
>DUCD01000200.1:13105-14906 GCA_012959985.1 Verrucomicrobiales bacterium | reverse complement strand
CATGGCACTGAACTAATCATATGAAAAGAGATGATCGGTGTTCCAGCCGAATCTGCCGATTTTGAACTTTACGATTATCAGGAGGATCCCGGTGAAACCAGGGACATCGCCCAAAACCAACCTGGAATTGTGTCCGAACTGCAAGCGATTCTCCCCCGGCATCCAGAGGCGAAAATGGCTCTCATACGTAAGGGCAGGTAAAACGTCGAATCAAGTTTTTCAAAATGTTTAATCCTGACAATTCTGGTCAATTATGTGGTGGGCAGAGATATCATTTCCCTACCTCACCAAATACAGGTCAAAGTCCGCAGACTTCGCGAATGCGTGGGATGACCTGATCCATTGAGAGTTCCTCAGCATCAGGGGAAGTTCTGAGTTTGAATTCCAGTTTCTCTTTGGCCATGGTACGCTTGCTGAGAGTTATTCGGCATGGCATCCCAATTAGGTCAGCATCGCCGAATTTTTCTCCGGCTCTTAGCAATCGATCGTCGAACAGCACTTCGATGCCTTCGCTCTGGAGTTTCTGATAAAGTTGCTCCGCATGTTCCCTTACCGGTTCATCTTCCAGATTCAGTCCGATGAGGTGGACATGATAAGGCGCGATCTGCGGTGGCCAGATGATGCCCCGTTTGTCGTGATTTTGTTCTACCGCGGCTGCGGCCATACGACTGACTCCGATCCCGTAGCAACCCATGATCGCTGGTTTGCGCTTACCGTCCGAATCGATGAAACTGCAGTTCATGGCCTCGGAGTATTTGGTGCCCAGTTGGAAGATGTGGCCGACTTCAATCCCCTGAGCTGTTTCGAGTTTGCCTTCGCACTTCGGGCACCCCTGGTTTTTGGTTGCCAGTTTGAAATCGCCGAATTCAGGCTTTGGAAGATCTCTTCCGAAGTTTACGTTGATATTATGGTAATCGGTCTTATTAGCTCCGCATTCAAAATTGATCCTGTTGTTTACGAAATGGTCAGCCAGAACTCGGACCTTTTCAGGTAGCCCGATCGGTCCAGCGTATCCGACTTTCGCACCGGTCAATTCCGTGATCCGTTCGGGAGAAGCCAGTTGAAGATTCTTACAATTCAGGAAATTGGTCACCTTGATCTCGTTAACGCCGCTGTCCCCTCGGACCATTACCGCAACCAACTGATCGTCGGCCTCATAGATCATAGTCTTGGTGGTTTTCCAGACTGGGATTTCGAGGAATTTTGCCAATTTCCTGACACCGGTCATTCCCTCCCCCAGGACTTCTTCCATAGGCAGTTCTTCACGGTCCTGGTCGCATTCCTCCAACTTGGATGCGGCACGCTCCTGGTTGGCCGCGTAGTCGCACTGGTCACAATACAGAATTGTGTCTTCTCCATTTTTAGCCAAGACCATGAATTCCTGACTGCCGCTTCCTCCGATGGCTCCGGAGTCCGCTTCGACGGCTCGGTATTCAAATCCGATCCGTTTGCAGATTGCATGATAAGCTTTCCGCATGCCTTCATATGCTTCATCAAGACCGGCTTGGTCGGCGTCAAAGCTGTAGGCGTCCTTCATGATGAATTCCCGGGCGCGGATCAACCCGAATCGCGGACGGATTTCATCGCGGAATTTGGTCTGAATCTGGAAGACATTCTTTGGGAGATCCTTATAGGATTGCACTTCGCGGCGCAGAATATCGGTCACCACTTCCTCATGGGTGGGGCCGAGGCAGACGGTGGCTCCTCGTCGGTCCTTGAAGGAAAACATGATCCCGTCGATGGCGGTATAGCGTTCCCAACGCTGGGTTTCTTCCCAGAGATCTCTGGGCTGCAGTGCCGG
>DUCD01000200.1:3226-13086 GCA_012959985.1 Verrucomicrobiales bacterium | reverse complement strand
AAGAAGTTCCTCAGATCCGGCTTTGGTCATTTCTTCCCGGACAATGGCAGAAATCTTGTTGATCGAACGAAGTAGCAGGGGAAGGTAGGAATAAACACCGGCAGATACCTGCTGAATGAATCCGGCTCTCAATAGTAGGGAATGCGCCGGAGTCTGGGCGTCTTTCGGAGCTTCCCGCATTGTTTTTCCAATATGTCTGGATTGTCTCATCGTGTCTTGGTCTGGATCTTATAATGTTCCGGTGCATGTGACTGATTTCGGATCCAATTGTCAAGGAGGGTTGTTGGGAAATGGGGGGAATCATAAAATAAGGACGACCAAAGTGGACACAGAGAGCATGGAGGAAAGACATGGAAAAGTGTTTTTCAATTTCGAATTGTCAGGAACCAGACAGATCCAAGCGTGTGGCAGAAAATATAGGTTCCCGGTTATTCCTCCCACTGCTCCCGATTTAAAGCTGCGTCAAGGCGTAATACTGGTAGCTGGCGTGTTTTCCTTGTAGCTCAAATTCCGGACGTTGTTGCGGCTACGAGTGTAAAGAAGTCGCCGCTTTGGGTGGGTGGGAAAGTTGGCCGCAACTTTGGAATTGTCCTGGCGGCCCGATCCAAAGCAGTATCTTCGCCAGGGCTAGTTTCCGATCCAAGACGCTGTCCTGTTCATCAGGGACGTTCGGAAATTTCGGCAGATGTTATGCGCCCGAAACCGTTTTCATTCCGTATGACCCGCCCAGATTTACCCACCCGACCAGACCCTTCTGATTCATTTCAGAATAGCAGTGGAGCGAGTGTCCTCTCGAGCCGCTTATCAACGTTCAGGAGTTTCTGTTTGCAACGATAATCGGAGGCGTTACGCCTGTGACTTACCGTGTGCTAAAACTCAAAAATCTTCTCCTTAATAGTGATGATGTCACTATTCATCAGAATCATATCCTTGTGATCCGGATCTCCGTTTTCGATGATGTCCTCGACATTGATTTCGTAGCGTATTCTGCGCTGAGTTATGGTATCCATTCTCTTAAGTTCCACTTTTTTCAAATTGGCAAATTTCCCGACGTTTATCTCCATAATCGCTTGCGACAGGGTTTTCTGTTCACCGGGATTCAGGCGCAGCACTGATTGAACGGTTCCCCGGAAATATACGGAACTGTCCTTCTGTGTCTTCGTTTCAGGCAGCAGTAACGATGGTACATAAACAATGTCCTGGTGCAGTAAGTTCATGTCTTCACTTTTTCCATCCATGATCTTCTGGAAATCCACTGCATATTTGTCACGGTATTGGGTTTTCGGATTCAGTCGGCGAATTTCCACGGCCCCGAGGTCGCCGTTCTCTCCGGCATTCATCTCCAATAAAGCGGCTGAGATTGTCAGGCGATCTTGAATTGAGCTTCGAAGTGTCCCTTTGATAGCTCCTATGAAATATATTGTAATTGCCTTCTTTGAACCGTTTGCAAGTGACGAGTCTTCGGAGGCGTCCATCGATTCATCAGATTCCGGGCTGGATCGTCTCGACAATTCTGTCAACATTCTGACCGCGTAATCTCGCATCTTTCCGTCGAAATCGGTCTTTGCTGTTTTGTAAATCAGGTCACGGACCAGTGGATGATCGATTTGGTTCATCAAGGTATGGAAGGCGGTATTCCTCAACTCCTCAACATGGGATTTAATGGGTTTATCCATGGATTCATGATAGGGTCCCTCCTCGATGATCAGGATCAGCTTCTTAATTGAGGGTAACGGATTCATGGAAGAATGATTGTTCAACAGTCCTTGGATGATGCGTTTTTTTAGTCCGTAAGGTAATTCGTTTAATTCATCATACAATTGGATCAGGGCTGATACAGCTTCCTGCGTAGGAATCTTGCCGATCTGTTCGATGGCTTTGTTTCTGACTCCACCGTGGGAGTCATTTCTAGCGATTTCCAATAAAGTCTGGAGAAGGTCGGAATACGGTTTTTTGAGTTTCCTAGAATCTTTTTTCTGCTCACCATTTGAAGTTGCAGAGTCTTCGGATGGTATTTCCTGAGGAGAATCCGCTTGGTTTTCCAGCTCTTCCTGGTAAACAAGATTTGTAGATGGATTCAGATGGCTGATCAACTGGAGAGTAGACTTGACTGCATCCGCTGTTTCCTTGCCGAAGTGATCGAAGGTGAAGTTTTCATACTGTTGCGGTGCTGGCGTGGATTCGGTGGGTCGTTGAGTAGAGGGCGGTTCAGGATCCGCCGGCGAAGACCCACCAGGGCCAGGGTGCAAAGAATCAGGGCTGCCGTGAGGCTGCGGATTGCGGATTTTCGGGATTGAGTGATCATGTTTCTTCTTCTTTCGATTTGTAGTCCTGACTTCAGGATTCCGACCAGTTCGGGGCGGGGGGGATTCGCTTGAGTTGATTGCATAAGTTTTAAAAGGGTTCGGCCGTAGATCTTCGGATCTTCAATTTTGGACATGGATAAGGCTGAGGCATTACATGAGGTTTCGCGCTCGGTTTTCATGCGTCGAGCGGCATACCAGACCAAGGGGTTGAACCAATGCAGCAACAGGAGTGCGGAAGTAATCCCATGAATCCAGAGATCTGCTCGGCGGATGTGCGCCAGTTCGTGAAAAAAAAACCATTCTCCATTCGTCTTTTGAGAAGCTCGGAAGCATTTTCACTGGGATCAGCAGCTTCGGACGAAGAATTCCAAACACAGCAGGGGATTCCACTCGGTCTGTTACAAGGAGTTGGATTTCTCGACGGATTCGGCATTGGGTGCAGCATTCTTCGAAAACGTTTCGAATGTCTGAACTCTGTAGTTTTTTTTCATGGTGGATCCAGTAATGGAATTGCCGATTAGCTCTAATCCAGCGAATCGCGAGCAACAGAACTCCCATCACCCAAATAAGTGCAAGAACGGGTATTGCAAGTGAGTGTTCGGTTTTGACAGGCGGCACTTCCGGGATCGGGACGGATTGACCGACGACAGACTTTGATTCCGCAATGAATCCGGAAGTATCTGCGTGCGGGGTCGGTCGCTTAGAGGTCCATTCCGGAATTGCCGTTGTATTGGGAATCGATGAGGCTGTTGAACCCGCTCTCATCGAGAGCTGTGGAGTGGGCGATTCGTGCCCCAGCATTTGTGTGCCCCAGCCGAACAAACTCAAGGAACTTTCCGGAGGTGTTGGCATCATCAGTCGGATAAATACCAGAACCCATCAGGCGTAGTTCCAATGAGGCGGCAACCGTTTTGCGGCGAAAAACTGAACCAGGATCACTAGCGCTGCCAGGACGGTCGCCTGCATTGATATCGCCATGACGATGTCAAAGGCAGTTTGTATCTATGGAAAAATTGATTCCAACATGATCACTCCTCCTCAAGTATTTTCTTCAATTGCTTTAACTTTGTCGGTGACAGTTTTTTCTGCTCGGCGAAATGCACCAGCATCGGACCGAAAGCCCCATCAAAGACCCGGTTCAGGAAGGATTCGCTTTCCTCCCGGATACAGTCCTCTTCAGCAACCAGTGGCTGATACAAGTAGAGATTCTTATATTTCTCATAGCTCAGGGCCTCTTTCTTCACCAGTCTCCCCAGCAAGGTCTTGACGGTCTGTTGATGCCAACCTTGAGTCGGTTCCAGCGCTTTCATTAGGTCATAGGCAGGCTGAGGAAATTTTGCCCAAAGCAGTTTCATGATTTTCCACTCCGATACCGTGATCGAAGGAATCGTCTTGCCGGGGGATCTTGAATTGCGTTTCATAATGTAGATCCAACGTAAACAAGTGTAGATAGTTTGTCAAATGAATTGTTTCTGAGTATGATTAAAAAAGGGACAGGCAAGAAATTCTTGACCTGTGATAAGGATTGTTGTTGGATTAAACTATTACGATCAGGGAGGTTCGTTATGAGGAGTCCGCGTCTGAAATTACGAGAGGAGTCTGCCGTTTATCATTGCATTACCAGGACCGTCAATGGGGAATTCCTTCTCGGCGATCAGGAAAAAGAAATGTTTAGACGTCAGATGCGCAAAGCAGCTAGGTTTTCAGGTGTGGAAATTCTTACCTTTTGCATCATGAACAATCATGTTCACCTGTTGGTTCGCGTTCCCAATTCTACATTCCCGTCAGATGATGAACTGGTTCGGAGAATCGAAGTTCTTTACGGGAAGAACTCCAAACAGATGAACTGGGTGAATGATGATGTTGTGAGAAACAATGAAATAAGTAGTAGGATACGGGAATGCTTCGGTTCACGCATGGGTGATATTTCCGAATTCATGAAGACTCTTAAGCAAAGATTTACAATCTGGTTCAACAAATCGCATGATCGATTTGGCACCTTGTGGGCTGAACGCTTCAAGAGTTTGATTGTTGAGGATTATTGGGATTCGCTCAGTGCAGTGGCTGCTTATATCGATTTGAATCCGGTAAGAGCAGGGATTGTCAAGGATCCCAAGGATTATCGTTTCAGTGGTTACGGGGAAGCGATAAGTGGGAAGAAGAATGCTCGTGAGGGTCTCCAAAAATGTCAATCGAGAAAAGGTTGGAAGAATTGTTTAAGAGATTACCGGAAGTTAATGTATGTAACCGGCGCTTGTGCTGGAAATCGAAACAAAGCCAGTATTCCTGAAGAGCATGTAATACAAGTCCTGAAAGAGGATGGTGAATTGACTTTAAACCAGTTGCTTCGATTACGGATCCGCTATTTTACAGATGGATCAATATTAGGTTCCAAACTTTTTGTTGAGGAAAAGTTACGTGTTTTCAGAAACCGGCTTGGTACTCGTAGGAAAAAGGGTGCGTGCCCCCTTGGCGCAATCAAAGATCGGGAGCTCTTTATTATCCGGAAATTGAGAACTGGCTCCATCGGCTAAAACTTTGACCAATTCAAGCGGTGATTACTGGATGGAGCTGAATTACGCTGTTTGCGTTCTACTATCGGGTTTCGAACCCGAACATTACTGAATCTCCGTCATCGGGCAGGAAGTAGAAGCGGGTTTTTCCGTTCACGATTTTAACTTCGAATGGATTCTGAGTCATTGTTCGTCCCGAAGGAGCTTGCATAGGGACGGCGATTTGGTGTTCTGCCTGGAGAGTTTCTGAATTGACCAGTTCCAAACCTCCTATTGTGTAGGGAGGGGCATTGCCGAGTATGGATCTATGACCGGCGAGGCCATTGAACAGGATGTAGCCGGTGCCTGTCAGGTATCTCCCGTCTTGATAATCGATATAATGGGCACCATTGGTTTTTGTCTGAGTCAGTTTGTAATCACCGGACTCCGGGTTTTTCTTCCAGCGGTAAAAGGTCCTCGATCCCCAATTTGCACCGATGAGGTCCCCTGAGTTTCGATTGCATACCAGAGTTCCCAGATGATCATTGAATTCGAAAACCTTCTCGGCATGCAGGGTTTCCGGATCAATTCTGAAAACGACGCTTCGACTGTCTGGGCGGTACTCGGCGACCGGAACCCAAAGGTGGGTTCCGTCGAAATCCAGTCCTCCGGGGTGATACGCTTTACCCTGTTCGAGTCTGATCTGTCGAGTCAGGTGGCCTTTCCAATCGACCTGGAAAAGATGTCCCAATCCCTTTTGCTCATTTCGATCGATAGTTTGCACTGAAGTCAGGAAAATCTTTTCTTTAACAAAAATCATTCCCTGAGGGTGAAATGTTTGAAAATGGAAACGGATCTCCTGAATTTTATGCCAATTGGTGGCGCGGGAGATTTTCCTAAATGACTCAATGATCTGGGAATCATCGGCAAAGGATGATTCCTGATGACTGGTCCATAAAAGGGACAGGCATGCAACATAGATGGGTTTCCAGAAAGTGTAGTTTTTCTTCATAGACTCGATTGTGAATAAGGACTATTAATGAAGGATGTTAAAAAGCACTGCACAAAAATTGTTGGTAGTCATGACATGCTGGTTTTTATTTTTTTTCATCTCTATTGCACACAGCGAATCGTATACCGTCGAGGATTATGATCGAGTTGAAAAAGTGGATATTCACGTTCATTTGAAAACTGATGATACTCAATTTGTGAGGTTTGCATGGAAGGATCGGTTTCGTTTTCTCAATATTGCTGTGCATGCAAATGATGAAGCAGAAATGCGTTTAAGGCATCGCACCGCCTTTATTCAAGCTGAAGCGAATCCTTCAAAAGTTGCTGTGGCGTCGAGTTTTCCGATGAATGGTTGGGATAAATCTGAGTGGAACGACCGGACTCTCGGGTATCTGGACGAAACCTTCAAGAAGGGGGCCGTTGCGGTAAAGGTGTGGAAAAACATTGGCATGGAATTTCGCGATGAGAACGGGGATTTAGTCATGATCGACGACCCTGGTTTCGATCCGGTATTTAAACATTTATCCTCTCAGGGGATTCGCTTGATCGGACATTTGGGTGAACCGAAGAATTGCTGGCTTCCACTGGAGCAAATGACGGTGAAGAATGACCAGTCTTATTTTAGACGGCATCCGCAATACCACATGTTCAAGCATCCTGAGATGCCCAGTTATCAGGACCAGATGGCTGCCCGGGACCGCATGCTGGAAAAGAATCCGGATCTTCATTTCATCGGGGCTCATTTCGGCAGTTTGGAATGGAGCCTCTACGAGCTAGGGAAGTTTCTGGATCGATTCCCCAATGCTGTAGTGGATACGGCTGCCCGCATGGGACAATTACAGTATCAGTCTCAGGAAAATTTGGCAATTGTTCGGGGCTTTATAAATAGATACAAGGAGCGGATTCTTTATGGGACCGATTTGACCTGTGACAGTCAAACTGATCCGAAAGCATTCTATGCTCGAGCTCATGAAAAATGGTTGAGAGATTGGCGCTATTTTTCCACTGGTAACTTGATCAAGGTCCCTGAGTTGGATGAACCGGTTCGTGGATTATCTTTGCCAAGGGAAACGGTGGATCATATATACCGACTTAATGCACAAAGGTTGTTTTCCAACTCTTGGAAATGAAAGTTGGGTTGGGAGTGAACGCTTGAAAAATTTTAATGTAAGACAGGACGGAAGCATAAAAATACGAATGTTGATTTCAGCCGCAGTGGCTCTGGTTGTTGTTTCAATCTGCGCTCAAGAGGATTCAAGACGAGGTGTCAAAGAAGTGCTGAATGACCTCCGAGTAGCGGATTTCTGGTTTTACGAAAATTTCGATGATGGGTTAAAAGAAGCTGCAAAATCGAATCGTCCACTGTTGGTCACTATCCGGTGTGTTCCCTGTAAAGCCTGCGCGGGGATGGATAAACAGGTTGTCAATCCCACTGATCCCGAGCTTCTGGAATTGATGAAACGGTTTGTCTGTGTCCGGATTGTCCAGGTGTATGGGTTGGATTTGTCGTTGTTTCAATATGACATGAATATGTCCTGGGCCGCTTTCTTTTTGAATGCAGATAAATCGGTTTATGGGCGTTACGGTACTCGAGCCGCCCAGCGGAATGAGGCGGCGATTACGGTGTCGGGTTTCAAAAAAGCTCTTAGAGGCGCCTTGGATCTACATCAAAACTATTTGTCTGATCCAGCGTTGGTGCAGGATTCTATCCGAGCCAAGTTGAATCAGGAAACGCCGTGGTCAACACCTGAATCGATTCGTCCAATTCAGCGGACGATGCGATGGGGGAAACCTCTGGGATTGTTGACCGGAAAGGAATCCACCTCCTGCATTCATTGTCACTTTGTTCCGGCCGGGAAAATGATGTCACTGATGTCTCAGGGAAGCCCCATCACCGATTCGATGCTGTGGTCATTTCCACTTCCCGAGACGGTTGGATTGATGCTGGATCCTGCTGAAAAAGCCATGGTTCAAAAGGTGCGTCACGATTCCCCTGCAGGACGATCCGGATTCAGGATCGGGGACCGCATCTTGTTCATGGATGGACAGGCTATTCTTTCGATTGCCGATGTCCAATGGGTTCTTCATGGTGCAGAGGATTCAGATCGAGTTGAGGTTAGGATTCATCGGAGCGGCCTGCAGTCGGATTTGATTCTTGATCTGCCATCAGGATGGAGGAGAAAGGGACGATTTGACGATCGGGCATCCAGTTGGGATTTCTTTAAAGTCAAGATTTTGGGAATTGGTCAGATGACGAGTTTGCCTCTTCAAAAAAGAAAATTTCTTGGTCTTGGCGAAAACCGAATGGCACTGCGCATTGACAAACTGACTCCATCCTGGGGTGGTATGAATGGTGATGCTCGAAAAGTCGGTTTAAAAGAACTGGATATCATTGTCGAAGTGGATGGTCGTATAGATATCGGGAATTTCAGTGAACTGTTGGCGTATCTCGTACAGGAAAAAAAATCCGGTGATCAGCTGAATCTAACGGTCCTTCGCAAGGATCGCCAATTAGACGTGGAGTTGCCATTAAATTGGGAGAAGCGCATCCAGGCCTTACGAAGTCCGTAATGGGGATTTGCACTATGGGGGAAACCTTCCTATACCGAGTCACTGAAAGCAGTCTGAAGCTACGCGATGCGCGTGGGAGATTTCTTTCTAACGTTACGAACCTGCTGGTATATTCGGGACTCTTTTTCCTGATTCACTTGGAATGCAATGGGCAATCTGCGGGTTTTTTCAAGATTCGAGTCGTGGATGAGGCAACGGATCGTGGTATTCCGCTGGTAGAATTACAGACCGTTAATGACATCCGTTATTATACGGACAGCAACGGATTAATTGCTTTCAATGAACCGGGATTAATTGGTGAGGAGGTGTATTTTCATATTGACAGTCATGGGTATGAGTATCCGAAGGATGGATTCGGGAATCAGGGGATTCGACTTCGAATTGAATTGGGTGGTGAGGCTGTGATCTCCATTAAACGGATCAATGTTGCCGAGAGGCTCTACCGGATTACCGGACAGGGTATTTACCGAGATAGCTACCTGCTTGGTGAACCGGTCCCGATCGAACAGTCGCTAATTAATGGTTTGGTGATGGGGCAGGATACCGTGATGACTGTCCGTTATCGCGATCAGCTGTTTTGGTTCTGGGGGGATACCGATCGGGTAAGATATCCTTTAGGGCAGTTTGCTGTATCCGGGGCTGTTTCCTCCTGGCCTCCCGAATTGAATCCAGCAGACGGAGTCAATCTGAAGTATTTCGTTGATGACTCAGGATTCAGCCGCAGGATGTGTCCGATGCCCGGCCCGGGAGTGGTTTGGATCGAAGGTCTCATGACGCTGCAGGATCCCGAAGGCAATGAAAGACTGGTGGCACAGTATGCGCGTTTCAAGGATCTCGGACATAAACTTGAAGTTGGCTTAACGCTTTATAATGACGAGCTGGAAGTTTTTGAAAAGTGGGTGGAATTTAGTCTGGACGAAACTCTTGTTCCTAGAGGGAATCCTTTACGAGCGGAAGTTGCCGGAAAGAATTACTACTATTTCGGTCTTCCACATCCCTGTCCGGTTCCTTCAGTTCGAGTGGTGGCGAATTGGGAAGCGGTTCAACACCCGGAGCAGTATGAAGTTTTCACACCCTTTGCTGCCGGAAGTCGTGAATTCTCAGAGAACGCTTCCATTGAACGGGACCCTTCAGGCAATCCGATCTGGGCTTGGAAATCGAATGCCCGGGTGTTCGGTCAGAAGGAACAAAGAGCCTGGATTCGAAAGGGAAAGCTCAAGCCGAAGAATGCATGGATTTACCTAAGGGATATTGAAAGCGGCAAACAGGTTTATATTCATGCTGGATCTGTCTTTTGGAATGAATACCGAAATCGATGGATCCTGATCGGAGAAGAAAGCGGTGGCTCATCATTATTGGGAGAAATCTGGTACGCCGAAGCGGATTCGGTCACGGGTCCATGGGTGTATTCCCGGAAAATCGTCAGCCATAATCGTTACTCGGAGGGTCGGATTGCCTGAAAGGGCACTCGAATATTGCG
>DUCD01000200.1:0-3216 GCA_012959985.1 Verrucomicrobiales bacterium | reverse complement strand
CAGCCATAATCGTTACTCGTTTTATAATCCAACGCAGCATCCCTATTTTGATCAACAAGGCGGACAATGGATCTATTTTGAAGGAACTTACACCTCCACTTTTTCATCGGCTTCCTTCAAAACGCCTCGTTACGATTACAACCAGATGATGTATCGGCTGGACCTTGGAGATCCCCGAGTTGTTCTTCCGTGTCCCATCTATCGAATCCAGATGGATGATTCTGCAGTCAGGTATGTCGCCAAAAGTTCCGGGCAATTCCCAAGACATCCCAAGGCACAGGAAATCGATGAAATTCCCTTTTTTGCCCTTCCACCGGAACGTCCGAGAGAGGGGATGGATCCCATCTATGAGATCGTGGATGAGGAGTCTGGGCATCTTCGACTGTCTGCGGACAGTCTTTCGAGCATTAATGAAACGTCCTCTGCAAGGCTGGTTTTTTTTGCATCGATCGATGAAGAAAACCGATCCGATCTGATGGTTCCTTTATATGAATACCGTGATATATCCGATGGTCGCACGATTTATTCCACGCAGATTCTTAAATCTGGATCCGGAGGCGTGGGAAGCAGACGAACTATTTGTTATGTCTGGAAAAACCCCGGCGGGCTGTTTTTGAACGACTGGGAGACGCGGGCAATCCAGAAGTAATATTGAGCTTCAGGTCAGGTTTTTTCGGAGGCTTTTCCATTTGATCAATCCGATCATCATGGCCCAGGCAGAGAGGATCATTGTGACAATTCCAAGGAGGCCAGAGTTCAAAACGAATGGCAGCCAAAAGCCCATGCCTTGGAATATTGCCATAAAAAAGACCATGTAAACAATCATCAGTTTCCTTGGGAGGAGAAGACTGACGCATAACATGATGGGGGTGACTAATAAAGGTGAAAGAAGTTTCCCGGATGAGCTGGAATGAATGAATAGGTATTTCCTTTTACTGTGATGGTGGGCAGAAGCAATTCGAATATGTGGCCCAAGGAAATCACGATCAATGCGCACAATGTACCGATCAAAATAATGAAAACTCCATGTGCAACTCCTGCCTGATACCGCTCTCTTCGCCCACCGGGTAAAAGCAGAGTGGAATACATCGGCCACTGGATCGACAGCCCGGCAATACATGGCATAATCAATAATAGGTTGTTGATTCCGGGTCTTGAAATCCCACCGCTCATATACCCAAAAATGAGGACTATGGTTGTCCACATGGCAATTTCCACGGGCAATTTTTGAAATACTAATACCGGACCTATTTTTTCGTAAAGCGTACCTCAGATATACCGACCTGATTCCATGGAGGGGCATTGTCTCATCCTTTTTTCCGCAAACTCTCTGATGATCTCGTTGAATGAAGAGGGTTTCCAATTGGGTTTTCGAAAATAGAAATCTTTGTGAAATGCACGGGCTTTCTGGATATTCATAGATTTCCCAGGTCCCAGAAACTTTTTGCCGCAATGATTCCGGGACAATGAGTTTTTATTGAGGCTTCGATCGACACCGTAGAATACCAGAAGAAATGTCCCGAAATTGAGGAAGGGATGCTCGACGATGATCTTTTCAAGCATCAAATGAATATCGAGAAAAACGGCCATCACAATGAATAGGTAAATGAATCCCATGAATTGGAATCCTCTATCGGTCGAGAGTATGTAATAAGCCCCCAATAGAAAAAAAACCGCCCCCATGAACACTCCGGAAATATATAGTATCGGCATGGAACCCTCCGGATATCCAGTCGGGAAGCTCTCCTTCCTGGTGGACATATCCAATGCGTGCCAATTGATTCGGACCCAGATCTTTGGACGGAGTATCGAAAGTCAGACATTCTCCCTGATCCGATAAGTAGAGTCCGATGAAATGGCGGATCAGGGTGCTTTTCCCTGAACCATTTGCCCCCAGAAGACCGACGATTCTTCCGGATTGGATTTGCAGATCGACTTCCTTCAGAGCTGTTTTTTTCCAAAGGACTTGTGGATCTTACTGGTTTTTATGATGACTTGATCGTGGTTCATGAGTTGCTCCTTTTGTTTTTCCCTATCGCCTTGAATTGTTTTTCCAATTCTTCCATTACTTCATTTTCAGAAAACCCCATTTGAATGGACTGAATGGCTGCCTCCTTCATCAGGTTTCGAAGAAGCTTCGACTTGATGCGTTGTTGGGGCTCTTCTGATTGAGCAGAGACAAACAGACCGATGCCGCGCCGGCGCGTCAGAAGCCCCTCCCTTTCCAGAAACGAATAGGCCTTGCTGACGGTCATGGGGTTGATCTTCAAGCGAGCTGACAGAGACCGGACTTGCTCCACCTGCTGGTCAGGCCGGAGTTGACCCGTGACAATCCCGCGACGAATCTGGTCCATAATCTGCCGATAAATCGGAATGCCTCCGTGATGATCGATTTCGAGCAACAAGATATACTGTATTACTTGAGTGATACAGTAGTGCGTGTTTTGAAGGCTGTCAATCCTTTAGAAAAAGCCGGGTTTCCAGTTCCTCCCTTTTTTCTGTGGAAATCTCAAGATTCTGAAGTGAGGATTTCAATCGGGCGCGGTGGACATCCACAGGATAAAACCCGCAATCCTTTAAGAAGGGATCCGGATAGGTGCAATCGAGAAGGTTCCTTGGGTAATCCCGGCACATACCGGGACGGGAGTCATATGAGTCACATCGTTTCAACAGTGGGTCAAAATGAGTGCATTGAAATACAAAAATATGGGGCTTTTTTTCTTCTCTGATCAGAACAAAACCGTTGATTTTCCGGTGCCACCACAGAAAAACCCATCGGATGATCCGGGTTCGAAACAACCATGGATAGGATTGAATCATAGGAGATTCGCAACAAAGGCTGCATTTGTTGCAGGAACCTCCCAAATGGAAGCGTGCTGGGTTTTGACGATTCCTGAGGAAACGGGTGAGGGACAGATCCCACTGATACCGCCAAAGGGCGACGCGCTTGATCACCTTAATGGTTGGGCCGTCTTTCATCCAAGTTCGTTGCCATTGTTCGGTCCCTTAAAAGAAAATCAAGGCTGAATCTTGTTGGATGCTGTAGCGCCGGCTGTCCTCAGCCGAAAGGATCGTTGATTTCGCTGAAAATGCGCTGGGGACAGCGCACGCTACAGGTCGAAACACTGACTCGCCCGAGTCCCTCAATTTTCATGGTATCGCGGAGAGACCTGTTGACTCACTTAAAAAAGACACCGAAGGGGAGGAGCAGGCTGC
>DUCD01000199.1 GCA_012959985.1 Verrucomicrobiales bacterium | reverse complement strand
AGGTTTAAATCCGAAAACTTGATGCGTAAGAGTATAACTTCTCCGGGCCAGCAGAGGAAGTCGTCCGGTATGATCCAGGTGGGCGTGGGTCAGCAATACGGCACCAAGTCGTCGGACTTTGATTTCACGGGGCAGACGGTTACGGGTTTCCGCCATCCTTACACCTTGAAACATACCGAAATCGACGAGCACTTCCGCTTGATCAGCCTGCACGTGATAAGCTGAGCCGGTTACATCGCCGGCAGCGCCATGGAGAGTTATCTTCATCGAAACATCATGTCTCTTTTCCCAATCGAGCTTTCCATAGAATTGCCTGCTCTGTTTGATTCAATGCCACGGCGGCAAGGAATGCAATCCGTGCTGCCATAGGGGAATGCCGATAGTTCCAAGTTGAATCAGCAGTATTGAGCGCCTCTTGCCAATTTACGCTACGAAGGGATTTGGCAGCGGAGTTCAACTGCGACAAGGCTTCCCGCATAACGTTTGCCAGCTTTTCAAGGTTGCAACCACATCGAACGCAACTTGAATCCGATAGGCTCACATCGTTGCTCTTACGGCAGGCAGGGCATTTAATTTCCACTTTTCAATCCTCCAGATAAAACAGCAGGTCGGCAAGAGTATTGTTTTTCTCAATCAATAATGACCAATCCTGACCTTTTATGGCTCCTGCGCTGGCATGAATCAGTTCGCGGATTTCACGGGCATCATCTCCTTTGAGACTGCCGGACACCAAGGCATCCCCTCTTTTTTTCAGATCGCGAGCAGTGACCAGAATGGCATCACGGTCTGCGTCCTCCGGCGGCGAATCCATAACTTCAATGGTCCCATCCCATTCTTCCGTGTCCTTCATCATCGCCTGAATGGCATTCTTCGCGGCATCCGCATCGACAGTGCTTCCCTTCTTTTTGGTATCCATGACCACCGTTTTGTTCAATCCGGTACTTTTTTCGGTAGCGGTCACATGCAGCATACCGTTCAAATCCAACTTAAAGTGAAGGACCACGGTGTTGCCGGCCGGCACCTGCGATAGTCCGTCAATGAGGAATTCCCCAATGAAGGCATTTTCTGTAGGAAATTGACTTTCTCCCTGATAAGCCTGAACCAGAACCGATTCCTGATAATCTTGAAATGTCTGGAATCGTTCTGATTTTGACGCCGGTAAAGGTGTGTTGCGACGAATAAGAGGCACGCACATCAGTTGCTCGTATCCGTTGATAAACCCGACGACTGCGGTGCTGAAGGTATGAGGAGTGATGTCCACCAAAACCGAATCGGTTTCTTTCCCACCAATAATGGCACCCTGAACGGCAGCACCCATGGCGACGATGAGATCCGGATCAATCTCCCACCGCGGTTCGATTTGTAATCGTTCTGATAACAATTGATGCACAAGCGGCGTGCGGGTGGAACCGCCGACCAGCATCACTTTATCGATGTCCTTGGGCGACATACCGGCGTCCTGAAGTGTCTGGTTCACACAAACCAGCGTTTTTTCCAGTAGAGCATGGATCATTTCCTCATACTCAGTCCGCTGGATTTCAAGGTCCAGATGGTCCTCCTTGGTGATGTATTCTTCTCGAACAGGAACAAAGGGTTCATCGGAAAGACGGCATTTGGCGCGCTCAAGTGCAATGGTGAGACGCCGCAGAACAGCAGGATCCTGATGCAGATCCCGATTATAAGTTTTTTGAAACTCAAGCATGGCGTATTCAGCCAGCAGATGATCGAAATCGTCGCCACCCAATTTAGTGTCACCGTGACTCGCCTTGACTTCAACGACGTCTTGTTCAGCGACGACCAGTGATACGTCGAAGGTGCCACCGCCGAGATCATAGACCAGTAGCGTCTCATCTTTTTCACGACCGGCACCATAAGCCAATGCTGCGGCAGTGGGTTCGTTAACAATTCGAACGACATCAAGCCCAGCAATTTCTCCGGCAACCTGAGTCGCTTTGCGCTGATGTTCGTTGAAGAAGGCCGGCACGGTAATGACTGCTTTTCGAATGGGATGGCCTATTGCTTTTTCTCCTTCATTTTTTAATTCCCGCAGGATGAAGGCTGAAATTTCCTCAGGCGAGTATTCCTTGTCGCTCAAGGAAACGCGCACATCCTCCCCCATCATCCTTTTAATGGAAGCAATCGTTGAATCCGGTGCTGCGACAATCTGGTTTTTGGCAGCTTGGCCGACGATAAGGCGTCCTTCCGGATCCAAGCCCACACAGGAAGGCATTGAGGGTTGGCCGTGTATATCGATCACTTTGGGTGATCCATTTATGACTACGGCCAACGCCGAATTTGTAGTTCCAAGGTCTATGCCGACAATGAGTTCATCCATATTCTATTGATTTAAATATCTTCGGTTTGTTCTCTCACAGCAATTTTCACCTGGGCAGCTCGGAGGAGATCATTTCCCAGACGATACCCCGGCGACATTTCTTCGATGACGGTATTGTGCGGATGATTGGATGAGGATTCCACTGACACGGCATTCATACATGAGGGATCGAATGGCAATCCCTTGACCTGCAAACGCTGGACACCTTCCGCCTTCAAATAATCCAGAAGATGCTCTTTCAGAATATCCATTCCCTTGCACTGGGAATCCCAAGCCTTTATCCAATGGCTTTGGCCGAAGGTCCATTTGCCACCCGGTGTGGTTCGAAACGCTTCGCCCATTCTTTCCACACGATCCGCAATCTCAACCAACATTAAAGCATGATTACGAGAGGCTTGTGATTCTGCTGATTCAGCAAACTTGCCATAATGTCGATCCAGGTCATCCAACTTTCCCTGAAATTGAGTCAGAACATCGTTCCATTGACTGAAGGCTTCCGCGGTGCGGCGGTTTGATTTTCGGGATTCACTGGAAAGAACGGCAAGAGACTCAAATGCGGTATAAAGATCCGGTTGCTCTTCGGCTTCAGTTTCGATTTCCGCTTCCGGCATCGTCTCGATTTCCTCCATCCAGCTTTCCAACCGACGGCGCAATTCATCTTTCCATGGGGCCTCCTCGGAGCAGTCGGAATGATCATTATCCAACGGTTCTGAGAGCTGATCTCCAGGCTCCAATTGGGAATGGTTGGCTACCCAGTCCTCGATAGATGGGAACAATCGAGAAACGTTGGACTCGTCGTCAACCCTTCCTTCTGCATCTTCTGCATCTTCTGCATCTTCTGCATCTTCTGAAGACGTATCGTAAGGATCGTTCACGGTTTGGCGCAGTTACGTAGTAATTCTTTCATTGAGTCAAAGGAGAGCGGTTTGGGCGGCGACATATGTACGAGCGATTTCTGAATAGCCTCTAAGGGTGAGTCTCCCGGACAAGTGGTATCGAACATTAAATACGCCAGTCGGCTGCGTTCGGTCTTGATCCGCTCATAGGCATCGGCAACCGCTTGAAACCGGTCTGGATTCCGGTCTGGAGTAGCTGCCTTCACAGCCGTCAGATAGGCATTGCGGATGGTTTTATCATCCGCATCCATGGGAACATTGAGCACCAGATAGGGATTCATAAGTTAAAGAGGTCCAACTGTGCGGGATCCCATTGTGGAATTGGTTTCTTCTTTTTCTTCACCGGCTTTTTTTTCGGAGGCCCGTCCAGTAAGTCCATTAATTCCTTATAGGCTTTGTCTGCTTCGGGTGAATCCAATGGATCGTTGCTCCAATCCTCGCCGTCATCGTAGTCCTCATCATCCATGGGCGGCATGAAATCCATGTCAGGCTCGATTGGGGAAGGGCGGTTTAATTGTTCGAGGAGTTGTGAAGATCGTTGCAGTGCCTCAGAATCGTTACGCTTCCGTGCTTCCTTTTGGATATTTTCGATCTTCCTGATATCAGATGTATCGGGTCCAGACCCCCTATGCTGACGCTGTAATTGAATGAGCCGCATCAGGGGATCCCCGCGGTCCTGCTTCAGTATTTTTCTGGCAAACGGGTCCAGAGCCTTTGCCAGCCTGTAGTCGCCTTGGGTTTCCTTTTCCAATTCGACCACATCTGAGCGCGTGAACGGTTGTTTCACTGCATTTTTAAAATATCCTTCCAACTCAGCTCTGGCATCATAGCAGATGGTCCCACGGCTGAAAGGCTCCCATCGCCGTAAAATTTGAAGCAGGATAATGCCGCGATCGAGAGAAGCTTCTTTTTTTGCGATCAGTTTGAGCTCCATGAAGTAGCGGTCACTCCATACCCCCAGAAAAACCTCCAGGACCAGATGTGCATAGAAAAGACAGGCTTCAACGCTCGGCGCCTGCTTTCCCGCTTCATCCAGCAATTCTCCGCCTTTTGACAAATCGCCGTATGTGGTTTCCATTACGGATTGATAGACGAGCAGACACCATCGAGACCGGTGGTAATCCAGGGGCCGCTTAACAGAATGACTCTCAGCCTGCCGGATCCAATCCCTACCTGCATCGGTCTTGCCACGCTTGAAATCCTTAAGAGCCCCAAGCAAACATCCACGTACCAAGTTTCTGGGAATTTCAGGGTCCAACCGATCCTGTTCCAATGCCGCAGATAAATACGTCAGGCCTTTTCTAACTGCCTTGCGATCCAAACACTGGACACCGGCCATCAACAAAACCTCTTTTCGGTCCGGAAACCGCTGGGTCATGGAATCCAGAAGACGATTGCGTGCACTCTTGTTCTTCAATTTTTCGTGCAAATCACATAATTTCAAACAGGCATCAAGATTGTTCGGATCTTTTTGAATACTCTTCTCAAAGGCATGCACGGCAGCGACAGGGTCGCGAAGCGAAGTTTTTCGGCTTCGGAAAAAAAACGGGAAATCCGGCGGACGTTGCTTGGAAAGTTTTTCTCCTAACCATGCCAGGCCCAGTGAATCCCTGATTGGGTTGGGGCCTAATCTCTGTTCCAGCAAATGGAGATATTGTTCCCACTCCTCGACAAACATCTCCGCAGGGATCATATCGCCCTCCAACAAGCAGAGAGTCCTCAGGACCTGTTCCAATTCGCAAGGATTACGAGTGCGCCGCGACACATCCAAGCTTTCTATAAAGCTAAGGTATTTGTTGCTGTCGTTGCTCGACATTGAAAACACGGAACGATAAATAAAATCCGACAGCACAACCTGCATACCACAATTACCAATTGGAAACTCCCGCCATTGTGAACGGATCATCAAATAGGCCTTATCATATTGATTCCTTTTCCACAGATTCTCGATCTGCATCAACGTTTTGCCAATGGGTTCCGGTAACCCGGTCATCCGGGCTACGAATTTCAACATGGAGGGTGCGGCTTTGTCCCCAATGCCCAGCATCCACAGATAAACTTTGCCTGCACGGGCAGGAACACTTCCTGTAGACAGCTTTTGAAAACACCGAGTCGCCTTGGCAGCATCGCCTCCATGAAATGCCGATAGCCCCTTGATAAATAACCTCCATTGGCTGAAGGGCGATTGCGAAGAGATCGTCCGCAATCGATTGCCAGCTTCTTCAAACCGATTTTCACTCACGTCTTTCAGTGACTTGAGAATGACATCCAATTCTAAACCTACAGGGGGGGGGGGTTGGAATCGGAAACCTGAAAGCTCAATACCGCTTGATCCGCCCATCGAATCCTTTCGGCAGCGGTCATTTCAGCACAGCTCGAAATTGTGCTCAATACTTCAAGCGCCTGAGTGCCTGACCCAGACCAATCTCCTGTAGCACGGCCAAGTTCTATTTTAAGGGATTTCAGACGTTCAACGGGGGCAATCTCCTCAAGATGCGCCATAACCTGCCCGGCTTCCGACGTTTTGCCTTTAGCCAGCATCTCCTGACATAGCCCTGCATTCGCATCGATCAACAAAGGCAGAAACTTTTCGTGATCCAACTTGCACAAGGCCTTGAAGGCATCTCGCGCCTTGCGAAACTTTCGGTCCGCCAAAAATTGACGCGCTTCCTGTTCACGCACATCAAGACTACGGAGATCGACGGGACCTTGGACTTTTTTATTTTTCTTTTTCTTTTTCTTTGGTGACAAGGCCACCGATTAAAACCGAGTCATATCTCAGATGCATTGAAAAGTTATTGAAACTTATTCACGCACAATTCCACGCTTATTCCCAATCGGAACTAAGAAACGGAATAAAAGGATTAGGGAGAGTTGTATTTGGCAATAATAGCCGTATGTTAGGTTTTTATGCTACGTGAATTACAGAATCTGAAACGTCAAATACACACAAGTTGTTTATTATAATAATCTTATAAAATGTAATGCCATTCGGCACATAACCTGCCATCAGCCATAAAATACCTTGGCATAGGATTAAGGCCGAAGAATCTATATTGAGTGTAACCGGAAGAGGTGTTCCGGGGTATTATAATAGAGCTGAGGGAGAACCTGAGTGAACTCATGAAGAAAAGAGGAATCAGAAAATATTATCTACTTTGTTGGATCCTGACAGTCTTGTTGACTGGATCGGGTTGCCAATATGTTTTTGATCAGGATGGCTTCGATGAAGATGAGACCGCCCAAACGGATGAAGGCATACCGGTAGAGGTTACCGCACTCGTGGAAGGCTCTATTGAAGCCACAGTCCGCTCCTTCGGTTATATCGAAGCCGAGGAATCGGTGATGGTGTATTCAAGGACTGCCAATCTGGTTGCAAACCTGAAAGTCGAAGAAGGAGACCTGGTTGCAAAGGGAGATCTGCTGGTGGGTCTGGAAGATGAGAATCAACGCATTGCGGTTTCAAAAGCACAAAGCCAGCTAAAGAATGCACAGCGGGAACAGGAGCGGCAGAAATCTCTTTATAAACAGGAACTGATCAGTGACAAAGAATTTCTGGATGCGGAGTACCAAGTTGAACAGATGCGACTGTCTCTTGAAGATGCCCAGACACAACTTTCCTACACAGAAATCACGGCGCCTATCTCCGGAACGATCGTAATCCGGAAAGTCAAGCTGGGGGACCAGGTCAACGCCAATCAGCATTTGTTCGACCTGGTGGATTTCAATACGCTCATTGCGCCCGTGTTTGTTCCGGAAAAATTCCTTCCGATGCTTGAAGTGGGCAAAGAAGTTCGCATCGTATCCACTTCCAATGAGAACCAGATCATCCAGGGAAGAGTGAAGCGCATCTCGCCGATTGTAGACAAACAATCGGGAACAGTGAAAATCACGGTCGCGATTCAGGAATACGGACCGTTGAGACCGGGAATGCACGTGCGGGTGGAAATCATCTACGCCACCCATTCAGATGCCCTCCTCATACCAAAACGCGCGCTGCGCTATGACGATGATCTCCTTTACGTCTTTCGGCTTCTACCCAAACGGCCGGGTGATGACCTTCACCGGGTGGAACGTGTCATCCTGAAACCGGAAATCGAAGACACGGATAATGTCAAACCGAACGCCGGTTTTGAAATCGGTGATCAGATTGTCATCACCGGTCAGACCGGATTGAAAGATAATCGGCTGGTACGTCTTCCAACCGATCCCAAGCCAAAGAAAAAAGACGACCGCAAGTGATCGCTTCCGGTTTACTCCAGTAACGATTACATGGTTTCTTCCAAGCACCTGACACATTTCACTACCGACCGCCCTGTAGCCGTTTTGATGGTTTTCATCGCGGCGGTGGTTTTCGGGTATTTTTCATTCGACCGGCTACCCGTGACATTAATGCCGGAACTCAGTTACCCCACCCTGACAATTCGGACCGAGTATCCCGGGGCAGCCCCAGAGGAAGTGGAGAACGACATCAGTCGTCCGATCGAGGAAGCCCTGGGAGTGGTCGGCGGGTTGAAGCAAATCAACAGTATCAGCCGTGCAGGTATCAGCGATGTTGTATTGGAATTCCTTTGGGAGACCGATATGTCAGAGGCATCTCAAGACACCTTGGAGAAATTGGACTTGGTTTTTCTGCCTACTGAAGCGGAAAAACCGATGATTCTCCACTTCGATCCCTCCCTGGATCCGATCATGGAACTGAGTTTCTATGGTGAAGGAAAACGATTTGAAGGCGAATCCGGGTTGAGACGATTACGGCGGATTGCAGAACTCCAGATCAAAAGGAAATTGGAACCGGTGAAAGGAGTGGCAGCGGTTCGGGTTCGCGGAGGTTTGGAAGAAGAGATTCATGTTCTGATCGACGAACACAAACTGATTCGAAGCGGATTATCCATCTCCACAGTGATCAATCGGCTGAGACAGGAGAACATCAATGTTGCCGGTGGAATGATCAAGGAAGGCCGGGCGGAGTATATGGTGCGAACCCTGAATGAATACCAGAACCTGGCAGAAATTGAGGACACCGTAATTATTCGCAGGGAAGGGAGGGAGGTAAGGGTCAAGGACCTGGGGCGCGTGGTCCGCTCTCATAAGGATCGTCAGATTCAAACCCGGACCAACGGACGGGAAAGCGTTCAGATCGACATCTACAAGGAAGCGGATGCCAACATGGTGTCGGTGTCGGATCGGATTGAAACAGTTCTGGGTAAAATCAAAGACCCTTCCCAAAAGAACAAGACCCGATTTTTTTCCTTCGGTCCGAAAAAGAAACGGGAGCCGATGTATCAGGGACTGGTTGACGAAATACACCAGCAGGAAGGAGCGATACTGGAAATTGTAGCGGATCGGTCCAAGTTTGTGGAAAGCAGCATAAGAGAAGTACGGAACACAGCCATAATGGGAGGGCTGTTGGCCATCGTCATCCTTTTCCTCTTTCTCAAGAATATCCGATCAACCTTGATTATTGCTGTCAGCATCCCGATGTCGCTGCTGATGACTTTTGCTCCGTTGAACCTGATGGGAGTCAGTTTGAACATTATGTCGCTCGGGGGACTTGCCTTGGGAATCGGGATGCTGGTCGACTCCTCTGTCGTCGTCCTGGAATCTATTTTCCGCTGCCGGGAGGAAGGCGACGGAATCAAGACGGCCGCGATACGCGGAACCAGCGAAGTCAGGAGCGCGGTCGTCGCCTCAATCGTGACTTCCATCTGCGTATTCTTCCCGATGGTTTTTGTGGAAGGAATAGCGGGTCAGGCATTCGGTGACCTGGGAACTGCGGTGGTCATTTCCCTCTCCGCTTCGCTCATGGTGGCCCTGTTCTTCATTCCAATGCTGGCAAGTCGAACCGGAGTTCAATGGGTGGGGAGCAACTCCGGGAAGGGCAATCGGGCCGGTTTCCAATGTCTGCAACATTACAGGCAATCCACCAACCGTGAACACAATCCCAGATTCCATTGGTGCGTTCCCTACTTCATGATCCGCCTGGTGGTTCATTTTCTTCTCGAATTGCTTGCCCGAAGTCTGCGACTCCTCGTGGGTGCCTTGGTTGGCGGTATCAGAAAATGGATCCTACCGGTGTTTAGACAAACGGGCAGAGCCATCTTCACCTATCCGTTGCTTCTGACCAGTTGGATCCTTGATCAAATCTTTGGAGTTTATCCCAGAACCATTCGCTGGGCTTTGAGGCATCCCCTGACAATGTTCGCTCTGGTTGGCTTGGTCTTCCTGGGAATCACGGAACTGGGTAAACGACTGGATACCGAACTCCTACCGGAAGTTCATCAAGGCGAATTCACCCTCGAGGTCGATTTACCCGTAGGGACCCCTTTGGAAGAAACCGAAAAATTCTTCGCTCCGGTGGAGCAAGCCATTCTCGCAAACAAAGAAGGAATCCATTCCTTACTTGTTACCTTCGGTTTCGATGTGACCCACGTCAGTCGTTCCGATCAGGGCGAACATTCCGCCCGCTTCAAGGTCATTCTCGCTTCAAACCGCAATACTGCTGAAGCTGAAAAACAGGTGATGGACCGACTTCGCACAATGTTTGAATCCATTCCGGATACCCACATCCGGGTGACACGGCCCGTCCTGTTCAGCTCCAAAACGCCCATTGTTGTCGAAGTCCACGGCGATGAACTGGAACGTCTGAAGAATCTTACAGATCAAGTCAGAGAGATCATGAGTCATCAGGATGAATTGACCGATGTGGAAACCACATTGAAGTCCGGGGCTCCTGAAATTCAGGTTGTCTACAATCGGGACCAAATCATTCGTTTCGGTATGAATATCCGCGAGGTCGCGGTGCAGATCCGTGACATGGTCAAAGGTTTCGAGGCAACTCGTTTCAATATGAAGGATCGGAGAATTCCCATAGTAGTGCAACTTGAGGAAAAGAACCGCACTCAACTGGAAGATATCGGAAGAATCACGATCAACGCCGGAAGTGAGCGCCCCGTAGCATTGAACTCAGTGGCGACGTTAACACTTGGGGAAGGACCCAGCGAAATCCGCAGGGTCGACGGCCGCCGGATAGGCATGGTCGAGGCCCGGATGGCCGGAGTCTCTCTCGGAGCAGCGGTCGAAGCAGTGGAATCTGAGTTGAGAAAAAAGATCACCTGGCCGGATGACATGACCTTCTTCATCACAGGACAGAACGAGGAATGGGAACGAAGCAAAGGCAGCCTTTATCTCGCCTTGGGATTGAGCATCTTTCTGGTCTATGTGATCATGGCCGCTCAGTTCGAATCCCTTATCCAACCCTTCGTGATCATGTTCACCATTCCTATGGCTTTCATCGGAACATTGATCGGATTGAACTTGCTGGGACTCAGTCTTTCCATCGTGGTTATTCTGGGCATGATCATGCTGGCGGGGATTGTGGTGAACAATGCCATTGTCCTCATCGATTACGTCAACAAACTTCGCCACCGTGGATTGGGGCTGGAGGAAGCCCTGGTCAAGGCAGGAACCGTCCGACTGCGGCCCATCCTCATGACCACTTCCACTACGATTCTCGGATTGTTTCCCATGGCTCTCGGTCTCGGCGACGGAGCAGAAATCCGGACACCAATGGCCATTGCCGTCATTTTTGGGCTGATCACCTCGACCCTCTTAACCTTACTCATCATTCCCACGGCATATTACCTGACCGAATCGTTCAAGGAGCGCATCTTCAAACCCTTACCTGAAGAGGAAGACACCCCTGAGGTTCATTTCACCAAGGCAACACCCTGACCCATGGAAACCGAAGAAAGCCATTCCATAGGGAGACGACTGGCCTCTTTTTCTCTTACCCGTAGAATCACGATTTTCGTGATGCTTCTGACGATTATTGTCGTCGGGGTAATCGCCGGTCTCGGTATTCCCCACGAGTTGTTCCCCAAAGGCTACGAAAGCAAATTTCTGATGGTCTATGTTCCCTGGCAGAACGCGGTCACCCAGGAAGTCCTGGACAAAGTCACGCTTCCTTTGGAGGAAGAACTCAGCACGGTAAAGTCCCTCAAAGAGTTGCGTTCCTATACTTGGCGGACGGGTGCCCGGGCATTCATGATCTTCAAAAGGAAGGCCGACATGGCTGTAGCCTACCGCGAGGTCCGCGATCGGGTTGAACGGGCCAAAGCGCTGTTTCCTGAGGACATTGAGAAGGTCTATATTAGAAAATGGGATCCGGCAGCCATGCCGGTCGTTATAATAGGGGTCGTCGCGGATCCGGAACAACCCAATGTCTACGATCTTATCCAAAAAGAAGTGCTGTTGCCGCTTGAAAGAATCGACGGTGTCGCCGGCATCACCATAGACGGTCTTGAGGAAAGGAAGATCCTCATCGAAGTGGACAAAAACCTGGCGGAAAGCTACGGCCTGAATATCTATGATATGGCCCAGGAACTTAGCAGCGACAACTTCACACTGGCCAGCGGTAATATCCGAAACTCCGGGAAAAAATTCCTGCTGCGTTCGGTCTCGGTCTACAAAACCAGAGAGGAAATCGAAAATCGAATTCTCAAGTTTCCTATCCGTGTCAAGGATGTGGCCCGGGTGCTGTATGAAGAGGAAGATAAACATTACCGGGTCCAGTTCAACAGTTCGCCCGTCATTGCCCTGAACATCCGTAAGGAAGCGGAAGCCAATACGGTCGAAGTCTGTAAACGAATCGGTGAGGTCCTGGAAAAGTTTGAAGATAACCCAAGGTTGGCCTCTGTTGATTTCACACCTTTCCTGGATCAGGGCAAAATCATCCAGGACTCCATTGGCAATCTCATCGGTAGTGGCCGTATCGGCGGATTGCTCGCCGGTCTGGTGTTGTTCCTCTTTCTGAGAAGATTTCGACTGACCCTTGTAGTGACTTTATCAATCCCCCTCAGCCTTGTCATCGCCTTGAGCGCCATCTATTTCAAAGGGGACACTTTAAACCTACTGTCCATTCTTGCATTGGTCATCTGTGTCGGTCTACTGGTGGACAACTCGGTAGTGGTCGCGGAGAATATCTATCGGCTTCGACGAAATGGAATGTCGCGCCGGGATGCTTGCCTCAAGGGCACCGGTGAAATCGGATTCGCCATCACTATGGCGACCTTGACGACAGTGATCGTATTTCTTCCTGCCGCATTGGTTGAAGGTGAAGGGCAATTCTTCCTGGTCCGGCTGGCCTATCCGATCACGGTGGCCTTGCTGGCTTCTCTGATGGCAGCATTGGTTTTTGTTCCTCTCGGTGTCTACCTGACCATGCCTTCAATCGAAGAGTATCATCCGGATATGCGGCAGACCGGTGTTTCCGGCAGCCTGAATCGATGGATGACTCGGCTTTACGAAGCAACCTTTGAAAGAATTAATCATCTCTACAACCGTCTACTGGAGTTTTTTCTGAATCACCGCCTGGACCTTGTGTTGATCCTGGCTGTGCTTTTCGGAATCACTTATTACTGGACCGCGAAGAAACTCAGCATTGCAGGAGAAGTGGAAGGATACCCTACCGATTTTCGCTTTCATGTCGATATGTCCAGGGAATACAACTTTCAGGATACATTGGATTATTTCGATGCCGTCGAAAAAATTCTTCATGCAAACAAAGAGGAATACCGACTGGAGAATTTCCTGACGGTCTGTCACCGGGGTGGAGGACGAATAGAAGGATGGTTCTACCAGAATGAAGTGGATAAGGAGTTCAAAAGGGAGACGGCGGAAAAACTGTTGGACATGATCCCTGAAAAACCGGGAGTCGAGATATTCTACGGAGAGCAAAGCCGGATAGAGGATGCCAAGGGTAAGGACGTTTATGTCTTCCAGTTGGAAGGCGACGATCCCAGGGTTCTAACGTCACTCTGCGAAGAGTTGGAACCTGTCCTGTTGAAAGTCCCGGGAGTCATCGGCATCCGCAACAGCGAGAATGAAAACCAAAGAGAAATCTCCATGGTCATCGACCGCAATCGGCTCCAATCCAGTGGGGTCAATCCCGACGTCGTGGCGGGGGTCATCGGTTACGCTTTAAGGGGACGAACGCTTCCGCGATTCAATAAGGATGGTAAACAGATTCCGGTAAAAGTCTTGTACCGGGAGGAGGATAGAGACACCCTGAGCGAACTGAACAATTTCGGTGTGCCGACTCGAAATGGATCTGTCCTGCCGATATCGGCATTGACGAATGTACGGTTTCAACCTTCAACTCGAGGCATTTTCCGGAAAAACAAACGGGTTTTCGAATCGATCACTCTGGAGCTCAATACAAAAGATGCCAAGCAAACCAAAAAACGTCTTTATGCCATTCAGACTTCAATGAACCTTCCCGAGGGAGTGTCCTGGCAGTTTACCGGTTACAACCTGCAGAATGAAGATGTTCGAAACCTGGCGTTCGCTTCAATCCTATCCGTATTGTTCATTTACCTGCTGATGGGATTCCTTTTTGAGAGCTTCATTCTTCCAATGTCCATCATTCTCACCATCCCTCTCGCCGGGATCGGCGTCGTCTGGATTCATTATCTCACCGGACAGGATCTCGACTTCCTGGGTATCGTCGGTGGCATTCTGCTGATCGGGGTCGTGGTCAATAACGGGATCGTCCTGATCGATTATGTCAACCGACTTCGGAACGAAGGCCAAAACCGATGGAGTGCGGTGCTTACCGCGGCGGATCGACGATTCCGCCCCATCATCATGACTGCCTTGACCACCATCATTGGGATGATTCCATTGCTAGTCGGAAAATCCAGCGACATGGGTATGAGCTACCAAAGTTTCGGACTGACCCTGATCGGCGGAATGTCCACGGCTACAGTGCTGACATTACTGGTAGTTCCCGTTTTCTATACCCTGTTCGATGATGGTCGACAATTCCTATTGAAGACGGTCAGTGAACTTGCGGGAAAGCATCCAGAGAAAAACAGAATTAACCATTCGGCAGAACTCAAAAAAACCTAGATGGATTCATGAGCCGGCGAGCGATCCAGTATCCACTTGATTTGGAGGGTGTGATTATAAGTACGTGGAGAGGACAGGTTAACGCCTTGAACTGTAGTGTGCGCTGTCCTCAGCGCATTTCCAGTGAAACCCAGCGGTATTTTCGGCTGAGGACAGCCGACGCTACAGCAATTCATTCACCGCATTCTTAATCGCACCCTAGTTTGGACGAGTGCCGCATCACTCGTTGACAGGATTCCCGATATGCAGGATATTAAAGCAACATGAGAAAAACATTCGAAAGTCTAACCTATGGTTTAATCCTAGTCCTGTTCAGCAGCGGTTGTGGGGGTATCAGTGTAAACCGAGCAATCACAATCAATACTGGAGAAACGGTCAACCACTCATTAAACACTGTAAATGGTAGGATCACCGTGGGTGATGATTTCAATATTAAGGGTGAGGTGCGAACGGTGAATGGGGGAATTACCGTGGGTGAAAACGGCAAAGCCGGAACTCTCCAGACAGTCAATGGTAGCATCAAAATTGGTCCGGGAACTAAAATCGCCGGTGATGTTAATACCGTCAATGGAAGTATCCGCTGTGGTTCGAAAGCCGTCATTGAGGGATCTTTGAGCACGATCAATGGAAAAATAGATCTCGATCAAACAACAGTCACTCAGGACATCTCAATCCATAACGGTGACATTACGCTTGAACACGGGACCAATGTGGGAGGAAACATCGTCGTCAAGGATAGTAAGGGGAATTCTTCCAAAAGGAAAAAACCTCTAGTGATCCGTTTGTCCCATGGTTCAGTGGTGCAGGGAAGTGTCTTCAACCATAGCGATAAAAAAGTCCAGTTGCTCCTTCAAGGCAACAGCCAAGTCCATGGCAAAACCAAAAATGTCGAACTTATTACTGAGGATCAGAAAAGTGAGTGAATGGGCTGCAAATTTGGTGTGATGTATCCATTGGTTGACATGGGCAATTGAGATGAACTCATCTGCGCCATTTCATCTGAATAACAAAGCCCACATTGATTCACTGCCTGTCCTGAAAATCGTCAATCAGTCAGGAAATCAACTCGTCCAATACACGCCCACCGATATCCGTCAGTTTCCTTTTCCGTCCCGCGTGCAGGTAGGTCAATTCAGTATCCCTCAATCCCATCAAATCCAGAATCGTCGCGTGCACATCTCGAACATGAATGTTTTTTCCAATTGACTGCAGACTGAACTCGTCCGTTTCTCCGGCAGTTGCGCCACTCTTGACATCGCCTCCAGCCATCCACATAGCCAAGGCGTGAGAGTTATGTTCCCGTCCCGGATTCTTGCTCATTCCACCGTTCTTGAACGGAGTTCTTCCCATCTCCGAAGCCCAAACCACCAGGGTTTCTTCAAGAAGACCACGTTGTTTGAGATCTGTCAGCAGCCCGGCGATCGGTTGATCCACTTCCCGACAATGTCGGATCATTCCATTCTTTACATCGCCATGGTCATCCCAGCTTTCCTTTCCGATTTGGACACCGTGCACCAGCATCGTGTAACGAACTCCACGCTCTACCAACCGGCGTGCCAACAGACATTGCCGCCCAAAACCCTCTGTTTCCGTCCGATCCAGGCCATAAAGATTGCGGATGGATTCAGACTCATCGGATAGATCCACCAAGTCCGGCGCAGCCGTCTGCATTCGGAAAGCCAGCTCATAGGCACTGATGCGTGCCTCTAGTTCGGCGGCTTGTGAACGTTCTTCAAGGTGGTTCTGATTCAGCCAGTTTATCGCATCCAATTCACGGCGTTGCTCCGCGCGTGATAGTGAAGCTGCATTGTTCAAATTGAGGATCGGCACCCCCTCCGACCGCAACATCGTTCCTTGATAAGCAGCAGGGAGATAACCATTGGCCCAAACCGCAGCCCCATTCACTGGTGCCCCTCGTGGATCTTGAATTACAACGTAACCAGGCAGGTTCTGGTTCGTACTTCCCAGTCCGTAGTTGATCCAGGATCCAACCGATGGGCTGCCGGGGAACTGGCTCCCGGTCGTAACGTGCAGAGTCGACGGACCATGGTTCTGATTATCCGTTTTGATTCCGTGAATGAAAGCAAGGTCATCCGCATGCCGTGCCAGATGGGGAAGCAGTTCGGAAAGATAGCGACCCGATTGACCATGTCGTTGAAATTTGAAAGGACTGCCGATGCAAACGTGGGGGAACGAAAGTCTTCCCTGGAGTTCACCGGTAATATCAGTAGACCGCGACAGAGGTTTGCCGTGTAGTTCATTCAAGACAGGCTTGTATTCGAATGCGTCGATCTGACTGACACCACCCTGCATGAAGAGGAAGATGCAGTGCTTGGCTTTTCGTGGTATATGAGTTGGTCGAAAATCAAGAGGGTTGAATACCTTCGCAGCATCCAGCTCACGCGCAAGCATGCCACCCAGGGCAAGGGATCCGAGACCATTCCATGCACGAGCCAGGAATTGACGTCTCGTTGCGTAGAAGCTATGGTTCAGGTCAGTCGACATAGACAAATTCACTTGTATTATACAACACACGACATAACCCGACGAGCCCCTTCTCACCTCCATCAACAACGAACACACTCATCTGTTCGAGCTCATCAGCGGTCGGTTCTCGTCCCAATGCCAACCGGAACGCTTGCTTCACCTGTTCGCCAACCTGTTCGCCTGCCAGTTCACGCACACGTGACGCAAAATAACGCGCCTCTTCATTGACAAATTCCCCATTATAAAGTGCCAAAGCCTGAAGGGGAGTAACCGATGTGCGTCGACGTGGTCGCGATTCATCACACACCAGACTGTCAAATGTCTGCATGAAGGGCATGGTCAAGGTACGTTGCTGATAAATATAAATGCTCCTCCTGCGTCCCTCCGGACCATATTGCGTATTCCATTTGCTTGTGTTGTATTTAACCTTCTCAGCAATGTCACCGGGCAATGGTGGAAAAATCGGTAAGCCAAATTGTTCCGGATTGAACCGACCACTGACGGCAAGGATACTGTCACGAATAGCCTCACCTTCCAGTCGACGCGGGTTGAAGCGCCAGAGTAAGCGGTTATCGGGATCGTATTGACGAGCGATGGCCTTGTCAAAGCGCGAAGACTGACGATAAACGCTCGAGGTGACTATCAGTCGTTGCATGGCCTTGACGCTCCATTTTGCTTTAATGAACTCAAGTGCCATCCAGTCGAGAAGTTCGGGATGAGAAGGCCCTCCGCCCAGTTTGCCAAAGTCGCTGGGAGTTCGAACGATTCCCTGTCCGAAGTGACGATACCAAATCCGGTTCACCATCACACGGGCAGTTAAAGGGTTGTCGGGACTGGCGATCCAATTTGCCAGGGTCATCCGCCGACTGCGAGTAGGCCAACGTTTGAATGGGTCGAGCCTGATGTCCGCCGGCTGTTGGTTTCCGGTAAGGCAACTGAGAAAACCGGCTACAACAGTTTCGCCGTGATTGTCATATTCACCACGGATCATCACACGCGAAGTTGGCACACCCGGCTCATAGGGGGGTCCAAAGGAATGTCGGAGCGACATCGCCAATGGTTGCAAGCGCTTTAGATTCTGTTTTACGAACCCAGCTTCAATTGAGAGATCCCGGTATCGATTCCTTTCTTCTTCGGAAATCAATGTACTATCGGATCCTTTGAGTAATTGATCGAAGTTGCCCTTTGCCCCGGGATGAATAACCGTTGTCACAAATGCGCCCTCACCGCCCACCTCGAAACCGTAACCTTCACCTGTATGTTCAGCGGAGAACACGGCAACGATTGAGCCTTCCTGGTCCCCCAGGAAAGTCGCTCCACGAACATCCCCGATTAAGAGGTTTTCTTTGAACCTCACTGCCGGCGCCCCGGCTTTGCCGATTACATCAAGCAGGGGTTGGAGTTCTTTTTCGGTCTGAAGTAATTGGATACCATGGACTTTGTCCATCCAGGCCGAAACGTGGCTGCCCTGCTCAGGATTGGGCGTCGAACGGTCGCCATCCAGATCCGAGGCATCCAACCAGAATTGGAGCCCCTCAAGTGGCGGGGATTTCTTTCCGTTCCCGCCGGCACCTTGGTATTTGCCGCGAACGTAGATATCCAACTGATTCCTCTCCGCCTTAGCCAGAGGATGATCGTAAATCAGGATCTCGGCAAACATCCCTTTGTGTGCCGCACCCATTGCATTGCCACTGCCTGCCGTGTGAAGTCCCAGACTAAGGTGCCGCGCCTGCTCGATATCACCAAACCAGTTTCCTCCATTACGCCCCGCAAGTGAGCCAGTCAATGCTACCGGTGAACCATCCGTGAAAAACCGCCACTGACTTCCATCGTTATTGACAATCGCATGGTGGAGCTTACCGTCGTTTACCTTCCTCTGTGCGTAGAAATAGTTGTTTCCCTTTGGCGCTCCCATGCTCTGCAACCCGAAGCCGGCTCCTCCAACGTTCAGACGCTCCTCTAATTCCGTCTTTAATGCGGCCAACTCTTTCGGTACAAGCTTGATCTGCTCGCGTTTATTTTTGGCCCACTCCTTCTCACCTTTACGATAGAACGCAGCAGGTAAGGATCCACCAATCTGATAGGCGTCTCCCCGCTCAGGCGGTATCAACTGCACAGTGGAAAAAAAGGCCTTCATGCGATAAAAATCCTTGGTCGGAATTTTATCGTACTTGTGATCGTGACACTTAGCGCACCCCACAGTAAGACCCAGGAAGACGGACCCCACGGTTGAAGTCATCTCGCTGAGCATCTCATGACGTGTTTCGTCACCCCTCGGTTCGGTGAAGGGAGCCAAACGCAAAAAAGTCATTGCCACAGTCTGTTCCGCTGAGGGCAATGGCAATTCTCCGGCACCCATGATTTCATTGAACTCGTCCCCGGCAATCTGTTCCCTGATAAACTGGTCGTAGGGTTTGTCATCATTAAAGGCATCAATGACGTAATCCCGATAGCGCCAGGCGTAAGGCATGTCGGGATCCCCCTCATAACCGGCCGTATCCGCATAACGTGCCAAGTCCAACCAGAATCGAGCCCAACGTTCTCCGTAACGAGAATCTTCAAGCAGGCGATCCACCAGTTTCTCGTAGGCTTGGGTATCCTCGTCCGCTACGAAGGCCTCCACTTCCTTAGGCGTTGGGGGTAATCCAATGAGACCAAAATACAGCCGCCGGACCAGTATGCGCCGTGAGGCTTGGGGAGCCAAACTCAACTGGGTCACTTCAAGTTGCTCCAGGATAAAGGAATCGATCGGGTTGCGAACTAGATCAAAGTGCGTGACCTTAGGCGGTTGGACAGGAACGGGCATTGAATAGAGCCATTCCTTCTCCGCAGCTAATAGTGAGACCACCCATGTCAGGCTGGTAAGAATTATGGAGAACCGGACCATCATACGTAGAACTTTACGCTCTTTTCAAAGCGTAGCGGAAAGCGGGCCCGTACTCAAGACGAAAAGTCCCTACACCCAGGAATTGGGGTGCGATTAAAAGTACGGGGAACGATTTGCTGTAGCGTCGGCTGTCCTCAGCCGAAAATACCGCTGGTTTCACTGGAAATGCGCTGAGGACAGCGCACGCTACAGCACAATGCTTTCATTTCCACGCTCCCTTCACTTTTCATTTTACTCGATTAATCCACATACTACCAATAAGACATTGCGAGTCCGTGCAGAGTCAGTCATTTTTGTCGAATGTTTTACGGAAAACCATGTCTCCCAGGGTTAGTCATTCTGGTGCTTCTGAACTTTTTCAGCACTGTCGGCTACGGTCAGGAGTTCCCGTTTATTGACCCAAACGAACTTCTCGCCGTATGGGACTTCAATGCGGGTAGTTCAGACGATAGCTCTCGAAGTCTTGTGAGAGGAATCGAGTTGGAACTGGTTGGATCAACATCATTCACTACGAGGGGTGAAGGACATACCGGACAGTCCGGAGACAGGGCACTTGACTTCGGTGTATCCGGTGACCTTGCTAATCCAACGCATGCTCGTGTGCTGAACAGTTCCCCGACCGGGATTACATTTATCGACTTGTTGAACAAATCCAATGCGGATGATGTGTTGTCTGTCTCGTTTTGGCAACGCTGGCATTCCGGCCAGGTTGCTAACAGTTCGTCAGTTTGGTTTGTATCCCCATCCGCCGGTTCGGGTGACCGAGGGTACCAGGCCCATGTTCCCTGGGGGAATGGCACGGTGTATTTTGATACCTCGGGATGTTGCGACGTGCCGGTAAATCGGTTGAATGGAAAGGTCGATGAGACCGCGACGCATCTGGATTGGGGAGAATGGCATCATGTCGCTTTGGTGAAAAACCACGGAGCGAAGCAGGTTTGGATCAACGGGAAAAAGGCCCTTAATCAAACGACAGGAGCCGATCCGCTATTGCGGGATATAACCGGCCTGGTATTGGGGCAGGCGGCAACAGAACCACAGTATTCTTTTCACGGATTGATGGACGATGTGGCCATATTTGGCGTTGCCTTATTAGAGGCACATATCGTTGCATTGGCGTCCGGAATACCTCCACTCGCGCTGTCACTACCGGCTGATCAGCAACCACCCCGAATTGAAAATATGTTTCCAGCCGACGGCACCCGTTTTTATCCCGCCGACGGGGGTCTTGGATTCAAAGTATCAACAGTAACTCCAAACCGAATAGAAAAGGGGGAAATACGGCTTATTTTAAATGGTGAAGATGTTTCGAGCGATTTGTTCATCCGGGGAAATACTTCGGAATGGATGGTGGAATATCAGACTCCCCTGGAAGAAGATTTGCTCCATACTATAATGGTGATTGTTATGGATGATGAAGGCCGTTCGTCTTCATCAGAATGGAGTATAGACACTTTCGATCCCCTTGAAGCCCGTGCGGATATCCGCATCGATGTCGTCAGCTTAGGTGTCGCCACGAATGATGAAAGCAGCTCAGCAACCGATTCGGCAAGCCTTGCCATCGACGGGCTTTCAAACACTTACAGCGAATCGGCTGACGAACCGGGAGCGTTTTGGGAATTAACCCTTTCACGTCCTGTATTGATGACAAGGATCGAAATCCTCTCACCCATCCAAACTCGTTTTTCCGGAGTAATGGAAGGCGTAGTGATTCAGGTGTCCGACTTGAATGGGCGCACTTTGTTTGAGCGCCGTTCTGCCGATATTGAGCCGGGCGGACTTTGGTCGATCGACATTCCTGATGAACTGTATGGACGCACAATTCACTTGGGATTGGATGAGGGGCAGAGAAACGGAGCGGGAGGCCATCGGGTGGTGATCGCGGAAGTCCGGGTATTCGGAGACCCGACACCAGAGTTTGGACCGATTCGTCTAAAGGATATAGCGGTGGCAACTCAAAATGGTCAGAGTGGATTGTCCATGCCGGCAGCAAACGGCCTTGATGGCGATCACACAACATACAGCCAAACAGCCGATGTGGTCGGGAGCCAATGGTTACTGTCTCTTGATCGTGTTCGCCTTATTCATACCGTGGAGATCGTGAATAGAACCGGCAGCCTGGGCGCTCGAATGGACGGTTTGATTCTGGAGATTTTGGATACAGATTCAATCACAGTGGATTCAACGAAGGTGTCGAATCCCGGTTCCGGCGCTACCTGGACTTACAATCCACCCACAGGTACAGAAGGCCGATTCATACGAATGCGGTTACCCGAAGGTGTTCAAAACGGAGCCGGTGATCATGTGATCTCTTTCGCTGAAATGAATCTGTATACGGCTGAGAACTACGCACTGGGTGCGGACTCGTACATGATGCGATTTAATGAAAACCTTCCTCCCACCGCAAATGGCAATGATGGAAACTACGCCACCCACACGGAAACAACAAGAAGGGCAGTGGGGTCCTATTGGGAAGTTGATCTGGGTGAGGAACGTGCGCTGAGCAGTGTACGTGTGGTTGCTGCAGATGGGTTTCAGCAAAGAATGTCCCACACAACCGTCCGCTTGTACGGGGGCGCACATGATTCCGTCTTTTCTCAACATCTTGGTGGCAATTCGTCGACCTTCGATGTTCCAATGCCAGGGGCGATTTTGGCGCGTTATGTTCGTGTCGGTTACGAAAACAAGGAACGCTCCGAATCCGGTACGTTCTGGCATTTGGGTTTGAAGGAACTGCAGGCATTCGGTCGCCCGGCAAATGAAGTCGGTTTGATTCATTTTGAGTTGAGCGAATCAGAGAGTCCCATCGACGGACCAAGCAGGCTTGTTTGGCGTGAAGAGGGTTTAGATGAATTACGCCTTTATCCGGAAGGAAAATTGCTGGGATTGCTGACAGGAATAAGCGGTGAAGGTGTTCTGGAGGTCTCGCCGACGTCCTCCATCGAATATGCGTTAGTAGGCACAGGATCGAATCGTTCCAAGGTTCGGTATCTAACGATAGAAGTAGATGGGAAATCGTTGCCTCCGCAGATAAACGAGTTTGTGGCAAACAACCGATTATCCTTGCGCGATGGTCGCAAGGCATCACCGGATTGGATCGAAATCCGCAATCCGAACAACTCAATAATGAGCCTCAAGGGGTATGGACTTAGCGATGATCCCGAAAGGCCGATGAAATGGGTTTTTCCCGACGATGTCACCATTGATCCACATGGGTTTTTGATCGTATTCGCATCCGGCCGGAAAGAGGCATTTGATTCAGGGGGGCACCTGCACTCGAATTTCCGACTGAATATCGACGGAGAGTCCCTGCTATTGACAGCACCCGACGGCCTTACCGTTCTTGATCGTGTGGAATCGTTTCCAGCGCAACGTGAGGACCTTGCCTTCGGCCGGACGCTACAAGGGAATTGGACTTTCATGGATCCCACACCTAATGCTGTCAATCTCTCGATCACTTATGATGGATGGCTCTCCTCACTCGTATTCAGCCGACAACGAGGTTTTCAAACAGAACCGTTTATGTTGACTCTGGAAGGTGCGGATGAATTGTCGACAGTGTTTGTATCGACGGATGGTTCAGAGCCGATCCTGCCTTACACCGGGTCCTTGAGAATCAGTGGAAACAGGACCGTCCGCGCTTACGTTCATCGTTCCGGTTACAAATCACCTCGCACCCAGACTCATACTTATCTTTATGTGGAAGATACGATTAACGATTCTAACATGGACCGGGGAATCACCGGCAATTCTCGTTTCGCCACCCGGTTGCGCAAAGGCTTGAGGGATCTTCCAACGATTTCCATATCTGTACCGGAATTACCGGATGATTGGAATGAACGCGAAGCATCAGTGGAGGTATTTTTACCGGGCACCGCTCCGGTTCAGGTCAATGCAGGTGTGACCCGATTTGGTGGAGCGTGGACCCATTTTTCAAAAAAGAATTATCGCCTCAAATTTCGATCAAAATATGGGGCACGCAAATTGAAGATTCCCCTGTTCAGTGGTTTTGAGCACGGTATCCTTGCAGCAGATTCATTTGACGAATTGGATTTACGTGGCGGCGGTCATGATATGTCCTCTCGCGGTTTTTACATGTCGGCTCGATTCAGCGAGGATACTCTGTTGGAAATGGGCAGTCTGAACCCTCACGGACGATACGTGCACGTGTATTTCAATGGAATCTACTGGGGGCAATACCATGCACGCGAACGGTTGACAGACGCTTTTCTCGCAGATTACCTAGGCGGCCAAACCGAAGACTATGTCAACGTCCGCGGCAACGACAATGCCGGCAGTGGTTTTGTCCCGGGGACTCCTGATCCCGTTCACCGAGAACCTTGGGAAACGGTCCAATGGCAACGCGGTTCCTACGAAAATGTTCGCAAGTGGCTGGATGTGCCACATCTGATCGACTTCATGCTGATGTGGAATTTTGGGAACGCCGAATCGGAATATCGAGCAGCAGGACCAATCCGCCCCGGAAGCGGCTTCAAATTCTGGTTGGGGGACGCCGATGGACATTTGAGGTCGGCTTCCGATCGAACCAGCAATTCCGGACCCGGAGGATTGTTCGGTGCCCTTGTGTCAGAGGGACAACCGGATTTTATGACTCTTCTGGCGGATCGCACTCATCGGCATCTATTCAACAATGGCGCAATGACGCCGGATCGTAATGTTGTGCGACTTGAGGAGCGTATGCGTGAAATCCGCGACAGTCTGGTCGTGGAATCCGCCCGGTGGGGGTTTCGCACACCTGAGAGTTGGGAAAGCGCTGCCAGGAATGTGATCAACAATTTGTTTCCCACTCAAACCGATGACTTGATTTCCAGACTTCGCAGTCGCGGTCTTTATCCTTCTCTTGATGCACCGGTATTGAGTCATCACGGAGGAATGCTCGACAAGGGTGAAAACCTGGCCATTACCGCAACTTCCGGCGAGATCTACTACACGCTTGATGGAAAGGACCCCCGTCTGCAAGGTGGAGGCATCGCTCCATCGGCCTTTTCTGCAGGCGGTGAGGAGGGCGCAACGCTTGTTAAGCGAGGAGAAACATGGCGTTTTTTAGACAATGGCCAGGCACCGAGTTCCGATTGGATGACACGGCCCTTCGACGATGCAGATTGGAATAGCGGCAGGGCACCATTGGGTTATGGAGATGCCGGCATGGCGACTGCACTTGATTTTGGGAACCGACCCAACAACAAGTTCACATCCTACTATTTTCGCCACGAATTTAATCTCGAGGATCCTTCAGCGTTGGAACAATTGAAACTCTTTCTGGTGCGCGACGATGGAGCGGTGGTTTATCTGAACGGACAGGAAGTGGCGCGCGACAACCTACCGTCCGGAAGCATTGACTATGACACCTTTGCCCTGAGCGCAGCAGGTGGGAACGATGAGACAAGCATCCGATCGTTTACTGTGTCTTCCGAACTTCTCCGCTCAGGTCGGAATATTCTAGCCGCTGAAGTTCATCAGGCTTCTCTGACCAGTTCCGATGTCCGTTTTGACTTGTGGCTTCAGGGGAGCGCATCATTTGAAATTGCTTTGTCGGGAGAGGCATTAATGAAGGCCCGCGTTTTTGACGGAACAAACTGGAGTGCACTGACAGAGGCCGTGTTTTTCGAGCAGGAAGCAGTATCGCCATTACCGGGTGATCTAATGATCACCGAATTGAATTACAATCCGGATGGATCTGATGAGTTCGAGTTTATCGAAATCATGAATCTGGCCGATAAAGCGGTGGATTTATCCGGGATGAAACTCGACGGCGGCGTTGAATTCCTGTTCCCGCGGGGTATTCAAATTGCAGCGGGTGGTTTTGTGTTGGTTGTGGAAAATGAGAATGCTTTCGAAGAACGGTATCTTGATGCGGCCTCCGCTTACTTTTATCCTGAGATCATGATCGCCGGTAAATGGTCGGGACGACTTAACGACAATGGCGAACGCGTTGTGTTGGTCGGAGCCAATGGTAAAGTGCTGGTATCGGTAGAATTCCAAAATAATGGAGACTGGCCCAGGCAAGCAGACGGGCAGGGCAGTTCGCTTGAGTTACGTGATCCGATTGCGGTACCTGCCTCCTTGCCCGATTTAACAGACTATCTGGATCAAGGAGTTCACTGGCAGGCAAGCCCTCTTGTGCACGGATCCCCCGGGAGAATATCAGGTGACAATGCACCATTGCAGTTATTACACCTTAACGAATCCAATGGTTCAATAAGATTCGAATTTCAGACGATTCCGGGTGAATCCTATGAAGTTCAATTCACAGACACCCTTTCCTTACAGGATTGGCAAACAATAGAGCTCATTGAGAATGTACCCAGCGACCTCCGCGAGGTTTCCATTCCACTCGATCCCAAGGTAACTCAGGGTTATTTTCGGGTGCTGTGGATCCGGTAATTGATGGGGCACATCCAATGCTCCATGACGGCGAAACACGGGAATACTTCAATATCCGATACATTTCTGATGATTCGCGACAACCTGGATCTGATTCCCATGCTTCAGGATCCGAGAGAGGAAAATCCTTGCCATTCACGTCACCAGATGCCAATTAAACAGAAGTTGATATTATGTGTGCCAGCGGCGAGATCGAATGGGATGAAAACCGGCAGTTGAGAAAGTGAGGTCTCCCGGCGCCTGTTCTTTGAGTGGATTTT
>DUCD01000198.1 GCA_012959985.1 Verrucomicrobiales bacterium | reverse complement strand
AAAGCCACTTCTCCAGCTTCCGTCTTTGACGTACGAATCAAATGGCGAATCGACCCAGTCATCCCAGAAGGGGTTTGTCCTTGTTGAGCTCCTGGATAAGTGCCTGAAAATATTCCTCCGCTTGGACTAGTACTATTAATCCCCCAGGAAGCACGAGTTGCGATGTCCAGGATCTGAATCTCTAGGACATCACCAGGCATAGCCTCTTCAATATAAATCGGTCCCGTGATAACATGTGAACTCCGTCCATCTCTTGGACGTCCTTCCCTCGAATCCCAAAAATCAAGGACATCCTGGTGGATTTCATCCGCGGGTAAGCCCAAATTTTCCAAATAACTAACGGGGTGTTCATCTTGGCTCGCCCCAGCTTGAGAAAGCGCATCTATCTGTACAGTCTCTCCCGTTTTTATCGTGAGTACCGGCTCCTTGTTTATAGGGAACCATCCCCAGCTGACATTTTCTGGGCGAGAAGCAACATAATGATCTATAGCTATTTCTTGAGGGCCACCCTGAATCGGTGTCCTCTCCACCGTACAACTAGTCAGCAGGACTGCAGGCAATAAACCGGTCCACCAAATTGCTTTCATGATCCAACCATCCTCGCGCAAAATTTATCCTTAGTGGTAAATCATTTTCCTAAGGTTAGTTGGCAGCCACTCATGTACCCGGGCCTTCCAAACCAACATCACAATGGGAGAGGTCCAAGTCTGTGGCAAGCTCCTAGTCTGAGTTACGCCCCTAGACCATTTCCCTTACAGAGCTATCTTTAACAACGACGGACTCAGACTATCTTTACGCAAAAGCTTTTCTTTCCATGTCATTTACCTCCGAACAATTAGAAGGATTCGCCAAGAAACACGGTGTAATCCTAGACACAGTATCTCCGCTAGATTTCGAAGAGAGGAAACATCTCCTTGAGAACCTAGTGCACCAAACAGATGTACCTTTCCCAATCGCTCGGGATCGTGCCACATCTTATGTGGAGCACTCCCTACAACCTTTTGGTGTAGGTACTCTTTCAAATGAGACAATCGATCTAGGAGCCTTTCAGAATCACCAGGATTACAACTCCTTAACTTTCGAGGACCACCTGAGCTGGGCTTGTTTGATCAATGACCAAAAAGAAAACAAAGAGCTTTACGCCTGCACAGAATATCTTGTAGGAGAGGATACCTTTCCTATCAATGGCTCCGTCATTCCTGATTATCATATGCTCAATGCTAGACTTTACCAACAAACTGGCTGGCAATTGGCCACAGTGAGTACAATCATTCCATCTTCACTTTTTTTTCATTGTCACCGATATAAATTTTTCCCAGTGACGACCTTTATGAGGCCACTGGGGACGGACTATCTAGAGGAGCCCGACATAGGTCATGACTTAGCTGGACACATAGCAACTTTCACCATACCACAGATTGCTGAAGTAATGAATAACCATGGGTTAGCCCATGAGCGCATCTCCAGTAATATGGAGAAAGAATTACTCCATGTTCAGGATGAAAACCAAGCTGCTGTGCTGAAGCAAGAAGCTGAGGAATTACTTTTGTACGCAGGGAGAATCTATTGGTACACGGTCGAATTCGGCTTGGTCATGCAGAATGACCGCTTATCGGCCTTCGGGGCTGGAATACTCTCCTCTCCCAGTGAAACGCCTTATAGTATCGAGTCGACTGAAGCGACTAGGATACTCATCGATCCGAGCTCCGATCGAGATTTGCTTCGTTTAGCCACTACAGATTACTCGATCAACGAATACCAAAAAACTTATTTCGTTATGAGAGATTTCAAGAGCCTCTCAAGCCTCACGCCAGAAAGAATTATAGACGTAGTAACAGAGGCAAAGTATCTGCCACATTTGGGATGGAGAGACATTCTTGACAGTGATCATGTTATCAGCCGTGGGACGGATTCAATGCCACCAGACGAAAAATACGAAATGCTCGCCAACGTGCCGTCCTCCCCCAGCCATTCGACGACGGCTTGAGTGAGCCAGTCGCCCATCAATGGTCCGTCAATGACAATATCCGGATAGCCCTCGACTCCGGTCGCGTAGGGTGTGTCGTAATGGATCCGATGGGCGTTCCAGAGTGCAGCATTGTACAAGAACAACTGCACGTGATTGGGTTTAAACTCCCGTTCGTGTAAGGCATCACCGGCTTTAACAGTGCTCAATTTTGACATCTGGCTCACCTCATTATCCGTGTAATTTTTTGGGTAATGACGGGCTCACCCGCCGCGGTTTCGATCTTCATGGTGACCTCGCAAAAAATCAACGGTCCTTGGCGGCCCGACTTCTCGAACATGTTCGACAAGATACGGGTCGCGACCAGTTCGTCGCCCGGATATATTTTCCGGTGATAATCGATCACCGAGCCACCGGCCATGGCGCGCTCAAGCGGAAACTTGGGCACCAGGGCATCAACCGGAATGCCGTCCGGCTTCAATTGATCCATCTCGACCACATCCCAAAAGAGCGCAATGTGGAACATCGGTGGCGCTTCGTCCCCCTCCAGATATTTTTTGAGGCGCTGGTCGGTCGAGATTGAATATTTCCGGATGTCCCGCCGGGTCACGAGCTCTTCTCGCGGTGACGAGGCATTACCGATGTGCGACAACAGCTCGGGCGTCAGTAGCGCAGTCATACTTGTTTCTCCTGTTGCTCCCAGTAGGGTGCTCTTAATTCGCGCTTCAATATTTTTCCGGTTGGGGCTTTGGGCAAACTTTCAACAAATTCAACCGAGCGGGGTTTTTGATAGGACGCCAAATGCTGCTCGGCGGTATCAATGATTTCCTGCGCACTAGCCGTATATCCTGGCTTTAAAACAACGATGGCTTTAACGGCTTCACCCCATTCATCGTCCGGGACGCCAATCACGACGGCCTCCAATACAGCTTCGTGTTTATGCAGAGCACTTTCGACTTGGATGGAATATATGTTCTCGCCGCCGGAAATGATCATGTCTTTCGCCCGGTCGACAATAGTAACATAGCCGTCTGGGTCCCATGTGGCGACGTCACCAGTCCACATCCAGCCGTCCCGGATGGTTTCGGCGGTAAGCTCCGGTTTGCGCCAGTAGCCAAGCATGTTGGCGTCCGAACGCACAATGATTTCACCCGAGGTTTGGCTGTCCCGGGGGACCGGTACCCCGTTTTTGTCAACCACACTTACCGAAGTTACAAAACCCTCCCGGCCGCAAGACCCAAGCCGTTCAGGGTGAACGCCGTCAACGGCGTTCTGATGATCCTCTTGCCTGAGGAACGTCATGGTCATGCCTTCGGTCTGGCCATAGCCTTGTACCAATGTGCAGGGAAAGTTTTTCAGTGCGGCTTTGACAACCGTCGCCGGCATGGGCCCGCCGCCATACTGAATGTTCCGTAAGCTGCTTAAATCATAGGAGTCGAAGTTCTCCACCGCCATCATCCAATTGAGCATGGTGGTAACTCCCAAAAAAGAGGTGACCTGGTGTTCCTCAATAACCTCGAGCGCCAGTTTTGGGTCGAAGTTGATCATAACGATAGGGCAACCATGGGCCATGTAATTCATCGCTAAGCCCACCGGAATGTGAAACATCTGCCCAGTGAGCATGTAGACGTCAGACGGCACAATGCGCTCGGCTACGGTTTGATTGAGCATGCCCATGGAGAAGCTCCTGTGGGAATGGAGCGCCCCCTTCGACTGACCCGTGGTGCCGCCGGTATAAAGAATGAGAAACGGATCATCATCCCCCACGTTATTGGACTGGGGTGGTTCTTCCGCCGATGCCGCCGCCAATAATGCCTCGTAAGAACCATCGGCGCTGTCGCCAAATTCAAGCCAATGGGCTGCATCGACTTTCTTTCGGAGCGCTTGCCGCTGTCCACCATATTCTGATGACGTGATCACCGCCACCGGTTCACCGTCCTCAATTATGCGCGCCATTTCAGATGCGCCAAGGCGCCAGTTGAGAGGTTGAACGATCAATCCAACCTGTGCGCAGGCAAAATAAATCTCGAAATATTCGATGCTGTTTTTTGACAGAACGGCCACCCGATCGCCAAAACCTAAACCCAGACCTTGGCGCAAGCCATTGGCGAGCTGGCAGACGCGCGCGTCCAGTTCGCCAAAATTGATCCGGCGATTGTTGGGAATGTCAATAATCGCGGGCCGGGCTGGATTAAGTGCCGCCCACTTTGCCGGAATTAGCCCAAGGTTCACTGATCGGTCCAGCGGTCTAGTTGATCTGGGGCAAAGTTTGCTTTCCAGAATTCAGGGTTCAGATTTCCAGGTCCCTGGGCATAGACCCGATCGTCAACTCGGGTATCGAGCGGTAGGCTAAATCGGTTTCGCAACAACAGTTGGCTCCTAGTCATTTCCGG
>DUCD01000197.1:24235-26200 GCA_012959985.1 Verrucomicrobiales bacterium | reverse complement strand
GATTGCCATTGATTTCAACCGTCCCGCCGGATCCCAAAGTAAGGCTGCCGGCACCGAGGTAATCCGCACCGTCAGTGGGCCCAAGAACCGTCGCATTGTTTACTTGCAATACTCCGGCATTCACCGTCAGGCCTCCGTCAAAATTGCTATTGTTTTTATTGAGCACCAAGGTGCCAGCCCCGGCTTTGATGAGACCATTCGGCAAGGCTACATCACCTGAATTTTTAATTTTCCCTGAAAAAGTCGTCGTTCCCGTGTTACTGACAGTAATGGTGCGGGTTGCTTTTTTTAAATCAATATTTCCTCCGATTGTCAGATCATTACTACCTCCAATGGTAAAATCGGCCTCAACATTCATGAGATTATTGGACAGGTTGCGGGCACCACCAGATGCCTCAATCGTACTAGTGCCTTTAATGACGATTTTCTTGTTACTGATTGCGGCGTTATCTCCAATCTGCAGAGTGCCGGCGTGAACTTCCAAATCTTTAGTAAAAGTATTGACCCCACTTAAGAGAAGAGTTCCATCTCCTTTTTTTCGAAATTTCTTGTCTCCTGATATGACACCGCTCACGGTCACCGTGCCGGCACCTGAAGCAATGGTCCAATCCTGGTTCTTGTCAGTCACAAAAACATCGGCACTGATCGTCACGGACCCGCTTCCATCCTGGGTTAATCCCTTATCTTCGAGATCCAAAGTATTGCCACCGCTGATGGTATAATTCTTGGTGCTGTTGAATTCAAGGCCTTGGACTTGACGGTCACTATTCAAATTGACGGTGATATCACTGCCGGTAGGGGAATTGAAGAATTGAGCAATGTCTTTATTGCCATCAGGATCGTTGTTGTCCAGATCCCAGTTATTGGCCTCTGTCCAATTATTGCTTCCACTGCCGCCGTCCCATTCGAAGGTAGTCCCGCCGCCCGCAAAAGCAGAAAAAACGACTGAAAAAACGACACAAATCCCCAAAAACAGCCCTTTCGACCTGATTCGATTGATTTGTCTATAGTTTTTCATTTTCTTAACGATTTAATTGACTTTGCAGATTCACCAACCCATTTGCAATGCAACTGACTGACTCTTTAGTATTATCGGTTCAAATTAAGCCTTAGTTTTTGATGACGAAGCCGTGCCCTATAGAGAAACCTCCCTATAGGGGAACCTCCCTATAGAGTAACCTCCCCTTTAAGGGTTATTCAAGCCTAATTAAAGGTAAGTCACACAAAAGTAGATTACAAGCCAATCTTACTTTTTGCTGAGTAGATCAATCGAAGGGTGACGATTAAAAGTGCGAGCTGCGTGTAGATTAGTTTTTTGACCAGCGTAGATTTTTCCAGTGAAATGAACGATCCTTTCGGCTGAGAGCAGCCGACGCTACAACCTCTTGGCCGAGTCAAATGAATCTGACTAATTCCGCCAACTATTGGCTAACAACACCAGAATACTTAAAACACCAAAGAAGCTCTTAAAAATTATAAAGATGCAACATATTGTTGATAAACATTTTATGAATTATTTCTCAAAAGAACATCTAAACTGGCATCCGCCCTGCGATAGAGGCAGACATGAATGAAATAATAAACTACTCTCTGCTTGCATCGATTGGTCATGGATTGACCTTGACCGCTGGAATGGCGGCGATTACCGGGAAGGTGATCTACGACATCAGTTCAATTGTCCGAAGGTTCCACAAAAAGTTGAAACCTAATCGAAGTGGTGAGAGTATGTAACGTACGGACAAGGGAAAGGTTTCCTGATAGCCCGGTGAAAAGAGCCGGAATGATTCAGGAACATCCATTTCCTCAGGCGGCTCCATGCGGCGCGCTGGGACAGCGCGCCCTTACCGGTCCTTCTTTGGTGCCAATCACTGCAAGACTCTTTGAAACTTTTTCACAGGCATCCCATAGGAAACTTCATGAAACCACCAAAAACAGGGTGTTTTTGTCATCGAACGGCCTTGTGGG
>DUCD01000197.1:863-24184 GCA_012959985.1 Verrucomicrobiales bacterium | reverse complement strand
ACAAAAACAGGGGTTTTATCATCAAATCCTATGGGATGGCTCTGAAACTTTTTAATAAACTATGAAAACAAAACCCCTATCCAGAATCCCCCGATATTCAACAAGCCTGATCCTGATGTCAGGCATGGCCTTGTCAACCTTGGCTCAGCAACCGGACTTTCCGATTTTAAAGAACAATGGAGTTCCGGAAGGACCCCCTGCTGAGGTCCTGCCTCAGAACCCCATCGCTCACCTGCAGATTCAAAACTTGTATGGAGTGATTCAGAGCCTTGAGAAACTTGCGAAAGCAGCCGCCCCGCAAAAAGCTCTTCCTCCACAGATCGGGGGATTACTGAATTTAGAGAGCCCGGTATTAGCCATTCTTGGAATGAGGATGCAACGCGATCCCTTTACCATTGAGGAAGTCGGCGACCAATTCGGACTGGATCCGCAGGGAACCATCAGTGTTTCCCTTTACCTTGGCGATCCAAGACGCTTTTTCGTAATCAGTCTTCCCTTGGCCAATCCGGCTGCCATCAGTGCCATGATACAGCATGGGCTCCGTCCGGAAGTATTTGAAGAAATTCCACTGGGACAGAAAACGGCCATCCGACTTCGCCTGCCTCAGGGAGCCCCCATTCAGCACGATCTGTATATTGTCTGCTCGGATCGTCAGGCGTATGTCTGTGGAGACCGATCATTGGCGCTTCAGATACAGAATCTCCCCGAGGACAAACGCCTCAACGGAGATGCCATGATGGGCCCCGTCTTGAACGTGGTATCCAATGGAGATCTTTCTCTCACAATCAACACCTCCGGAGTCTCGCCCCTGCTGACTCCTCTGAAAATGCTGCGGAATGTCCCTAAGGAAGCCTTCAAGCAGCAACGGGCGGTACTCCTCAGCCAGATGCCCGCGCAGCAACGTGAGATGATCGAAAAGCAAGTGAAAATGCAATTCAAGGTCCGTAATCTGGATGAGTTCGCCGATTATGTGGAAAGTTTTGCGTTTGCCACCTACGATGAATTATTTGATCTGCTGACTGAATCGTCAGGGGTCTGTGATGGAGTTTCGCTGGCTCTGGATGTGGATGCCTCCTTTCCTTCCGCAGCGTTCTATCTGCATTCCGATCGCTTCGATCCGGAAAAGTCCGATTCGGCCATCTCAATTGATGAAGTTCGCCGTGCTTTGAGCGTCATCCCGGGACGCGTCGAATCCATTTCGGTATCGGGAAAACAGCCACTATTGAAACGATCCGAGGTGCTCGGGTCCTGGCTGGAAAGGGTCAATACTCAGTTGGCGGAACGCGGCCTGACTCAACCCGTCATCAAGGGTCTCCAGGAATTCCATAATCAGAAAAAGCTGGCTCAACCGATTGAAGCCAAAGCCGACTGGATCCTGAGCACCCGCGCCGTCGTCAACCCACTGCCTGCCATCGAAGACGCCGAAAGCCTGATGGCCTATGGCGCCGCACTACAGTCAGAATTCCGCGGACCTATTTTCCGCAAGATCAACGTGATACCCAACCAGGACGTCACCTTTCTTGAACAGACATTCCGTGAAGCTTTCGAAGCCGAAACCGGGAATGAAGCTCTGTTTTTTGAGAAGGTGATCCGCCAACCTAAAAGGGAAGGATTCTTCAGCAAAGTAAATCGCCTGTTTACCGATTCAGAACCTAAGGGAGTCACCCGTTTAACCGTTGAAAAGGCCTACATCACCCGTAGCGGGTTCTTTGGATATAACCAGCATGAACTGATCAATCGGAAGATTCTCCTGGCGAAAAACTCAGACGGATTTCTGGTTTACCATCAGGCGACACAGGATGATCAATGGCTGACGGGAATGGATTCCATGAAAAAACAAAGCATGTCTCCCGCCATGGAAAAGCTGTTGAATCAGTTGCCGGCTGGAGTGAACTCGATTTGCCTGAACCGAGTTTTGCAGGAGTTCCCGAAAGCTCTGAAGTGGCTGGAGGGATTGGAAGGACTGATCCATAAGGATTTCGAACGCTACCTCAAGCAGGTCAAAGCCATCGCGGCAACAACAGAGGATCTGAAAGCTGCCGAGGTCAGGATAAGAGAGTTGGAAACCCCTCCATTGGTCTTTTCACTGAACCGAGATCCGGAAACCAGCGAAATTTACGGGCTGGCCCCGGGATTCATCAGCTTCCCGAGAAACCGGATTCTGCCTCTTGTCAACAAGGTGTTTGCCTCTTACAAAGCCGACTCTGATAAAGTCGGCGGTGGTATAGGGTATTCCAAAACGCACCCTGGCACTTTGGAAGTAAAATACATCCAGAGCACCGAGGGGATCACTTCCCTGATTCGCAACGTTGGAAACTCAGTGTTCGAACAGTTACTGGGAAGCCAGGAGCAACAGATGAAATTGATGTCTGCCATTCGCAATCCGAGAGACTTCAGTTCGAAGACCAAAAAGGAGATCATCGTGCGGAATCCAGTCTGGGAATTCATTCCGCTCCAGGGATCCTTCAACCGGGCTCCCAGAGCACAGGCCGTTCCCAAGGCGTATAGCGCACCTTCACCCAAAGCCCCGATTCCGCCACGCTCACCGGAGGCAACCAGCAACCAGATTGACCTGTCTGCTTACTACAATGCTTCGCTGAAAGATGTGTGGCATGAAGGGGGACTGCCCGGCAATCACTTGAGGGAATTCCCGGAGGGTTTGCCAAACCTGGGTGATATTGTTTTTGATGCCCGGGGCATCATCCAATTAAATGGTCAGGGCCCTATGCAGGCTACTCATGTTCGTTTCCCCGAAACCGTCAATGGAATCCTCATCAACCAGACCGCTTCCCATATCCATTTCCTGCACGCCACCGGTTGGAATTCTCCGGAGGGTACCCGCATCGGTTCCTATGTCGTTCATTTTGAAAACGGAAGCACCGAAACCATTCCGATCGTATACGGAGAACATGTTCGTGACTGGTGGACACCGTCTGAAATGGGAGGCCAACCGGAAGTCGTCTGGAAAGGTCATAACGAGGCAACCCGGGATGATTTCGTCCATGTCTATAAATCTTCATGGAACAACCCTTCGGCCGATCAGGTGATCAAGAGCATTGATTATCATTCATCAATGGAAGTTTCCGCCCCCTATCTAATTGGAATTACGGTAGACTAAAGCTTTTGGGTGGGGATAATTGGTGTTGGCTACAAATTAAAAAAGCTGGGCAAAAGCCCAGCTTTTTTTATGTTTGGACCCTCGTGCGTAAAGGTAGGGCTCGCTGTCCTCAGCGCGCCGTCATACCAAGCTCTTGAGGCGCGCTGGGACAGCGAGCCCCACTGCCATTCGGTTAAGGATTTTCCGCAGGGTTTTTAACGCCGTCATCCCTGAAGCTGGCCGCGCCGAGGCCGGTTTATGGAAGAAAGGAATGCCGATTTCAATGATCCGGGGTCGACGCCCCCAGCTTCAGGGGTGCCGGATTCCTTAAACTAATGGCAGTGCAGCGAGCCCTTTCGGACACATGACAACTTTTAATCGATCAACCAATGGATCGAAACAGAATGCTATTCCTCCTCGATTTCAACATACTCTGAATCCGGATAAAAAGTTTCCCAGGCGCTTCGAAATGAAACCAAACCGGGCAAGTGTTCAAGAGTCTGATTTTTCAAGGGCCCGTCCAACGCTTTGCCTTGCCATGGATCCCAGAGGGAACCGGTTTCCTCATCGACCAGTTTTCCATCAGAAGAGAACTCGGTTTTGAATGAAATGACCTTGTCTTCAATACGTCGACTGAATACAAATGCCCGGCCTGAGTCAGCTTGGAATGCAACCAGAATATTCAGATCACCGACCGATTCCTGCACGACGGGATTTGCCTCCAGATAGGCGAAAGAGTAAGCCTTGAATTGATTACCTGCTTTCAGTCCGTAGACGAACTCACGGCCATTTTCAAATATTCTGTGCTTGTACTCAATAGCGGTCCGATCGAGATCGAGATCGAGAACCGAGGTTTCGGGATACCTTTTCAACCAATCGCCCCAAGTTGTCATCACGCCGGGAAGAATCGACAATTCGGAACCTTTCAAATCGCCTTCCATGCAACGCCCGAGGATATGGCTCCATAGTGAACCGGTTTCCACATCACGCATTACCAGACTGCGATTCCAAAGCATACCGGATACCTGAAAGTTCAAATGATGGTCCTTTACGGTCGAGGCGTACACGACGCCATTGAAGCATAGGTGTCACCACGTTGCTGCAATCCATTGACCACCCAATGAATCGTTGATGATTTCCCGTGACGGACCCGTCAACATGTTGATTGGATAGGCCCGTGCCTCTTCTCCAACCACCACTCCCAACACCAGTTCGCTCTCCAATACCTGCTCCTTGACTTCCTTCCCGGGTATCGTTTCCGGTTCCTGAATCACAGGAAACGGCGACACCACCTGCAGCGGTGTAAACTCATCAGGTTTTCCGGATTGTTCCACCCAATCCACTGGATCGCCGAAGGTTTCCTCCCCCCAGATGCTGACCGTTCGCTACATCCTCACTCCACTGATAAGAATGACGGATACGGAGAGAACTACGCAAATGAGATTCCGTTTGGACATAACAGCCAATTCCCCGATCGTCACCCAGGAAGAAAGGGGAAAACAACTGGGGACCATGGGCCATGGGCCATGAAACGCACAGGGGGGACATTTTAAAGGATGATTCATCTCAAACTTCGTAAGCCATTGAACCAGAAAGGCTCAAAAAAAAACAATATTTCTTTGGCAAATCCGGGAAGATTCTGCGGCAATATTGCATACAACGTATGCCGCAGCCTTTCGACACAGCGAAACATGACCGATTTCTCCGCCTGGTGGCGGAGCATCAGGCGGCCCTGCACAACTTTACCCGTTCCATGCTTCCCAATCGTGGGGAGGCTTCCGAAGTGTTGCAGGATGTCATGGTCGTGCTGTGGCAGAAGTTTGATGCAGCCGAGGATTTCAAGAAGTGGGCCTTTGGTGTCGCCCGCCTGGAGACGCTCAAATTCCTGCAATCCCGCGCCCGGGACCGGCACGTCTTCGACGACGAGTTGGCCAATCGTCTGGCCGACGACATGGTCTCGCTGGAGCAGCGACACCTCAGCCAACGCGAAGCGCCCGCAAACGTCGATGGATCCAAAACTAACTCGTGCGGCCTTCTTACAGAAAATTTATCAGGTGTCCAAAAGTTAGGATTTTATTGATCTTTTTGAAAAACGAAGGTTAAATGGACGCAAATCCCGATACAATTATTCAATTATGAAAAGAAAAAATGGCTTCACACTGATCGAACTTCTGGTAGTCATCGCTATAATCGCGATCCTGGCTTCCATGCTTCTACCCGCCCTTGGCAAAGCCAAGAAACGTGCTCTCAACGCACAATGCCTCTCCAATCTCCGGCAATGGGGCGTCATCTGGATGATCTATTCCGATGACAACGAAAGTAAATTCAGTGCTGGAAATACGGTTGGGTGGGCTCGTGGTGAATGGGTCAAAGCCCTCAAGGATCACTACGACAAGAAACCACAGTTGCTGTTGTGTCCCGATGCCAAACAACAGCGCGGACCAGGGCGGACCGAGGTAAAGGTACCAGTGGGAGACCGGAGAGCCGTCCGTTACGGAGGTCCCCATACCGCCTACGATTTCCCTCTGGATGATCCGACAAAACGTCGTGGTCAACGACTTTTGAGCAGTTACGGCATTAACAACTGGGTGTATGATGTTCCTTCTAACGTGACTTCACTTCAGGGTCGCCCAACGGCTTGGAACTGGAGATCATTTAATGTGCCGCAACCTTCGAAAATTCCGTTATTCACAGACATGATGTGGCGGGGTGGCGGACCCACCCATAATGATGCCGTGCCTCGTTTCAACGGAGAGTGGTCAGGTGCCGGCCAGGAATTCAAACACTTCGCAATAAAACGACACGGGAAAGGAATCAATGTTCTGTCATTCGACGCTTCGGTGAGCGGTGTTCCTGTGAAACAATTGTGGTATCTCCCCTGGCATCGGGAATATGACCTCGATTTTGTGTCCCGCAGAGTCCGCTTCCCGGAGTGGATGAATTAAATTGGTTGTTTAAACACCCGCTTCGCTAAGTCCACGAAGACAAGTAAGAAAAAACGGAATTCCTTTGGGTTGTGTCTAGTGATCGGCCTCACCATTTCACCAGGAATAGTTGCCGGGTCTTTCCCGTGTCTCCGGCTTTGCCGGGTACCTGCAATCCATCGCTTTCTCTGTTCCACAAAGGACCGGCGACCAAACGGAGTTTGCCTGATGTCCATTGGTCGCTGAAGACGTCCTTCGTTTTCAGAGTAAGTCCATCCATCATTTGGACCAGCACATAAATATTGTATTTCCTCTTGCGATACCCGTTGGCAAACCACTTCCCGTCAGGTGTATGCGCGATAGCAACTTCCGCATTGGGAATACTTTCGCGTGTACCGATTTTACGAACGATTTTCTTCAAATCGGTTTCATAAACCACTTGTCCCTTCGCGATGGTCCCGATCGCCCGATGACCCAGTTCCCTTTCGGGATGCCCCCCAATGCCACTGATTTAAGATGATTATGGAAAACTTGGAAGAGTGAATCAGCGGCGGTTTACCCGCAGGTTGGAGTTCACGCTTTAGCGTGTTTTTCCAGCCAGTTCTAGACACGCTGAAGCGTGAACTCCAACGGACACCTTATTCCTTCCTATGTCAGTGACATTGGTCCCCCTCCCTGAAGGGGATACTCGTATTTGAGAGGCTCGACCTGCCCCCCCCTCCAGAGAGGGGGCAGGAGTAGGTGTTGTATTATTACGTGAATAACGTTCTTTGAACTCTGTCAATAACGCGCTAAAGTGGTTGTTTCCTTACTGGCAATGAAAACCTTGAGAGCCACAAAAAAAGGTCATACTCATGAATAATTCAGAATCCATCCCACTTGGTAAATCCCGTTCCGATCATTTGGTTTCAGCTTTTACGCTCATTGAACTTCTGGTGGTCATCGCGATCATTGCGATTCTGGCCGGAATGCTCCTCCCCGCTCTAGGCGTCGCAAAACAAAAAGGACACGCTATTTTCTGCATGAACAATCACCGGCAACTCTCGTTGGGCTGGAGAATGTACTCCGATGACAACGGAGGATGGCTGCCCGCCTCGTCCGATCAGGCCTGGTTGAACGCTCCCGAATGGACAGGAGGCGGTTGGTTGGATCTGCCCTGCAGCGGAGCCGACGACCATGATGCAAATGCGCCGAATACCGGAATCAAAACCAGCCCCTTATGGTCTTATGTACAAAGCCCGGGGGTATTTAAATGCCCGGCGGACAAAAGCACATGCAAGATTCGCGGAACTTTCATTCCACGGGTTCGGAGTATGTCAATGAACATGTGGTTGAATGGTCCGGGTTGGGGAAGTGCGCGCGGTGCCGGTGCTAAAGGTTGGCGTAAATTCAAAAAGTTGTCGGATATTACCGCACCCCCGCCTTCAAAAACATTTGTATTTCTGGATGAAAGAGAAGACAGCATCAACGACGGAACATTTGTGGTCGACATGGGAGGTTGGCCGAATCGACCTCGAAGTCATAAAATGGTTGATTACCCGGCCTCTTACCACAATAAAGCCGGTGGTTTTTCCTTTGTAGATGGACATTCCGAAATCAAAAAATGGATCGATTCCAGGACAACCCCGTTCCTCAGGCGCGGTAACGAACTCCAACTTAACGTCGCTTCCCCCAACAACCCCGATGTCGCCTGGATGCAGGAACGAGCCACCGCCCCCGATTGATTCCAGAAAAACGGATTCTACAGAGGAGCGACCTACCCAATAGATACCGAATAAGATGATCAAGTTGTTCTCCTGTCTGTTTTTCCCATTGTTTGGGATTGTTGCGTTTCTAATAGCCAATAACAGTGTCTCGGCCCAATCGCTATCGAATGTCTCAGTGATCGATCTTCTGGTCGCCTATTCTCCCAGCGCCGCAAACGCCGGACAAGGAGAGCGCGGCATGCGGGCCTTGATCGAAGCCGCCGTTCGCGAAATGAACGATGCCCATGCCCGAAGCTTGACGAAGGTTCGCTTCAACCTGGTCGGGATTCAGCAAACCCAAGAGGATCAATTCGGCTCGGTCACTTCCAGCAACTTACGGGCGATCCGTGATCCGGCGGATGGAAACCTCGACGAAATTCAGGAGTTGAGGGATGAAGCGGGAGCAGACATCGTGAGCTTCATCTTCGAAAACGACAGCGGATCCAATGTCGGCCTCGCAAATTCCCTGACGGAGCTCAATCCTGATTTCAGCGAGAAAGCGTTCAATGTTCTGGTCCGAAGGGTTGCTGTCGGCGACTGGGTCCTGGCCCACGAAATCGGACATAATCTGGGAGCCGAACACAACCGGGGCAATGTCTCCGGACTGCTCGGGTTGACTCCCTGCGCTTTCGGTTCCTTCTTTGATGTCGATGGGGATACTTTTCACACCATCATGACACAGAGTCGGTTCACTGATCGTTTGGGATACTTTTCTAATCCAAATGTAATGATTGGGGAAAACTCAGTCGGGCAGGCTTCTCCTCCTGAAGAATGTAGCGATAACGTGGAAGCATTCGATCTGGCGGGTCCCTTTGTAGTTGAATTCAGAACGAGAACTGTCATTAACAACGATTTTTCAAATCGAATCATGCTGAGTGGTTACGGGTTTTATGCCACCGGGAATACGGAAGGCGCAAATCGAGAAGCCGGAGAGCCGATTCACTCAAATCAATCAACGGGAAGTACTCTGTGGTGGCAATGGAGAGCGCCTTCGGATCAACCCTACACCCTATCAGCATTTGGCAGTACCGTACCCTTTACGGCCGTCTTCTACACCGGAGACACATTGAATAATCTACAATCCGAAGAAGTTTTTGAATTCGGCGCTGAATCGGATGAATTTGTTTTCACTCCTCGTTCCGGAGCCATTTACCGATTTGTTGCGGACAGTCATTCAGATGAATCCGGTTTTATATCGCTCGGTCTTTCAACAGAGAACGATCAATTCGCAGATCGGATGCGTCTGGAAGGAACAGATTTGGTGGTTACATCAGACAGCTCCTTCGCAACAAGAGAACCCAGGGAACCCACGCATGGGTACAGCAATGTGCTTTTTGAAAGCGCAAACAACACCGTCTGGTGGACCTGGACCGCACCGGCACCGGGAACTGTGACTTTGAACACTCAAGGCAGCCTGTTCGGCACCGCGGTGGGCGTATACAAAGGGAATGACCTATTGGAGCTCGAACTGGTCGCGGAGCAACCGGTGGATCGTGATATCCGGTTCAGCAATTTATCATTTGAGGCAGAACCCGGACAGAATTATCAGATTGCGGTCGGCGGTCCGGGAGGTCTGGACGATCCGGGAGGATTCGTCGTTCTAAGTTTAAAACTTGGACAGGCTCAGAACATTCGCTTTACCGGAATTCAGTTGAGCACCGAAGAATCCCCGATTCTTTCGTTGGATGGATTCCTTGATTCTCAGTTTCAGATTGAAACCTCAACCGATCTGCAGTCCTGGTTTCCAATCATGGAAAGTCCACAGCAATCACTACCGTTCGATTTCTCAGATACACTGAACCCGATAGAATCATCCGTTCCACGATTCTACCGGGCGAGAAGCATTCCCTGATCTCGATTCTCAGGTTATTGACGATGGCAGATACCTTCGGTTGGCTTAAGGCAAACCGATTCACCGCTTACGGTTCTCACTGAGTGTGATTAAAAGTGCGGGGAGAGGACAGGTTAACGCCTTGAACTGTAGCGGGTGCTGTCCTCAGCGCATTTCCAGTGATAACCAGCGGTATTTTCGGCTGAGGACAGCCGACGCTACAGCAAATCATTCCCCGCACTTTTAATCGCACCCGTTCTCGCTAATGGTATGAAAACTCGCTTTAATCAATCGCCATGACGTTCAGGAAGCGCGCCTGGATTTGGAGCAATGGATCGACAAATGGGCAGCATCACAAACATCTGAAAAGCACCAACATGCTGGAACGGCTCAACCAGGAATTCAAGAGACGAACTCAGGTCGTCAGGATTTCCCCCAACGAAGCCAGCTGTCTGCGGCTGATCCGGGCACTTGCCGTGGAAATCCATGAGCGTTGGACGGAAGAGAACCGTTATCTCAATCAAGAACCGCTTAGAGAGAAGCCATGCAAACCAAGATTGAAAGTCGCCTGAAATTTGACCGGCAGCGCGCGCGCGAAATGGCTCGCTTTCGCGCTGCCTCGTTTTAGCCGGCAGCCAACCTTGATTTTGAATTTGCAGAACTTGACGCACACAACTTCGCGGGACTCGTCAACGCGCACTCCATACCCTGTCGGAAAGTCAGAGTTGCCTGGGCCGACGAGTCAGCGGACCGGGTGTGAATAATAGTGCGGAGAGAAGACAGGTTAACGCCTTGAACTGTAGCGTGCGCTGTCCTCAGCGCATTTCCAGTGAAACCAGCGGTATTTTCGGCTGAGGACAGCCGACGCTACAGCAAATCATTCCTCGCACTTTTAATCGCACCCGTTTGAATCTACTTCCTCTCGGATATTGACTATAGTTACTATTTGAAGATGAAAAGCATTTCAAAAAGTAAATTGAAATCACGGATGCTTGAATATTTTCGTGAAGTAGAAAAGACGGGAGAGGAAATTAATGTCACCGACCACGGTCAACCAACGTTACGGGTTATTCCCTATGCGGATCAAAACCAGGTCAATGAGCTTTTTGCTCAGCACAGAGGTAAGGTCGTTTATCATGCCGATATTCTAGAACCGGAAACCGACGAATGGATGGAGGTGTGATCAATGATTCTTCTCGATACACACGTCGTCCTTTGGTGGGCGCTCGATCCAGATAAACTGTCAGCAAAAGCCAAAAGGATCTGCGAGGAAATGGAGCGGTCAAAATGTTTACTGAGTTCGACATCCATTTGGGAACTCGGTATAAAAATCAAAAAAGGAAAGCTGGAGATCAGATTAAGCATAGAAGAATTTGTCCAGCTGTTGAGGAAAACCGGGGTTTTGGAAATTGTCCCGATTGATGAAAAAATCTGGATGGAAAATCTCTCACTCAAATGGTCCCACAAGAATCCGGCAGGCCGGACCCTTGTGGCAACCACATTATTGAACCAGTTACCGGTTCTCACCAAAGACGAGGTTATTCACCGTTACCGGGGCGTCAAATCCATCTGGTGATTAGGTGACCGGTTTGCCTACCCGAAGCCACCCATTCATCAGGATTTCGTGGCCTTCCAGTTCCGGACTCGGGACTCACCATCGGAAACACGCTTAGACGTGCCTTTCATTAATTTTCCAACGACCACAGCGGTATTTAGACTACGTCTGGCCTCCCCTTCACGCTCATACACGGTTTCAAATGTCAGAACAGGTCCTTCCACTTTTCCATTCCGGATTTCAATTTGAAAATCATCTCGACCAAGACTGCCGGTCACCTTGTGATTATCCATCTTCAACTTCATTGTAGCTTCAAATGTCTGACCGTCACCCCGATCCAACACCCAATTCCAGCTACCAGTCGGATCGGTGGGTTCGCGTTTCGCGTCCCACTCTCTTTCAAACGACCGATCCCCAAATGCAAACTTTCGCAGACCTTTCAATTTCCCACCGTCGAGGGTTGCCGAATACTCACTGGTAAACGATCCACGCTCCGTTTTACGTGAGGTTGAAAACGAGATTTTATTCCCTTCGATCTTGCCATTCTCGATCTCGGAATCCGCACGCCCACCGGTAATTTTCCCGGTTAGTCTTTTTCCTGCCTGAAACAAGGCCATTGAGGACTCCCGGGTTTCTCCATTTCGTCCCCGGCTCGTCCATTTCCAGATTCCACTGGCATTGATTCCCTTCTTTTTAGCGGAATCCGCTTTTTCTTCAGGCGCTGAAAAAGCCAGCGACTGCGCCAGGCTCAATACAATAGCGGAAATTAAAGTTACCGATACAAATGCTTTATTTTTCATAATATTACAATGGTCGTTGCTCTTTGAAACACCGGATCATTCAGTGACTCAAAGAACGAGTTCTAATTTTAAAATGATTGGGGACGATCAACATGCATACTGCAACTGTTTCCCATGTCTGGCAACGAATTTCGTCACTCGCTGTGGTTAAGGGGTGCGATTAAAAGTGCGGGGAATGATTATCTGTAGCGTCGGCTGTCCTCAGCCGAAAATACCGCTGGTTTCACTGTAAATGCGCTGAGGACAGCGCACGCTGCAGTTCCAGGCGTTAACCTGCTCCCCCAGCACTTTTAATCGCACCTGTGGTTAAGGATTGATGGAATCCCGCGTACTGCCTGGAATCACAGCCTGGGCGCTGCGGTCCTCGACGATAAAATACCCCAGAGGAGTTCCGCCCTCTTTCCTGATCTGCCAGACGGCTCCGGGCCGCGTTAGTTGGCGTTTTTGTTTTCCTGCTTCAATTCCACCATAGGGTCTGGGTGTACCGTTTCGGTCCAGCCAATTGAGCTCCACGGCCTTTCCTCGTTCATTGAAAAACACCACTTCAAAGGATCCTCCATCGGGTTTGGAGGCCGGAGCCGGTTTTCCGTCGGCCGAGTGCCAAACCAACTTCGGCAGGGACCGGTCCTTCGCGGGAACAAATGGCGTAAATTCCCTGGGTGCCTGGGTCCTCAGCTCTGCGAGTTTAGAGGCATGCTCGGTTTTCTCCGCCAAGTTGGTCCATTCGTAAGGATCGACGGAGATATGATAAAGCTCCTCGCTGTTGTCGGCATAATGCACATACCGCCATTCCTTGGCGCTGAGTCCGAAATGACCCGGCCGACCGGCGTGAGTAATCGAAACATACGGCCACTCGGCTTGAGGATCCTTCAGAAGTGGAACCAGGCTGGGGCCGTCATTTTCCGGTTTAACGGGAAGCCCGCAGAGTTCGGTCAAAGTCGGGAAGAGACTCAGGAGGTTGACGGGAAGGGAACAGATACTTCCTGCCAGAGTGCCTTGCGGCAACCCAGTCACTCCTTTCGGAACTCGCACTATTAACGGTACACGAGTCGAAGCCCGCCAGGTGGTGAACTTTTGCCAATGTTGCTTTTCGCCCAGATGCCACCCGTGATCACTCCACATCACGACGATCGTATTGTCCCGATTCGGACTGTTCTCAAGAGCGTCCATCACCCGCCCCAGCATGGCATCCGCGTAGGCAATGGAGGCCAGGTAGGCCTGGACGGCCGCCTTCCATTGACCGTGGTTTTGTATATGGGCAAAATATCGGTTCGGACCGGATTTTTTCCCGGCAGGAGGCAGGTCGTCGAGATCGTCTTCTTTATAGCCCGGGGGAAGCTGCAGGTTTTCAATCGGGAACAGTTCAAAATATTTCTTTGGAACAAACCACGGTTCATGCGGACGATAAATACCACAGGCCAGAAAGAAGGGTTTGTCCTGTTTCTCCATCAGCTTGCTGCCCACCCAATCGGCCACCTTGGCATCGCCACCAAATTCGTCATCCGTCACATCAAAAGCGTGCCAATCGGTCTCGACGTACTGCCAGGGTCCACCGCGAGGAAGAGACTTTGGACGTTGTCCCCAGGGCATATGCGGTGGAAACGGATTTTCCGTTTCCTTGGTCGGGTAGTATTCATTCCATGATCCCGCATCGATGAAATAATGCAGGATCTTCCCAGAACCGCCCGACCAGTAGCCATGCCTTGAAAAATACTTGGGAATCAACTCCGCATCGGGAAGGACCTCGCGCATCTTCTGACCGTTGGCATATAGACCGGACCGATGCGGCGAACGACCGGTCATGATGGCTGTGCGGGATGGATTGCACGCCGGCGCCGGACAATGGGCATTCTTGAACAGAACACCGGATGCAGCAAGACGGTCAATATTGGGTGTTTTCGTCTGAGGATGCCCCCCCAGACAACCCACCCAGTCATTGAGATCATCAAGCGCAATGAAGAGAACATTCGGACGCTCCGAGGCGGTTACGGTACACAATGCGAACAGAGTGACGAGACAATTGAGTTTCAATGCGTTCATGGGTCAGGAATTCAATTTGATTGATGACTGAGATTAATCCATCTGCCGTGTTTCCGTCACGGGTTTTCAAATCTATGCTCGATGGCTCCCCATTAGTCCGGCTTGACAATCAGCATTATCAGGATACTCATCATTGCATTACACATCTCATGAAAAAGGATACTCGCTTAATGAATCCACTCTTTTCCAGCTCCCTCCTCGTCTGCCTGTTCTGTTTTCAATTGATTTCGTCCGGCGTGAATGGTGAAGAATCCGATGAAACCAAACGGGCCGTTCCAATCTTCAAGGATGGGGAAGCTCAGATCGTGCCACGGTTCAATGATTCCGATATGTGGATCCGCAATGACATCTGGGTCGAAACCGAATTCGATTCCGATGACGACGGCAGACTGGACCGAATGCATGTAGACGTTACCCGACCGCGCCAAACAGAAACCGAGGGCCTCCAACTCCCGGTCGTTTACGTTTCGAGTCCCTACTTCGCCGGAACCGGTCCAAGCGGAAGGGAGTATTTCTGGGATCCCAGACAGGAAGTAGGTGCGATTCCTCCGGAGCGTAAGGAATCCCCTCCAGTCAAACGCAAAGGAGAGAGACCCATCATCTCCAAATCCCACGTGAAGGATTGGGTCCCCCGCGGGTACATTCTAGTCCACTCCTCCTCTCCGGGAACCGGCCTTTCCCAAGGATGCCCGACAGTGGGTGGCGACAACGAATCGCTGGCACCGAAAGCGGTCATTGATTGGCTTTGCGGTCGCGCACGCGGATTCACCACACCGGATGGAGATGATTCTGTAGAGGCTTACTGGTCCACCGGAAAAGTGGGAATGACCGGAACCTCCTACAATGGCACGCTTCCATTGGCCGCCGCAACCACCGGGGTCGAGGGCCTTGAAGCGATTATTCCGATCGCCCCGAATACTTCGTATTATCACTACTATCGCTCCAACGGTCTGGTGCGACATCCGGGCGGTTTCATCGGCGAAGACATCGACTGCCTTTATGATTACATCCACAGCGGCAATCCGGATAAACGTGAATACTGCGACTGCAAGGTCCGCGACAAGGAAATGGCGGAGGGATTCGATCGGGTGACCGGTGACTACAACGATTTCTGGGCCGGGCGCGACTACCTCAATGACATAGGCCCTATGAAAGCCGCGACGCTGATGGCGCATGCATTCAACGATTGGAATGTGGTTCCCGAACACAGCGTTAGAATCTACCAAGCGCTGAAGGAAAAAGGGGTGTCGGTGCAGGCCTACTTCCACCAGGGAGGACACGGCGGGCGCCCCCCGATGAAGCAGATGAACCGATGGTTCACCCGTTACCTGCACGGCATTCAGAACGGTGTTGAAAACGAGCCGCGTGCCTGGATCGTGCGCGAAGGAGATGAACGGGACAAACCGACCTCTTATTATGACTACCCGAATCCTGCCGCAACCCCGGTCAAACTGCATCTCACCGCGGGCGCTCCGGAGAAGGGAACACTCTCTGCAGTCAAGGTCCCTGGACAGGGTTCCGAAACACTCATCGACAACTTTTCGTTCAGCGGCGCTTCCCTTGCTCAGGCCGAATGGACCAACCACCGGTTGATCTATACCACACCGGAATTGAAGGATTCGGTTCATCTTTCGGGCACGACCGAAATCACCCTCCGGCTGACAAGCAGTAAACCGGCCGTCAATCTGTCGGTCTGGATGGTTTCATTACCGTGGACCGAAGGTCGCAAGACCAAGATCACCGACAACCTCATCACCCGAGGCTGGGCGGATCCACAGAACCACAGTTCACTCACAGAAAGCGAACCGCTGATCCCCGGTCAGTTCTACGATCTGACTTTCAAGCTTCAACCCGACGATCAGGTCATCCGGAAGGGACAACAGATCGCCCTGATGATTTTTTCAAGCGACCGCGACTTCACCCTCTGGCCCGATCCCGGCACCGAACTGACCATTGACCTGGACGCCACCTCGATCACCCTTCCGGTAGTCGGCGGGATGGAAGCCTTCGAAAAAGCTCTAATCGAGAAACCGGAGACGACAGAAGGCGATTAGCCGTAATGGAAACACCTTTTCTCTGCGTCCCCGCGCCTCTACGGAAAAGGTCTCCCGGAGCCCCAGAGATGCAGGGGATGGATTAAACGCATTGTTAATCCCCGAAAACCCGGCTCCTTTTTCAACTCTGAACAAGTATACTTGTAATTATACTTGCATCAACCGGAATCCTGAACGAATAATTGATCTTAATGGCACAATTGACTATCTATCTGGATCAGGAGTCACAGGCGCTGGTGGAATCGGCAGCCATGCGTGAGGGAAGTTCCCTGTCGCGTTGGGCGAGAAAGCATCTGGTTGCGGCGGCCAAACCCAAGGACTGGCCGGAGGGTTTTTTTGATTTGTTCGGCAGCATAGCGGACGACAGTTTCCAAGCACCGGATGAATTGGACAGGACGGCTGACGGGAAAAGAGAATCCTTGTGACCTATTGTCTGGATACCAACGTGATCGTTCGGGCGCTTCGAGGAACTAGCCTGACCTTCCGTAATCGACTGAAGGATGAAGCACCCGAAAACATCATGATTCCCGAAATGGTCAGGGCGGAGTTACTGACTGGAGCTTTAAAGAGCGCGCACTTCAAGAAAAACCTAGAACTCGTCAATCAATTCCTGGAGCCGTTTTTCTGTCTCCCCTTCGGAAGCGACGCCGCCGAGCATTATGCCGAAATTCGTGCAAAATTGGAGAAGTCCGGAAAGCGAATCGGACCGAACGATTTGATCATCGCCGCCACCGTCCGGGCATCCGGGGCCTGCCTCATCACCGAAAACCTGCGGGAGTTCAAGAGAGTCCCCGGACTGCGATGTGAATCTTGGTAGATTCAATGAGTTTTACGGAAAATACGCCATAGTCTGGATTTTCTCAATGGCCTCTCTTTCCTTCGCGTTTTACGCGGGCAAACCAATGCAAGACCCCATCTCGGAATGGGGTTGAATGGGTTTAAACACCCGGCTGCTCAGCAGCCTGAAGAACACGAACACGAACACGGGGAAGATAATAAAACTTATTCGTCCTAAAAGTTTGCATGTATTTGCTCCAGGAGGCGTTCTCACGGGGTTGACCGGAATGGTCTATTCTCAAGCCTTTTCATTAACCGCAATCTGGCTCTTTTTCTTGATCACGCGGCTGATTTCAAAAGCAACCAAATTTCAAGGTAGTCGAGATGCGGCGCCCTCGAGCAAAGGACTCGTCCGACCACACGGATCAGCTAGGGATACGACATCGCCATTCACCATGCACCGGAAGGAGATATTCTCTAACATTGGGCAGACAATCCAGGCGCAAAACGCATCATAGCCATGTCCCCGAAAACAAGATTGATGAAACCCGTCCTCTTTTTGTAGAATCATGGCTCAACATGCAATACCCCATGAACCGCATAGTCACACAAAGGAATTGGAACTTAGGAGCGTGGTTATCGTGCTCCTTATTCATTTGCCTATCTCATCAGGTTACTGCCGAGTCCATATCCAAACCGGATTTCGCTGGAAATATCCGCCCGATCCTTGCGCAGAATTGCTTTTCCTGTCATGGCCCGGACGCAACAAAGCGCAAGGCGGATCTTAGGCTGGACACCCGACAGGGTGCTTTTTCCGATCTCGGTGGATATCGAGCACTGGTTTCTGGAAACCTTGAAAAAAGCGTTTTATATCAACGCATCATAACACAAGACCCGGATGATCAAATGCCACCGCCGGACTCGGGTAAGAAGTTAAACCCGGATCAAATTCAATTGATCGCCAGATGGATCGAATCCGGTGCAGTTTGGGAGGAACACTGGGCTTTTACGCCGCTCAATCGTCCAGCTCTCCCAACAGTCAGTAATGAAAACTGGCCTGCTAACGGGATCGATTATTTCGTGATGGGAAAGCTGGATGAAAAAGGTCTCAATCCGTCACCACCTGCTGACAAACATTCTCTAATCCGCCGCGTCTCCCTGGATCTGACTGGACTGCCGCCCAATCAGAAGGAAGTGAAAATCTTCCTGAACGACCAAAGTCCGAAAGCTTACGCACACTTGGTAAATCGTCTACTGAACTCACCCGCCTATGGTGAACGATGGGCTCAGGTGTGGTTGGATCTTGCCCGTTATGCGGATACCAAGGGTTATGAAAAAGACCTTCGCCGATCGATATGGCGGTACCGGGACTGGGTCATTGATGCCTTCAATGATGATATGCCTTTTGACCAGTTCACTCGAGAGCAACTCGCAGGGGATCTTCTACCTGATCCAACGATGGATCAATTGATCGCGACTGCCTTTCACCGAAACACCATGACCAATGATGAGGGCGGAACCAGCAATGAGGAATATCGGGTTGCTGCCGTCAAAGATCGGGTCGACCTGACCGGGCAAGTTTGGATGGGTCTCACCGTCGGTTGTGCGCAGTGTCACTCCCATAAATTCGATCCGATTACCCATGAAGAATACTATCAACTGTTTGCCTTTTTTAATCAAACCGAAGACACCGATCGTTCTGATGAAGCTCCCAAAATCAAGACACCCACCCGCAGTCAACAAAAGCAAATCGACCAAATCGCGTCTGAAATCCGAGTTGCAAATAAGCAGATAGAAAACACGGCTTTGAATTATAGCGAGGGCCTATCGAAGTGGGAATGGGACTGGAAGGAACGCTTACCGTTGACATCTGACATTACCCTCAAATTCGAGAAGAACCAGAAACTCATTCTGGGACTGCCCATCGAGTTGGCGAAAATCCTGACAACACCTGCAGACAAGATAGAGCCCGCACAGGTGATCACCATTCGAGATCACTATTTGAAGCAACACAGCCCGGAAGGAAAACGACTCCTTGATGAACTGGCCGTTCTGGAAACCCAACAATCCGACCTACTAAAAACTGTGCCCACTACTTTGGTGATGAGGGAATTGCCCATTGAGAAAGAGAGAAAAAACTATGTCATGCTCAAAGGAAACTATCTCGAAAAAGGGACCACGGTAGAGCCGGCAGTCCTGAAATCCTTTCACCCTATGCCTGCCAACCTTCCCCGGAATCGCCTGGGTCTCGCCCAATGGTTGATGGATGCGGACAACCCATTGACCGCTCGTGTGACAGTGAATCGATTCTGGGCTAGGTTCTTCGGAAAAGGAATTGTGGAAACTGAAGAAGATTTCGGAACTCAGGGCTCATCACCCAGTCATCCAAAATTATTGAATTGGCTGGCTGAAGAACTATTGGAAAACGAATGGTCTTTGAAAGATCTCTGCCGAACTATCGTCCTTTCCAACTCTTACCAGCAGTCCTCCAAAGTTACGCCGGACCGCCTCGATCAGGACCCCTTCAACCGGTGGTTAAGTCGCGGCGCGCGATTTCGTCTGAGTGCAGAGATGGTTCGGGATTACGCACTGACTGTCTCCGGTTTGCTAAGCCGCAAAATGTATGGCCCTTCGGTCATGCCTCCGCAACCGGAGGGAATCTGGCAAACTGTCTACAGCACCGACAGTTGGAAAACCAGCCCAGGAGAAAATCGCTATCGTCGCGGCTTGTACACCTTCATTCGGAGAACCTCACCCTATCCGTCTATGCTGACCTTCGACGCCCCTTCCCGGGAAGTGTGCACGGTCCGTCGAATCCGAACCAACACTCCGCTCCAGGCATTAGTGACCTTGAATGATCCCGTCTATATCGAAGCCGCCCAGGCATTGGCGAGACGCGTCCTGAAGAAGACAAAGGTATCAGGTGAAACACGTCTGAAGTTTGCTTTGGAGTCCGTCCTGATTCGACAGGCCAGCTCCAGAGAAATCGACCTGCTCAAGGGACATCTGAAAAGGCGTTTGGATTTCTACCATGATCATCCCGAGGACGCTCTGGCAATGGCCACTGATCCCATTGGCGAATTGCCGGCAACTATAGGAACGGCAGAGGCAGCCGCCTGGACCTCGGTCTGCAATGTAATTCTGAATCTGGATGAAGCCCTGACTCGAAACTGAATAATGCCTCATAGCGATGAACCCCTTTGAAGAAAACCTGAAATCGATCACCCGCCGCCATTTTTTTGGAAAATTCGGAAACGGAGTAGGCGCCATCGCATTGAATCGAATGCTCTCTGGACAAACAGTGTCTGCAGAGACAAGCGTGCCAATCCCGAAAGCCAAACATGTCATTTATCTCCATATGGCGGGATCCCCTTCCCAGCTGGATCTGTTCGATCCCAAACCGACATTGAACAAGTACCATGGTAAACCCTGTCCGGATGAATTACTCAAGGGCAAGCAGTTTGCCTTCATCAAAGGCGTACCGAACATGCTGGGTACATCATTCAAATTCGCGCAATATGGCCAATCGGGCACTCATCTCAGCGAGCTTTGGCCCAATTTTTCAAAAGTGGTTGATGAGGTTGCTGTCATCAAATCGATGCATACCGATCAGTTCAATCACTCACCGGCGCAGCTTTACCTTCATACCGGGTCCCCTCGATTCGGAGCCGCCGCCATGGGCTCCTGGGTGACTTATGGGCTGGGATCCGAGAACGAAAACCTTCCATCATATGTCGTCTTGGTAACCGGTGGGAAATATCCGAGCGCTGGAAAAAGCTTATGGGGAAGCGGATTTCTGCCTTCGGTCCACCAGGGCGTTCAATGCCGATCCACCGGCGAGCCGGTTTTATATGTGAACAACCCGAAAGGAATGAATCGCCAGGGACGAAAGGATACCCTGGATACCCTGAATGCCTTGAACAAAATTCAATTGGATGAAATCGGAGATCCGGAAATTCTAACAAGAATCCAGCAATATGAACTGGCCTATCGCATGCAGGTATCCGTACCGGAGGTGATGGATATCTCCAGAGAACCTCAACATATTCTCGATCTCTACGGAGCCAAACCCGGCTATGTTCCGGAATCGGATTCGGCGGATGATCCACGCATTGCCTACAAGGGAACCGATGCCTCCTTCGCCAACAATTGTGTCCTGGCCCGGCGTCTGATTGAAAAAGGAGTCCGGTTTGTACAACTGTTCGATTGGGGTTGGGATCACCATGGCGTCAGCCCGGGAGAAGACATCCGAAAAGTTCTACCGATCAAATGTAAACAGATCGATCGAGCCTTGTACGGCTTAATCACCGATTTGAAACAACGCGGGTTGCTGGAAGAAACGCTGATCGTCTGGGGAGGTGAGTTCGGTCGAACGCCGATGCAGCAGAACAACCGTCCGGACCTACCTTATGTCGGGCGAGATCATCATGTGGAAGCCTTCACCATGTGGATGGCCGGAGGAGGAATCCAGAGGGGAATCACTTATGGTGAAACCGATGAAATCGGATACTACATCACTAAAGAAAAGATGCATATTCATGACCTTCAAGCCACCATTCTACATCTGCTGGGCATGGATCCTTATCGATTGTCCTACCCATTTCAGGGTTTGAATCAGCGGCTTATAGGCGCTGAAGGAACGGCAGAACTGCATGCGAAGCTGTTGGCATAATGTAGGTTCCTGCCCGTAAAATATTTTTTCCCGCAGAGGCGCTGGGACGCAGAGTTTTTCCTGGCGTCTCTGCGCCTCCGCGGGAGATTAATTTTCCAGACTTTTTATTCCAAGTTGCCGTCATCCAGCAACTGCCAGAAGGAATTCGGAGGCATTCGATTCTCGAAGGTGGTCCCCAATTCACGGAAGGTTATCATATTCCGCACTTCATCAAGGCCTTTCCTGATCTGACCTGGAGAAAAAATCAGCCGTGAAAGAACCAGCCCCGTAATGGGAGTCAAATCCGAAACCGGAGTTTCCCCGATGTGCAATCGTTCCAGGCTTGTACCGGCCAGGGGACTCAAATCAATCACCTGAGTACGATGCAGCGTGAGGCTGACCAGAGGGCAATTTTTCAAAGGTGAAATGTCGGACACAGGCGTATCATTCAACCATAGCATGCGCAGGGGGGCCCCTTTCAATGGAGATAGATCCGTCACTCCGGTCCCTAATAGATTCAGTTCCTCCAATGGAGTTCCCTGAAGCCCCGATAGATCGCTGATTCTTGAATGACTCAAATATAGTTTACGGAGCGGCATACCCTGCAGAGGAGTCAGATCCTCAACCAAAGTCCCTTCAAGGTAGAGTTCCTCTATGGGAGCGCCGCGCAGTGGAGACAAATCCTGTAATTCCAAATCCTGAAGATCCATAGCCTTCAGAGGCATTCCAGTTAATGGAGATAAGTCTTTAATGCCGGTTCCGCTCAACTGTGCCATCAAAACCTTCCCATTCTCAATTGCGAAGATGCCGCTACCGGTGTAATCCGGGTTTTTTGCCTTGAATGCAAAATGTAGTTTTTCCTCGGTCCATTCTTGTGGAATCGGAGTCGCCACGGGAGAGGAAGGCTTTGCGTTTTCCGATAAAGCCTCGGGTGGGGTTTTACTTTCAGAATGAGATTTAGGTTTGGAATCAGAATCACTTTCCGAGATTTCGGATTCGGATGTTCCACCGCATCCACCCAGAAAAATACTGATGGCGAATATCCAGAAAAACGATAGAAGGATTTCAGATGGGTCGTGTTTCCTGCGACCTTGGTGTGGCGAAAAATTCTTTTGTATCAGGTTCATCGTCGGATTTATCTAAATGACATCTTCAATATCTGTATAAATAAAAGTCACTCCCCCTTCAGCGAATTTGGGCACATCCTCGACGGCCGCTTTGCCTTCCGGGGTCTCCAGGATAGCCTCCATCGCTTCCCGGGATTCCGCATAAAGATCCGCTATGTAATAATAATCGGAAGGTTTTCCATCCGCCGTTCCCTGGACCTTGCCAATGGTCCATTTCTTCAAGCCCTGCATTCTCCTTGCTAAGGGAACATGAATCTCAGCATAGTATTTATCAAAAGCTTCGGGATCTTTTGGATGTCCATAAAGTACCAATAATCTGACCATCCCGAAACAATCTCATAACTGCCCTTGGGATTCCATTGGTTTTTTCACAAGAAATAAATCAGATTAAGTCCGGGATCGATCCCAAGCAATTTGGAATGGAGGAACTGAATCAGAGATGCATTGATCAGAGGATGCCTTCCGAAGGAGTGTTCAATGCACCCCACGGCGAAACCCAGATCCTCTTTTTGGAGAGACTCGCTGTTCTGCCTACTAGAATCTGCGTGATAGGCGGCCACCGCTACAACCAGTGGGTAAAGAATACTCAACGACAATAATCCGGAAAAAAAGGCACGATCAAAATTTGCGGATCCCATGAATTGAAAGGACTGGAGCTTCTGATCGATCATTCGCCAGAACACTTCAGCCGTTTCAGGCGAAAGTTCACGGTGCTCTCAT
>DUCD01000197.1:0-853 GCA_012959985.1 Verrucomicrobiales bacterium | reverse complement strand
CCTGAAAAAATTTTCACATCGGAAAACCGACCGGTCGGATGATCGTCTCCCAGTTTTTGGAAATCGCCACGCCCAGCCCCTATGACCATCATTGTTGTTTCCATGAGACGCCGAAAACGTTTTCCGGTGTGACCAATAACATCTTCGTCCCGCCTCAAGTAGATGGACAATAGGGTTCTGAAGAACAGACGCTCGCTTCCATTCGGTTTTTCAAAATCGTTCAAGGAAAGCTCTGAACGGGTCCTCCCGGCAAGGCCCTTGATGTCTTTCCTCATACTTTCTTTGTTCAATGTTTCCGGCCCAAGGGCCTGCAAGGCATGACTGAATAGCAGCAGGAATCCGGCACGATCTACAGAAAGAGGAATCTCTGCTAGCTGTTGCACCAGAAAGCCGATCAGAAACACCATGGTGCTTTTCTTCAATCCCTCTCGCTGCGATTCCCCAAATCCGGATTTCAGCCCAAGCTCACGAATCAAGGACTCAGCCTCCTTCTGCCGACCGCTGAAAGGCTCTCCGGAATTGTCGCGAATGGTCGGGCAATCGAAACGGCCGGTGACCGAATACTCACCCGGAAAAGTGGTGCGTATGTGAAACGGAAAAATGCGACACCCCCGAGGTTTGGCCGATTCGCCGAAACGGGCATGAATACGGCACAAATTCGTCTCGCGATTCAGAAATATGCAGGCACGATCCTCGGCATGCTTCAAGTATTGTTTGCCCTGAACAACCATGCTGACCGGCTGTCCCTGAAGAGGATTTCCCTTGTCCCACGATAGTTTTTCAATATTCTGAACTTCCGCCGGAGATATTTCCACGAACCAGTTGCGGCAGCATCGGCTGCATTGCCGACAGG
>DUCD01000196.1:2828-4384 GCA_012959985.1 Verrucomicrobiales bacterium | reverse complement strand
TCGCTACAGGTGTTTGTATTGTGAATACGCTAGAGAAAAATGGAAAAATACACGGAATGACTGCTAATGGAGTTGCTTCGATATCTTTAGGCTGGTGTGCTGTAGAAAGGAACCCGGCTTCAAAAGCAGACGGGGCAAAATAGATTCCCTGCTCGAGCATGCCATGGAAATAGCGGTTGAATCGTTCGCGATCGCTGCTCATCGCCCCTTCAAGATTTCTTATGGGATTGGAATTGAAAAAGAGACAGAACATAGCCCCCACCCTCTGTAACTGAATGGAGATATTGTTTGCCGCAGCAATTTTCCGATATCCTTGCTCTAATAGTCGCCCCATATCTTCCAAATGAACATAGATCTCCGGATCTTTCAATTTTTTCAGAGAAGCGAGTCCCGCGGCGATGGCCAAGGGGTTTCCACTCAACGTTCCCGCCTGATATACCGGGCCATTAGGAGCCAGTTGTTCCATGATCTCACGACGTCCCCCGAATGCTCCAACAGGCAATCCACCTCCGATGATTTTACCAAGACAGGTTAAATCCGGTTGAATTTTGTAACGCTCCTGAGCTCCGCCAAGACTGACTCGGAAACCTGTCATGACTTCATCAAAAATTAACAAGGCATCGAATTCTCGCGTGATGGCTCTCAGGAAATCCAGGAATCCTTCCTGCGGTGGGAATACACCCGCGTTCCCCGGTATCGGCTCAAGAATAACTCCGGCCACTTTCCCCTCATTTGCTTCAAACGCATTTCGGACGGCCTCCCGATCATTAAATGGGACGACAATGGTATGCTCTGCAAAGGAGGAGGGAATGCCTGCGCTGTCCGGGTTGCCGAAGGTCAATGCCCCCGAACCTGCCTTGACAAGTAATGAATCAACATGCCCGTGGTAACATCCATCAAATTTGATGATCTTGTCTCTGCCAGTATAGCCTCTGGCAAGACGGACTGTGCTCATGGTTGCCTCGGTGCCTGAATTACACATCCGGACCATTTCGACCGATGGAACCGTTTCACAGATGGTTTCTGCCATTGTCAATTCACCGGGATGAGGAATACCGAAACTCGTTCCCCTGCTGAGAGCATTGCTTATTGCTTCCTGAATCTCGGGATTTGCATGTCCGTGAATAGCCGGCCCCCACGTGCCTACATAATCGATGTAATCATTGCCATCAACATCTTTCACCCGGCAACCCTGAGCGGATTCGACAAAAAAAGGCGTTCCGCCAACGGCCCGAAAAGCCCGAACCGGTGAATTGACACCTCCCGGAATACACTCATTGGATTCATTGAAAAGTTCCTGTGATCGTTGACACGAAAGCATGGTGCCAATGTAATCGGTCACTCCTGAAATAACAGTAAAATCGATCAGGAATACGGGATAAGAACCTGCGAAAACGTGAGAACCCTCAATGCAGTGGAGACAAATGGGTTTTGCCGTCCAACTCAATTTGAAGTGCAGCAACGATCCTGAACAACGGAAGTTATACTCTTACGCATCAAGTTTTCGGATTTAAACCTCGGAATTCTTCACAAACTTGATGCCGGGCAGAACAGGG
>DUCD01000196.1:0-2733 GCA_012959985.1 Verrucomicrobiales bacterium | reverse complement strand
GACTTATATTCCAGCCCATCACGTCCGACAATTTCAGCCCCTGGGATTTTCCGAAAACTTGATGCCGATCAGTATACAACGGGAACATCCCCTGCATTGCTTCGAATCCGCAGCATTACCAATCCTATTTCTCTACAGCGATCACCATCAGTCGGACATTTCCATTGCTGAGCCAGACACGAAGCAGTAATTTGCTCTTGAGGGTTCTTCCGGCTTCAAAAGCCTCCTGGGCCGTGCTGATTTTTTCACCATCGACATCAAGGATGACGTATCCACGTCGCAATCCGGCGTCGTAAGCGGGAGAGTTCGGGTCAATTTCAGTGACCACGGCCCCCTCCATCGTAGGAAGGTTGAACGGAACGGCCCTGTTGCTGTCCGTATCTGAAAGTTCAAGCCCTTTCAGGGCATTGACACCGACTTGCTCCTGCTCGTGGGAGAATCCATTGTTTCGCCTCGGGTCCTCCCGGTTCAACTCGCCAAGGATCACGGTGAAATCCTTCTTTTTCCCATCGCGGTAAGCCTTAATCTTGACTTCTGTGCCGGGCATTTTCTGAGATATAATCAAGCGGAGATGTTTGTCATCCTTAACGGTCTTTCCGTCGATTTCTACAATGATATCCTCAACGGCCAATCCTGCCTTTTCAGCCGGAGTATTTGCTTCGACTCTGGCAATGATGGCTCCAGACGTTGAGGGTAGTTCAAAGATCTGGGCCAGATCCGCATCCACCGCCTGTGGCAGCACACCGAGAAATCCGCGGGAAATTTTCCCGGTTGTCACCAATTGATCCATGATGGACCGCGCCAAATTAACGGGGATGGAGAGACCGATTCCCTGACTGCCGTAAGTGTTGCTGATGATGGCCGTATTAATCCCGACCAACCTTCCTTCAACATCCAAAAGGGCTCCTCCGGAATTCCCGGGGTTGATTGATGCATCGGTCTGAATATAGTCCTCATAGATACTGATTCCCTGTCCGAATCCCCGCCCTAGTGCACTGACAATACCGCTGGTGACCGTTTGCCCGACTCCGAAGGGATTACCGATTGCCAGAACTGTGTCCCCGACTTCAAGTAGAGAGCTGTCTCCTAAAGTCACCGAGGAAAGGTTTTCCGCTTCGATCTTTAGGATCGCCACTTCGGTATCAGGATCGCTACCGATTAGTTTCGCTTCAAATTCTGCTTTGCTTTCCGGAATCACAACCCGTATGGAGTCCACGCCATTAACCACATGGTTATTGGTCAAAATATAGCCATCCGGAGTAACGATAACTCCAGACCCAAGGTTTTGCTGCCGGCGGGGCTGTGTAGGAAATCGATCTTGATATCCGGGTCCATAGAAATATCGCAGAATTTCGTCCGAGCCAGGAGCCGAGCGGGTATTTACAGTCGTGATGGTGTAAATATTGACGACTCCTTTTGAAACTTCCCTGAGCATTGGGGCAAAACTAGTTGCCGCCTTGAGTTCTCGTTTCAAAGGGGTGGAATCCACAATGACGGAAGGTGGGTCAGCCGCAAACACTGACCCCGTGAATATATTTAAGAACGGTAAATTAAATTGGGCAGCGAGCCCAAGAAACGACAGGCCAAAGAGCGTGGAAACCGTGAATTTGAATAAATGGTGAAGGCTTTTTTTCATTTAATTTACAGACAATTCCTGGAAGAGTTTATTCGAAATCTTATAGCTTATTAAAATTCTCCCGTCCTGTTTTGTACGAAGTGCGAGTTTCATCATAAATAGGCCGACCGGGAATATGATCCTGAATCTCTCCCGAATCAAGATCGGAGCACGGAGAAATAGCGAAATCTTTCAATCCATGCCCCTTCTCGAGAAAGTGTCAATCCCTCTTGTAATAATTGGAGTTTGCCTTATGTTCCCGTCATTCGATCCAGGCCTATTCATTATGAGCTGGCTAGGTGCTTGAAAATGAATATCGCTTCGACAAAAGACGGCTCCGTAAACTCCTGCTCCAAAAGAAAGAGCTGCTTGGTAATCCTCGGGGTATTCTCTGCCATACTCTTGCTTGGCTGCCAGTCACCAATTCAACGACGAATCGATCAGAACTCGGTAGAATACCAAGCTCTGAATTCTGAGACGAGTTCGAAAGTGGACCAAGGGCAGATTGCCATGGGAATGTCCGAATCAGCTTTGAAAATCGCATGGGGAGATCCAGTGAAATTTGCCGAAGGGGAAGACTCACAAGGACACTTTAAAACTTTGTATTTCCAAGGATCCTATTGGAAAAGTATCGGCTTCTGGGAGTATCGGTATTTCCGAAGTCGGCGTCGGTATGCTCCGACCCTGGATTATCGCTCGGATCGAATCCCGAAATCCTACATTCAGGCAAAAGTCCGTATTCGAAATGGCTTTGTGGAAGCCTGGGAACGTTATCCACAACCCTTGAACTGAGCTTTCCCCACCCTATCGGTATTCGTATACTTTCCCCTGACGGGACACCTATGCCATGATTGTATCTTATCCCTAAATCGTATGGGGCATCAGCCTCTCCCGGTTTCAGGAACAAAATCATGTCCAGGGCCTTTTCAAACTTGAAGCCGGCCGCGGTGAGGCCGGATTTGACATCGTTCCGGTTATGTCATTTCCATACCCAATCGCCCAGAAATCCCATCGAAACCCCGTCTTATACTCTTGCGCATCAAGTTTTCGGATTTAAACCTCGGAATTCTTCACAAACTTGATGCCGGGCAGAACAGGGTACCTGAAGGTGGCCGCGC
>DUCD01000195.1:474-4389 GCA_012959985.1 Verrucomicrobiales bacterium | reverse complement strand
GGCGTTCGATAATTGATGATAACCTGCTTGGTATCGCCCGTCATATTGAATTGGGTCATTAAGTCTTTCACCAAAATAAAATATGTGTTTTCTGAGTATTCCGAATGAACAGATGCAGGCAATCCGCCGGCATGCTGAAAAGGATTATCCGGAAGAGTGCTGTGGATTCATCCTGTCCAGCAATACGGAGACCAACGAATTTCTTGAGGTGATCGCCTGCAGAAATGCCCAAAACGATTTCCATAAATTGGATCCAGTGGAATTTCCACGGACCGCTGAAAATGCCTATTTCATAGATCCTGCGGACCTTCTGAAAACAGAACGAAAAACATCTAAAACCGGACAGACCATTCGTGCGATCTACCACTCCCACATTGACTGCGACGCCTATTTCTCCGATGAGGATATCCACCGGGCACTAGTCGATGGATCACCGGCTTATCCGGAGACAGTTCATCTGGTTTTGTCGGTAGTGAAAGGAACGGTCAAACACGGGAAGCAGTTTTTATGGGATGCCGAAAAATCGAGCTTTCGGGAAGTCTTTGCCGACTTGGAGAATAACAACGAGCCGCGCTGAGGCCGGCATACCTGAAGCTGGCCGCGCCGAGGCCGTCCTACCTGAAGCTGGCCGCGCTGAGGCCGGTATATATAAGAAATACGTACGGATTCCAATGATCCGGGGTCGACGCCCCCAGCTTCAGGGGTGTACGTATTTCAGGTTCATTACCTTAGCCTAATGGTAGTGACGCTCGCCTCCCAATGACTGCCAGTTTTCCAGGGAGTTCCTTAGCAAATGAAAGCTGCGTTTCTGCTCAGTTCACTGAGTTCTGTCCCGGCTCCGCACTCGATCCCTTGAGGTGGCCCAACGAAAACCGGGCGGTTTTCACGCCACCCGGTTTGGCGGCATCGGTCCACGCGAAAAAGAGTGAGCCTTCGAAAAACTCGATCCGTGGAAATCCCGAGGCCCGAGCGGTCAGGGTTTGTGTCAGAGTCCGGGAGGCTTGTTTCAATCCTGTGCGACTAACCACTCTCCAGCGGATTTCGCCGACGCTTTCGTTCGCTTCCAACCAAGAGACAATCGCCGTGTTTCGGTCAACCAGCACGACATCGACTCGCCCGGAAGGCTGACCCTCATCGATGCGGATCATCTCTCCATAATCCTTCGCTGAATTCGCTGAAAAGCGAACACGGACTTCGGAGTGGTCGCCCTGATAGGTGTACCAGGCAACGACGACGGTACCCTGATGCTGGTCAGTGGCGGGACCGTTAACCGGACACCCCTCGATCACCCAATCGTCAGGATATACAGTTCGAGAACTTGCCACCTGGCCATTACGCAGGATTGCCGAACCGATGTCCCTTACTTCCTTGTGAGATCGGTCTCGATACACCACAAAGGGATCACCATCAGCCAGGACCGCGGCACTTGTTTGACAGCACTCGCAAACCCGCTGATCGACTACCAGTTCCTTACCCAATCGGCCATCACGACCGAGAGTGGTGAAGCGCAATGCCATATCTCCTCCATTAACAGTCTTGCTCCGGCCGTCAAGCCAGAATACGCCGAATGTGCTCGCGTCGAGTGGTAGGATCGAAACGAATCCGTGTTCGGTATGAGTCCCGTCTCGATGCGGAGTCAATGGTTTCGACCAGTTCCTGCCGCGGTCGAGTGAGAGGCTGAGCATAACATCATAGGAGTAAGTTCCGTCGCTGCTCATCTGTAACCAGTGGGCGACCAGCGTACCGTCGGCCAAGGCACTCATCGACGAAAAATCAGCCCAGTTAATAAACCAGTTGTCGCCACTGGCCACTGTGCGGGCAGGTGACCAGCCTTTCTCATTCCAGGTAGAAAACCGTAGTGTGGCAGTTTGCCGTGGACCGAAATCCACCCAACTCAGATACAGCTGCCCGTCACTACCGTGAAGCAAGTTCGGTTCACGGCTCGATGCGGCCGCGGGATTGGGGATCTCCCCAGCTCGAATCGTCAAGCAGGCTGCAACAATCAACGCATACAGAACAGGCATTTTGGAAAATTGTTTTTTCATTTCGGTGGGGAAAATTCTTCAAGCTCTTCATAAACCAACGGCAGCGATTCGTCTGCCACCCGCGGCTCGTTTTTGGAGGATGCGGGTGATCTCTTTCACGGAATGCCGAAGTATTACCGAACTCCGGGATACGACACGAGATAAAACCGAGCCGAAAACTCCGTTACTTCCTCCGCAATCAATCCGAGTAGTCTGTATCATGCTCTGTTTTCCGTGCTCCGAATCGGGAGGCTCCATGAACGGCTTGTTCCACGGCAGAAAAAGCAGTCAGTAGGATTAGAAGAAGTCCCAAGGTGTTCGGACAATTTACTCGACGATGATTATTTGGATTTTTCATAATATCAATGGGCATCTCATGGCCTCATAATCCAATCCGTCGTTTCACAAGAAATTTGACCGGAAATTTTTAAAACATCATAAGTTGGTTGTTATTCTCGAGATTATCCCTGGAGAAATATGAAGAAAAGATCGCGTTCTGAATTACTGCGGCTCAACGCAGCATTGCGTTTACAACCCCGAATACAGTCTGGCAGATCTGAGCTTCAAAACCGACACCATCCAAAGCGGTGACTACGTCACACGCACTCACAAACCAACCGAAAACCCAAGGCGCTCCGGACTAACGAGGCAACGGTTTGGACTGCGGTCCAACGGGCAAAGCAATTCACCTGGGATTCGAGCGAATCAAGCCTTCGGTAAGTCGTCGAACGCTTGGCGAATGATCTCAACCCTTAAATAGGCGGCCGTGGGATTCGCCCCCATTAATCAGGTATTTTTAGAAAGGCACCTTTCTGTGTAAAGCCGTCCACAAGTTCAGCAACGGAGTGTCTGTCGTGAACTTCTCTGATTCGAACTGCCCCGAGCAATTTACCTGGACCCATCCCGAGCTTGTCACCGGTTTCCGGATCAATCAGGGTTCGTCTTTTTCGAATACCAACCAGTGGGTATTTTTCTTCATGCCACCGTCGATACCACCTGAAACATAAATCTGTTGATCTTCAATCCGAATCACGCGAGGTTCCCATAGCGTTTGAGAGATGGCACGGGAGATTGATTTCAGGCACTTTCCGATGACTTTTTTCGTGGCCTTTCCCAAGGGTGTCTTATAGAACGCAGATCCCCCGAAAGCGATGTCCCGGTATTGTGATTCAAATGAAATCGATCCGGTCGAAGCCCGACCATCAATCGTCTCGGAAGCGAGGATCTGTCCGGACTCTACTTCGATGACATAGAGAGTCACTGTGACGAGAGCGACCTGACCACTCCCCCCCAAACCCATGCGGTTTTTCAACATGCGTATCGTCCCTCCTGATACGTATTGAAATTCTGTCACAGACCCTTTGATCAGAAACTCGGTGTTTTTCAATCGACCGGTATTGACACGTCCTTCTTTGCGAAAATCCGGAGTCTGCTGAGTTTTAATTTCATCCTTGATGGACTGAAGATTACTTCTGGTGACAACGTTGAATTTCCTCGAACTCACCAGTTCGTCCACCAGAAAATCCCGGATTCCCTCACCCAGTTTCCAGTGATAAGGAAAATCAGCTTTGTTTTCGAATGCCAGGATGGCCACGGATGGCACCTCAAATTTCCTGATTGAACCCGGAAGGCGGCCAACGGAGGTGTTGCGACAACCCATCGCCGGAAACAGCAAAGCGAATACAACCATCCGGACAATAAACCGCATTCCTAAAAAAGCTTTCACATTTCGGAACATTGAGTCTTTCCTTTTGAAATCCATTGGATGCTCACCGAATCCAGTCTGATCATACTTCCTACAGAAACAAGGAAAGAGCATTGAAATGGCCCTGAAGCCCGGCGCGTTGAGCCGGGATGGTTGAAATCGGGATACGATTCTTCCATGTTCCGG
>DUCD01000195.1:0-342 GCA_012959985.1 Verrucomicrobiales bacterium | reverse complement strand
TCCGGCCTCGGCGCGGCCAGCTTCAGGGACGATTGAAATCGGAAAAGACAGAGTATAGGGACAGCCCTGAAGCCCGGCGCGTTGAGCCGGGATGGTTGAAATCGGGATACGATTCTTCCATGTTCCGGCCTCGGCGCGGCCAGCTTCAGGGACGATTGAAATCGGAAAAGACAGAGCATTGGGACAGCCCTGAAGGTGAAATTTATTACCCCTAATTAGGATTAGGATTAGGAGATTTACAAAAACAGTACGTAAACAGACTAAATAAAGATTGAATTGGGTGCGTCTACTGGTGAGGTTAGCGAGAATATCAAAACGAATGAAGAATTGGATTATCATAGG
>DUCD01000194.1:2317-4391 GCA_012959985.1 Verrucomicrobiales bacterium | reverse complement strand
ATCTTTTTGCCGTAAACCTGACCACCGGAGAATTGGTGACTGATTGGATGCCTGCCCCTAATCTTCCCGTCACTTCGTTGGATTCCAACTCTTCCAACTTGTTTGTCGGAGGTCGTTTTACTGAAATTGCCGGAAGTCAAAAGCCCTTTGCTGCGGCTTTTTCCCTGGATGACGGGAGTTTGGTTAAAGGGTGGGAACCGTTTCCCGATGCACCGGTTTTGGATTTGAAGGTTCTTTCGAATCGCTTGTACTTAGGAGGTGATTTTACCAATATCGGGGGGGTGTCCGTTGCCTTCGTGGCTGCCATGAGTATTAAAAACGGCCGCATTCTTCCCGATTGGAGTCCTACGGCGCTCACACCGGTCAGTCGCCTTTTTATTCACTCCGTATCTTCGCAGATTGAGAACGAAGACACAGGGGCGGATGCCGATGGAATCCGATTGGACGATGATACCGGAGTAACAGCCAGACCCGTGCTCGATACCATTGCGGTGAAAGTGCGTTTGATTGCCACCGGTGGATTTGTTGGCGCTGACTGGATGATGCAATCCAATGTATCTGCAATCAATACCAGCAAAGGAGATATTGCTTCCGCGTGGGAAAACCCAACGGTCAATGGACCGGTTTACTCTCTTGAGTTCACGGGGCAGTCTCTTGCGCTTGGAGGTGATTTCAACAGAGTGAATGGCGAGAAACAGGAGAATTTTGTTCGGTTTCAATTGAAGACAGGAGAACCGATTCTAAACCCAGCTGAATCTGTGCCATGGCCGGTGTTCGATATAAAGATCATTGACCGAAAACTGTATGTCGCCGGCGGCAGGTTGTCACGTGAAGAGGAAGCCTTAGGAGGTGTGATGGTAGCGTCTCTATCCCGTGACTCAGGATTTCAGGATTTCGTCGTTACTCAGGAACCGGTATTTGCCATTGATTCCTACGAGGATCGTCTGGTGTTGGGAGGGCGGTTTGTGTCCATCAATCAGGAACGTCAGTTTGGTCTGGCCCTTGTCGACCTTTCCACCGGGGATCTTATTCCGGATTTTGCTCCCAAATTAAAAGGAGAAGTCCGTGATTTTCTGATTCTCGAACAAAGTTTGTTTATCGTTGGTGAATTTCAGCACGTCAATGGATTGCGCCGAAATAATGTCGCCGCGTTCAATATTGAATCCGGTCGACTACTGGATTGGAGCCCACGAGTTAATGGCCGGGTGAATTCTGTAGTGACGGATTCGAATGCGGTTTACCTTGGGGGAGACTTTTCCTTGGTAGCCAAACAACACCGGACCGGATTGGCCGCTGTCGATTCTGCAAAAGGTCGACTACTGGATTGGAATCCATCGCCGGACGGAGAGGTTTTTAGTTTATATGCACAAAATGACCGGGTCGTCATTGCTGGTGGAGAGTTTTTGAAGATTGGAAACACAGCTCAAGCCAGCCTGGCATTGCTGGAGCCGGTTGACCCTCCCTCGATAACGGACCAAACTCAGACGGATCGTCCAGCTGTGAATGCCGGCACCGACGTAGATTTGAATGTGACGGCAACCGGTGCCGGCAATATTTCCTACCAATGGCGAAGGAATGGAGTGATTCTGGATGGAGAGAATTCACCGACTCTGTCTCTGTCCCAGATTGATCCTAAGGATGCTGGATCGTTCGAGTTGCTGGTCATTAATGAAGCAGGGGTGACGCGAAGTCTTCCCATTAAGGTGGCCGTGGATCGAGTGGATGCAGTTGCTTTGAACAATACATTCGGCGTTACGACCGTTGCGGGTAATGCCTCTGGATTTGCTTTTGGCAATAATACCCAGGCTGACCGTCAGAATGCCGAACCCAATCACGGCCCTAAGCTGACCGGCAAGACCCTGTGGCTTACCTGGACCGCTCCGGCAAGTGGGATTGTTGAGTTTAATACCAAGGGGAGCGATTTCGATACCTTCATGGCCGTTTACTCTGGCGATTCCATTGCGGATTTATCTCGAATCATTGACGATGATGATCAGGGAAGTTTTTTTGCGGGTTCAGTACGGGCCAATGCTCGGGAAGGAGATACCTTTCATGTCGTCATTGACGGATTTGC
>DUCD01000194.1:0-2290 GCA_012959985.1 Verrucomicrobiales bacterium | reverse complement strand
AATCGCCCTTCTCAATTGGGAGTTTGAACCCACGTTAGAACGGATTGCTGAAATCCTCAATCATCCGATCGGCGGAACCCGACGCCGTGGACAAACCGAACAATTGCAATTTGCCCTGCTGGACGCTTTGATTGATGTTGAGGTTCAATGGTTCTTCAATGGGATTGAATTATCTGGAGAGGTGATCGATTCCTTGAATGTGAGTGACCTTCAGTCTGACAAAGTCGGATCCTATTTCGCGCGGATACGACGTGGCAACCGTGAGGTTTTCACTAAGCCGATCAATCTTCAGATTCACGTTAGGGAGGATGAAGAGGAGGCGTTTTCTGTGATAGCCGAAGACAAGTTAGGTTCGATTTTCGGGACGGGAGCCTCTTTGAGGGGGAGTCGGGGTCAAGGAGGGGCAGGTGGGCCAGGAGGAGTTGGTCAGAATGGATTCGGTCATCGAGTGAGACGAGCTTCCGGATCTGTGTCGCGGGGTTTTACCAACACTCAGATTTTCAATACCTTTGGATCCAGCACCGAATCCGGTGAACCCTCCCATTGCGATGTTGTGGGGGGGGCTTCCCAATGGTTTGCCATTGTGCCGGACGAGAACGGTATATTATTCATTGATACAAACGGCAGTGATTTTAATACGGTTCTCGCTGTCTATACCAGTCCTGATGGTTCGTTTGAAACGCTGGCCCAAGTGGCTTGCGACAATGACAGTGGTTTCGATGGTGAGGACAGTTCCATCTCATTTGATGCGGTAGCCGGCGCTACTTACTACGTTGCCGTCGATGGAGTTGATGGGGCTACCGGAGTGGTCGTGATGAATTACCGACTGATTGTTCCTCCTTCGGGCATTTCTATTTCTCCGGCTCAAAACATCAATGCTCAAACTGGCGACAACCTTGTTCTTGAAGTCCTTGTCGAGAATGGTACCGATCCTGAGTTCAGTTGGTTATTCAATGGTGAAATCATGGAAGGAGAAGCTGCAGACACACTTAGTTTGATGGATGTTCTGCCTGAGACTCACCGAGGTAAATACGTTGTGATCATCAGTAATGACGCCGACTCTATTCCCAGTGATATCATCACCCTTTCTTTTAGCACTATCCAACCTCCCCAAATTACCACCCAACCGATCGACATAATTTCCTATCTGGGAGGGGCTGGTTCTTTCTCTTTTGAAGCTTCAGGTCCCGGAACACTGAATTATCAATGGAGTTTCAATGGGGTATCAATTCCGGACCAAACGGATGTCCAACTTCAGTTGACACGGATTCAATCTGCCGATGTGGGCCGTTACAGTGTGACGGTGAGTAATTCGGCAGGATCTGTGACAAGCGATGAAGCCGAGTTGAGCCTGCTGAAGTCGCCCCTGCTTCATTCCTTGGAGTTGCTTTCGAATGATCGGATTCGCCTCAGGGTCGATGCCCTTGAAACACTCTCCTACCGAGTGGAGACCAGTTCCGATCTGGATAACTGGGAGATTTTGTCAGAGGGAAACGTCATAGAAGGATTTATGGAATTTTCGGATCTGAGTATCCTTCAAATTAAACACCGATTTTACCGAATTAGTTTCTCTTTTGAGTAATTCCTCAGTTTTATTGCCATTTCCTATCCATTCCGATTATTGCCTTTAAAGGTATTTTGCTGAAGGTTTGCTTTTCCATCCGGTTTTTGCTACGTAAAAGGTCAGTTCTGGGATTGGGTTTACCGAATCCTTTATGCGACTCTTCAATTATTATGAAATCAAAAGGCAGTTTCTTCCGGACATTCTTACTGGTTTTAAATTTGTTCTCATTCGTTCTGTTGGGAAGAGCTACGACGATCTCCTGGAATAATCCCAGTGGCGGAGTATGGAATGATGCCGTCAACTGGAGTCCCGCCCAGGTTCCGGGTGCCAGCGATATTGCGCAAATTGTTCTCGATGGAACTTATACGGTTACTTTGAATGGGAATGTCTCTCTGGATGGCCTGATTCTCGGAGCAGCTTCCGGAACCCAGACTTTGCTTAATAGTTCCTCCACATTGACTCTGAATGCCGTCAGTTCCGTGGGAGCCAATGGAGTCTTTGAAATGGGGGGGGGGATTCTCAACGGTTCAGTGGCTATGTCCGTGTCCGGAATAATCAATTGGACAGGCGGCCAATTCTCGGGAGTCGGAGCTATCGACGTGTTATCCGGAGGGTTGCTTGCTATATCCGGAACCTCCAACAAGTCCTTCAATAGCGCTTTTACTATCAACAACGGTGGACTGATAACTTGGAGCGGAGACGGCAATCTACAGGCTTCTTCAGGGT
>DUCD01000193.1:4935-26368 GCA_012959985.1 Verrucomicrobiales bacterium | reverse complement strand
CACTCCTTTTTTCGGTGAATGTAGAATTCGAATCCTTGCATCTTTTCGTTCAGTAACTCGATCCATGGTCCGGTCCGTGCAATGATCATCCACAATGAGAAATTCAAAATCCTTGAAATCCGAGTTCAGAATGGAATCAACCGCATCTCCAACCATGGTCTCGGAATTGTGAACAGGCATGATGACACTGAGTGTGGGTGGCATGGTGAGGGAGTTTAGGCTGTTCAGTTTAAGAAACCAGCTTTCCTGAAGTCCTTTGAATTTGAACGCTGAACTTCAAAGTTCAAGCATTGTTCCTTTCAATCAGATTCCCAGGGCTACTGTTATAAGTGCGGGGATTGATTTGCTGTAGCGTCGGCTGTCCTCAGCCGAAAACACCGCCGGTTTCACTGGGAATGCGCTGAGGACAGCGCACGCTACAGTTTCAGCGTTAACCTGTCCTCTCCCCGCACTTTTAATCACACCCAGATCCCGGGATTTGCAATTTGATGAAAAACAGATAGATCATTGGACATTCCCCTCGATTTCGGGTAATGATGTTTACTCAGTTTGATCCATGAAAAAACGAATGTATCTTTCCTCAATTCGATCGTTGATGTCAAAATGTCTGATCGCTTCCGTAGCTGTTTCAGTTGTCTCTGGTCTGGCTGCGGCCACGGATTCAAGAATTGAGTTCAATCGCGATATTCGTCCGCTTCTTTCTCAGAATTGTTTGCCTTGTCATGGACATGATAAAAATACCCGGAAGGCGGATCTGCGATTGGATTTACGGGAGGATTCGATCCTGGAAAAGGACGGACGCCGACCGATTGTTCCAGGAGATTCTACATCCAGCGAATTAATCCGACGCATTTATACCTTGGATTCTGACGATCGCATGCCGCCCGAAGACAGCGGCAAGGAACTTTCGGAGCCTGAAAAGGAACTATTGAAAGCATGGATTGATCAAGGTGCCGAATATCAAAGTCATTGGTCATTCATTCCGCCGGTCCAGAGCCTGTTGCCGGATGTCGGTGACGCTGCCTGGCCCGCCAATCCCATCGATTATTTCATCTTGAATCGACTGGATGAGGAAGGACTGATGCCTGCAGCGGAAGCCGATGAAAGAAGATTGATAAGGCGTCTTTATCTGGATGTTATCGGATTGCCTCCGACGGTTGAGGAAGTGGATCGGTTTATTGAAGCCGGTGGAAACGATGCCTACGTGAATAAGGTCGACGAATTGTTGAGTTCTACTGCATTTGGGGAACGTCTGGCAGTCTTCTGGTTGGACTTGGTTCGTTATGCCGATACGGTCGGGTATCACGGAGATCAACCTTTCAGCGTCTATCCATTCCGGGATTACGTCATTGAGGCCTTCAATTCCAACAAGCCATTCGATGAGTTCACCCGGGAGCAATTGGCCGGTGATCTGTTGCCGAATGCCGGACCCGTTCAACAGGTTGCCTCGGGCTACAATCGTCTGAATATGATCACGGCCGAAGGGGGGGCTCAGGATAAGGAATACCTTGTGAAATACGCCGCCGACCGGGTGCGAACCACCGGTTCCACCTGGATTGCCTCCCCCCTCGGGTGTGCTGAATGTCACGACCATAAATTCGATCCGTTCACAACGCGGGATTTCTACAGTTTCGGCGCTTACTTTGCCGACTTGAAGGAAAAGGGTTTTTACGGTGGGGCCCATTCGACGGGAAAATGGGGGCCGAGCATTCCAGTTCCCAATTCACGACAGAAGAAACGATTGGCTCGGCTTAACGCCGGGGTGAAGGCCCTGAAGGAACGTTTCAGCGATACGCCTCCTGAGTTGGTGGCAGCCCAAAGAGAATGGGAAACCCGGGCAATTGTGAGTCCCTCACCAAAACTTGGAAACTGGTATTCTGTCGGTCCCTTTGCTGCCGAATCATTCGATCAGGCACATGAGCAGGCCTTTGGTCCTGAAAAGGGAGTCGATCTGGAACAGACCTTTCAGGATGGCAAATTGAAGTGGGTTGAAAAGCCGGACTGGGTTGATTCACAGATTCAGACGTTGAAAGGGGAGAATTCAGCGACTTATCTATTTCGAACCATTGAATCTGAAAGCGAACAGGCATTGCCGATTTCGTTGGGCAGTGATGACAGCATTCAAGTCTGGCTGAATGGTGAAAGTGTTCTGTCGAAGAAGATCAGTCGGGGAGTCGCTCCCGATCAGGACAGGATCTCACTGCCCCTTGACAAAGGGAGCCACCAGTTGTTGATGAAGATTACGAATGGTGGAGGCGGTTATGGCTTTTATTTTGGCGTAAAGGATAGTCTTCCGGAAAACATCTCAGCGGCTCTTGCGGTGAAAGGGCAGGACCGGACCTCTGAGGAGCTGGAGACCATAAACCGTTATTTCCGGTCTATCACTCCACTGTTGGAGGATCTGCGAAAGGATATAAGTCTTGCTCAGAATGCCACGATGGAATTTGAAAAAAATCTACCGACCATGCTGGTTTCTCTTTCCGTTGACCCCAGAGAGATGCGGGTGCTCAATCGTGGAAACTGGATGGATGAAAGTGGTCCAATCGTTCAACCGTCCGTTCCAGAATTCCTTAAGATAAATCAAAAGTCCCAAAGGAGGCAGACTCGACTTGATCTGGCTGAGTGGTTGGTTTCCAGGGAGAACCCGTTGACCGCCCGAACCTTCGTCAATCGATTGTGGAAAATTTTTTACGGTAGCGGCCTGGCTCCGAATCTCGATGATCTTGGCTCGCAGGGAGATTGGCCGACTCATCCCCGTTTGCTGGATTGGCTGGCTGTGGAATTTATGGAAAGTGGTTGGAACATCAAACGTCTGGTCAGACTGTTGGTGACCTCTTCAACCTACCGGCAGGATTCAACGGCTTCAAAGTCTCTTGTGGATCGGGATCCCTTGAATCGTTTGTATGGCCGTCAATCGAGGTTTCGACTGGAGGCGGAGTTGGTGAGGGATAATGCTCTGAAGATCAGCGGACTGCTGGTGGAAAAGGTTGGAGGGCGAAGTGTCAAACCCTATCAGCCGAAGGGGTATTATGCGCAGTTGAATTTTCCGAAACGAGTTTATCAACCGGATACCGGAGAGGACCAGTATCGGCGTGGGGTTTATTCCCATTGGCAGAGAACTTTTCTTCATCCGTCCATGTCGGCCTTTGATGCGCCCAATCGGGAAGAATGCACGGCAGATCGACCCAAGTCCAATACGCCCTTGCAGGCTTTGGTGCTTTTGAATGATCCTTCTCATGTAGAGGGCGCTCGAGTGTTATCTGAAAAAATCCTGAGGATGAAAATGGAAACTTTGGATGAACGATTGGATTATGCATTTACTACCGCGACCGCCCGTCGGGCGGGGCCAAAGGAGAGAGAGATTCTCCGAGCATTACATGCCCGTCATCTGGAACAATTCCAGGTGGATTCCCAAGCCGCCGGTCAGTTGGTCGGCGTTGGGTATTCCCCTTCAAGTGCCTCATTTGATACCGCAGAATTGGCGGCCATGACATCAGTATGTCGTGCCATCTTGAATCTGCAGGAAACGATCTCCCGGTATTGATCTCATGAATAGTCTTACGTCTATGATATCCGAAGCAGAAATTCAGCGAACTCTCAACCGAAGGGCATTTCTCAGTCGAGCTTCAACGGGACTGGGAACTCTTGCATTGGGATCCTTGTTGGGGAGGACTTTGCCTATTGCGGGTCGAGCTTCGTCCGATTCAGGATCAACCGGAGAGCCTTGGAGAGGCGTGGTGCAGCCGCCCCATTTTCCCGTGAAGGCCAAGCGGGTGATTTTTCTCGTCATGGCCGGTGGGGCCTCCCACCTGGAAACTTTCGATCACAAGCCGAAGCTTGCCGAGATGGATGGCAAACCGATGCCGGACTCTTTTACGAAGGGCAAGCCGATTGCCCAACTGCAGGGACAGACCTTGAAGTGTTTGGGACCTCAGCATCCTTTCAGAAAATACGGCCAGTCCGGCCAGGAGATCTGCGGGCTTTTCCCTCACCTCGGGGGGGTTGCGGATGACCTTTGTATCGTCCGGTCGCTTTATACCCAGCAGATCAATCATGATCCCGCCCATACCTTCATGAATACCGGCACGTCCATCAGTGGGCGTCCCAGCATGGGCTCATGGTGGTTGTATGGTCTGGGTACAGAAAACGAAAACCTGCCCGGGTTTGTGGTGCTGACCTCGGTCGGCAAAGGCGGGCAGTCACAACCTATCGCCGCAAGACAATGGCACAGCGGATTTCTACCGGGGAATTTTCAAGGAGTTCAGTTTCAATCCGCCGGGGATCCTGTGCTGTATGTCGGCAGGCCTCCCGGAGTGAATGAACGCCGTCAGCGGGAGGTTGTTGATTCCGTGAATCAGTTGAACTCCATTTTCAACGAAGCGGTGGATGATCCCGAAATCGCCACACGCATCAATCAGTATGAACTGGCTTTTCGAATGCAGGCCAGTGTTCCCGAGTTGATGGATGTCTCCGACGAGACCCAGGCAACCCGTCAAATGTACGGATCCTCCGGAGCAGATGGTTCCTTTGCCTCCAATTGTCTATTGGCCCGGAGAATGGCTGAGCGTGGAGTGCGCTTCATTCAACTTTATCACCGTGCCTGGGATCATCATGGTGGAATTAAAAAGAGCATGGAAATAACCGCCAAAGAAGTGGATCAACCCGTTGCCGCTTTGATCAGGGATCTTAAACAAAGGGGCATGTTCGAAGATACCCTGGTGGTCTGGGCAGGTGAATTCGGTCGGACACCGATGGCTCAGGGAAGTGGTCGGGATCATCATATCCAGGGATATTCCATGTGGATGGCCGGCGGTGGTATTCAAGGTGGAATCAGCTATGGTGAGACGGATGAACTCGGTTACAACGCCGTTGTAAATCGGGTCAGTGTACATGATTTTCATGCCACCATGCTGCAATTATGCGGCATCAGTCATAAACAGATGACCTTTCCGTTTCAGGGGAGGGATTTTCGATTGACCGATGTTCACGGTGAAATTCTGAAACCACTTTTGGCCTGAATAGGTATCACAGATACCTGACTTGAAACCAGGAGATGCCGTGAAACGGAATTCGATTGTTAAAGGCTTTACCCTGATTGAACTGCTGGTCGTCATTGCCATCATTGCCATCCTGGCATCCATGCTCCTACCCGCGCTTGGTCGGGCGAAGTCCAAGGCGCACAGTATAAAATGTCTCAGTAATCAGCGTCAACTGGGGCAGGCAACATTGATGTATGCTTCGGAGTCCGGCAAAACACTGCCCTATAATATCGGTGATGATCTGTGGATGCGTTTGCTGATTAAGAACTACTCGAAAGTGGATCGAATCCGACTTTGTCCGACCGCGCCCTATGATAAGAAAAAACCATCAGGATCGGCGTTTACATCGTGGGTTTGGGGGTCGGAAACTCGTGGGGGAAATCCGAGGCGAGGCGGTGCGGAACCGAGATGGACCGGCAGTTATGCCTTGAATGGTTGGATTTATGCCGGTAACTGGCCGAATGGTCAGGGTCTGTACCCTTCCATTAAAAACGCTTTTCGAAATGGGGCTGACATCATTCACCCATCCAAGACCCCGTATTATTGCGATTCCATGTGGGTGGATGCATGGCCGCAGGCCCGTGACCGAGCGGCCAAGAATCTGGCCGAAGGCAGTTCCGGCTTGAATGCGGGATTATCGAGGGTGGCTATTGCCCGACACGGAGGCATCACAAAAAGCAGCAACATACCCAAACCGAGTTCCGGACGATTGCCGGGGGCCATTAACCTTGTTTACGCCGATGGCCATGCCGGTACTACAGGTCTCAGTCAGCTATGGTTTCTGGAGTGGCATAAAAACTACCGTCCTCCCAGAAGTCCCGCCCGTTGAGCGTTCAGAGAATTCCAGGTGCCCCCTTTTTTTCAGAGTCGGAAATTCAAAGCGGGGAATCACTTAGGGACCGCACCAAAGCGTTGCATGTCTGCCACGGGCGCCCAGGATTTCCGGCAGGTTTTGGACGGCGTCGACGGGTGCCACGAAGTCGCCGCTTTGGATCGGGGGCATATAGAATACCGGCTTCTACAAAATCACCCTCTATATTCTCTACAGGTCGATTTCCAGAACTTTTTCTTCGTCTGATTTCAGTGATTCAACACCATTCAATTCAACTTTCACCTGTCCTTCTCCGATTCGGATGGTATAGGTTGCTTCCCTGAAAACCTTGGGTCTCCATGTGTTTCCTTTGATGCGGATAGTATAGACAATCTCGTTCAAATATTCATCAACGATTTGAACCACGGGATCAGGGGGACCGCTGATCTTCAAGGTTGGCAAGAAAGCCAGGGCCGTTCGATTGTAATTGTCTTCCTGTTTGATTTGAATCGGCCAACCCGGCATCTGTTTCACTTGTGAGTCAGTCACATCCACATGTCGTGGCCAGCATTCCATGGTGATCTCGCGGGTGGATTTCTTAAAGCGCACGATACCGAACCCGGCAGCGTTGTAATTGTCTTTCGTTGGGTTGGCATAAGCCTTCATTGACAGTTTATTTCCAAGGCCGTCGTAATATCGTCCGGTGAAGGGCAGGGGACTATTCTGATCGTGATTCAATCCTTCTTCCATGGGCCACCACCAGCGACCGTAAAAATTCACGATGGACGGAACACAAAAAGAGTAAATGGAATCTTCCCAGGAATGGAGACCCTGATGAATGACGGTAGCCAGATGTTGGTCGCCTGCGATATGGATGCCGAAGAATCGTCGGATTTCCTTCAATGCTCTGGCTCTTCCCGCTTGAGGCCAACCGTTGGAATCCAGATCCGCAAGGAGTCTGGATTTATGCCCTCCATGAATATGGGCTCCGCCCGCGAATATAGTCTGTGAGAGCACAGCCTTCATTTGCGCACCCGTCCAGTTCTGCCCCCATTCATGGAGAAATTTCAATTGACGGTCCCCCAGCAATCTGGCTTCCGGCACATCCACCGTGGTCCGGTCGTAGCTCGGATTATTAATGTGGTCCGGTCGTGGTCCCTGTTGAGGAATTAAGCCCGCAGGGCCAGTTTTCCACTTGCGATCTTCAAGGACTGCAAAATCGATCCCTCCAATATTCAATGAGGTGTAGTAGACTCCGATGTTCTGCTGGATGGGGGTCGGATCATAAGGATCAGGCAGATGGCTGGTCTGCGCTCTTTCCACCATTCTGACATAATCTGCGGACATGATATACCCTCCGTCGGCCCCGCCTCCCAGTTTGGATACTTTGCCTCCTTCACCCCAGAGGTTTCCCTGTCCAACATCATGATCGTCCGGAATGGTGATGGTGGGACGATCCTTGATAATGTCGCCGAACTGTCGTCCGAAAAGCAGAAAGGCAGCGGTGTGCTTCTTGTGGTCGTAACTCTGGTCTCCTGAAAAGAACAACAGGTCCGGATTAATACTCTGGATATTCCGGACAATGTCCTCACGCATCCCGCGGTCCTTATTGGAATTCCCCGTGAAGGCTGCAATCACGATTTCATCTTTGTCCTTCGGGTCTTTCCGGATCGTTCCTTCGTAGGAGGATCCGCCGGCATGGGTCAGACGATAGGATACATTTCGGGCCTGATTCCAGTTTTCCACCCGAAAAGTCGCCAGCCATCCGGTCTCATCCGCCTTGGATTGCGCAATCTGCCGCCAGGATCCTGCTTCCCGGATATGCAGTTGCACCCAGCGGGATTCTCCATCCTGCAATGGATAGAGCTGAGCGGAAAGCTTCAGGATGTTGTTGTGAGCCGTATAAAGCGCAAAGCCGATCACTTTGTCACGAGCAACATCCGGAATGGTTGCTGGACCTCCATTGCGCGGAATGCGGATCGGATCGGGACCCTTCGGCGTGGTTTGGGAACTTGCAATTGAAGTGAAACAAATAGAAATCCCAAGGATGACCAAATTGAGTGGGGAGACATACGAAACTGGGGGCGACTTTATCTTCATGATGAGTCGACACTACCGAATTATGGTGTTCGGTTAAAGCCTCCTTTCTGGGTTTTTGGCGGTTCGGAATGTATGTCGGTTCGGAATTTTCACAAATTCGGCTACGGGTTTATGTCTGTCGAGCGTGTGTGGGTTGGTTTTCCTTAAGGCCAGCAGTTCAGCCGTTTTTAATTGACACTGGAAAATGGTCATTTATTTTTTTGAATATGACCATTAAGGTGACTGTATTTAAATCCCAATGTCTGGAATTGCTGAGAACATTGGAAAAGGACGGTAAACCAATCGAAATCACTCGACACGGGAAGACCATTGCGAGAGTGCTACCCGCATTGAAGCAGGTAAATAAAGCCACGAAACCATGGCAACGATTGAGAGGTACGGGGGAAATGTTAGCTAGTCCCGGTGAATCTTTCCTTTCGGAGTCAGATTTCGAGGCGAATCAATGAGTTTATTGCTGGACACTCACACATGGTGGTTGACTGGACAAGATGAATTATCACGGAAGGAACACCAAAAATTAGATTCCTTATCTGAAAAGACACCTCCAGTGATATCCGACATCAGCCTGTGGGAAGCTCAGATGATATATGCCAAAGGCAAATTGAAACTGACCATTCCTTTCTCTCAATGGCTGATCCAAGCTACGTTACCTGATGTTGTTCAACTGGCACGATTGTCACCGGACGTAATATTGAAACTGGATAATCTGCCGCCTGGATTTCATGGAGATCCCGCTGATCGAATCATTGTTGCAACCGCCCTCTCTTTAGGCATTCCTCTATTTACCTATGATAGGAAGATACGCCGCTCTCGGGTTGTTGAAATCTGGAAAGTCTAATCAGTTCCTTTTCAAATCATATTTATTATCCTTTTTCCTTCCACGCGGATGCCTTCCAACAAGGCGTTGAAATGATCTTTGGTGGTCAGAGGATTCATGATGGCGACGCGTAGGGCGCCGATGCCGTCGAGTCGGGTTGATACGATATAAAATTGCCCGGATTCAACGATGCGCCTTCTCAGATTCAACTGGAATTCTCCAATTTCTTCAAGGGGAGAATCCTCCAGTTCTTTTGGTATATATTGGAATACTACGATATTGCATTCGGGTTTATGCAGGGGTTGAAAGTCTTCGGCTTCCATCAGTTGTTCATAGAATCCGGAAGCCAGATCGAAGGTCATTTCAACCAAGTCGGCGAATAATTGAGATCCCCACAATGACCAGATTCCCCATAGGCCGAACCCAGCGGCACGTTTAGTGCATTCTATGGTTTTCATGCCTGCGTCGTAGTCCGCCTGCCCGGGGGCGGTCGGATCGAATAGATAAGGGGCGTCCTGCTGGAATGCCTCGAAGCGGTGTTCCCGATTTCGGTAAAGCACAAAGGCACACAAGGCCGGCACATGCATCATCTTGTGAGCATCCCAGACGATGCTGTCTGCCCGATCCAATCCCGATACCAAATGACGATATCGCGGACTCATCACGGCTGCCCCTCCATGGGCCGCATCCACATGAAGCCAGACGTCGTGCCGACGACAGACTTCGGCGATTTCAGGCAGAGGATCGAAAGCTCCGATTGGAGTGGCGCAGGAGCAGGCGCAGACAGCTACAATAGGCCGGCCGTTTTTTCGAAGACGGGCAAGAACAGTCTCCAGTTGGTTTGGATCCATGTGACGTTTGGAGTCGAGGCCAACTTTTACAACCTGACTTGTGCCAATACCCAGGATGCCGACAGATCGGGAAGTGCTGTAATGAGCATCCTGGTGAGTCACCACCACCGGAGACTTATCGGGATTGTAGTGAGGGAGCCCCGCTTTCCATGAATCCTTCAACATCACGTTGCGAGCTGTCAGTAGACCGGTCAAGTTGGCGAGGGATCCGCCGTGGGTGACCAGTCCCGAAAAGGTGTCTTTTTTCCAGCCGAGTGCCATCCCCAGTTTGTCGATCATCACCGATTCCACCGAAGTGGCCCAGGGCCCCATTTCATAAATGGCCATCACTTGATTGGTGAGGGAACCCAGGGAGTCCATCAATCCCGCAAGGGGAACCGGAGGGGGAACCTGATGGCCGATGTAGCGTGGATCATGAAGATTGATGCCGCGGTTCATGGCGGTTTTGATCAGTTCAGTGAAGTGTTTGATCAATGCCTCCGGATCGTTGGAAGGACAGATTCTTTCGTTTACCCAACTGGCTGCATCGCTTTTGTTATGTTCCGGCGAACACCACTCAAGGACTTTGCCTTCTGTTTGTTGAGCTTTTTTCAGATGAATGGAAACTTCATCAATCAGCCGATGACCAGCCACCCTCAATAGGTCAGGATCAAAGGCTTGTTGGATCCGTTTTCGGGTCTCAGGCGATGGGAATTCCGACGGCATCCGTAAGTTTCGAAAGCGGGTTCAGATTGTTAAGGTAGTTTGAGGTTCTGAAACCAAGGGGATCATCTAGGCCGGCGCTCTTCCAGCCAGTCCTGTTGCGGGACCCTCTCGGGATGTTCTTCGGCCCAATCCGGAATGGGGAACCACCGGAGTCCGCTGTATCGGGGATAGGTTTCCCAGACTTCGCCTCCATCGGCATCCACCACTCGCGGATCTTTTGTGTTCTTGAGAAATGACATCAGTTTTCGTCGTAAGGAGGTCTGCACCTGATAGTAATCGCTGCGTCCGACAAGATTGTGCAGGCAGCCAGGATCCGTTTTGATGTCATACAATTCCTCAGTCGGTCGTTTTGCCACGGCCAGTTGGAGGTAATTATTGGTTTCTGGATCGGGTTGATTCTTGACGAGGAATTTAAGGGACGGACCATTGTCAATGTCGTGATAGCCTTGGTGCATGGGTCCCTTTATTTTAGCTAGGACCTCCCCTGTAGAAGCATAGCCACCATTGCCGAATTTTTGAGGAGCGCCGGCCGGCCATCGTTCTGATCGGAAATTGTGAATATAAAGGAACTGTTGAGTCCTAATGCATCGCTGCGGATAACTGAGAGATCTGAAGCGAGATGAGGAATGTCGTTCACGACCGGAATAGATGGCAGACCGGTCGGCTTCCACCCAACCGGATTGGCCGGATTTCAGCAGGTTGGCCAGACTGTTGCCCGTGATCGGCATTTCTGATGGCGGAGAAACACCGGACAGTTCATAAAGGGTAGCCGTCACGTCAATCAGACTGACCAGATCATCGACCTTTCTTTTGCCAGAAAAAATATCCGGGCAGGAGATGGCGAGAGGCATGTGAATTCCATATTCATAAACATTGGCTTTCGCCCGCGGGAAAGGCATCCCATTGTCGCTGGTTACGATAATCAGGGTGTTTTCCAGTTCGTCTCGCTGCTCCAGTTCTTTGATCATTCGTCCCAAGTGTTGATCGAACCATTCGATTTCGACCAGGTAATCCATAATATCGTTTCGTATTTCAGGAGTGTCCGGCAGAAACTCCGGAACGACAATATCTCCGATGTTCTTACCGGATTTAAGTCCCGAACCTTTTTCATAACCGCGATGAGGTTCCTTGGAACCGAACCAGAAACAGAACGGTTTCTCATTGGGTTTTGCCTTTAAGAATTCTGAAAAATTAGAAGCGTAATCGTTTTTGTTGATTCCACTGTAGGGTGGTTGGGTCGTTTTTTTGCTGAATTCCGGTCCGGCTGGGTTCCGATCACGCCCCGTCGTTTTCCAATTGCCGGGTCCCCAGCCTTTTCCCGTGTATCCGACGAAATAGTCCGATTCTTCCATGCGTTTGGGATAGGTTTTATACTTCTTGGAGAACGAACTCGCATGAGTGCCGGCGGCCTCGATTTGCCAGATGTTCCGACCGGTTAGGAAAGCCGCTCGCATAGGGCTGCAGCCGGGTGCCGGGGTGAAGGCATTGTTGAATAGAACGCCCATAGAAGCGATACGGTCGAAGGCCGGGGTATGGACGCCCTTGTATCCGTATGCGGAGGCGTGCGGAAACGATTGGTCATCCGCAATGGCGACCAGGATGTTGGGAGGTTCTGCCGCAATGCAGGGATTTGCACTGAACAGAGCTGCCATAGACAGAATAAGGGATAAGGCTGGAAATGGTTTGATCGACATAATAGGTAGATTGTTCGGTCTTCTTTATGGTGTCTACAAAGTAATGTGACTTGGCCCATGGCAATAGTGGAAGTCTGGATAGTTTTCAGCAACATAAATCCAAAGCCATACTGTGAGTCGGGTGCGATTAAAAGTGCGGGGAGGGAGAGCGTCCTCGCGAGCCATTCATGGATTCCTTCCTACATTGAAAGGAAGACAAGTAGGATTGGGCTACTTGTCTGTCCACCCATTTTTCGGCTCGCGGAGACGCTCTCCCTCCCGTCAGTTCTATTCGGTATCCATAGGCTCGAACGAGTGCTGAAGCTACACTTAAGTGGAATTTCAAACTGGCAATTCTGGTCTCTCGATTCAGCCATTTTACTTAGTTCAGTGCCTATATCCCCGCACTTATAATTGCACTCCTATGAATCGTTTTGGCTCTTAACCGGATTCCAAACCGCTGAATCGTTAGACCAAAATGCTCTTGGATTCCGTCAGGTTTTGGACTGCGTCGACGAGTATCAGCGAAGTCGCCGCTTTGGATTTAAGAGGCTGAGATATTCATGAGGTGTGAACAGAGTGGCTGGCATATCCAATTCTTGTTTGTCTCACAAAAACAAAGATCCGGCGCTTTGTACTTGTCGCAGGTCGCACGGATGTGACAGATTTTGCCTCACTAATCTATTTTATTATTATGAAACAACTGTTTTCATTTATACGTTTCGGTTTTTACTTCACCCTGGGATTGTCCGCATTTTTCAATGCAACGACCCTTTCCTTCGCTGACGTCAAATTACCTTCCATCTTCAGCGATCATATGGTGCTTCAACGTCAGCATCAAAACCCGATTTGGGGATGGGCGGATGTTGGAGAAAAAGTAACAGTAACAATCGGACAACAAGTCAGAAATACTGTAGCCGGAGCGGAAGGGGCCTGGAAAGTTACTCTGGATTCATTACCGACGGGGGCTGCAATGACGCTCACGGTGAAAGGCCGGAATACAATACAGATCCACGATGTTTTAGTCGGTGAAGTGTGGATATGTTCGGGACAATCCAATATGGCTTATCCGGTTGCGGCGGCGAACGATTCAGCGCTTGAATTGTTGACGGCAAATTATCCGGAAATCCGCATCATCTCGGTGCCTCAGGTGGGAACTCAGGAGCCTCAAAAGGATTTTAAGGGTCAATGGCAAGCCTGTTCGCCAGAGACCGTCGCCAGTTTTTCTGCAGTGGGTTATTTTTTCGGACGTAACCTTCATCAGGCTTTAGATGTCCCCATCGGCTTGATCGATAATTCATGGGGCGGTTCCTCCGCGGAAGCCTGGGTTCCTCGAGACCTGCTGAAAGCAGATTCTCGTTACGATGCTCTTTTGGAAAAGTGGACCGATCTCGAAAACAGTTACGATGCTGAAGCGGAAAAGGCCAAACACCAAGGTCGTCTTGAAAAATGGAAGGCGGCTGTAAAAAAAGCAAAAGCTACCGGAGTAAAAGCCCCTAATCGGCCCCGGGCACCTCGAAACCAATTGGTCGGTCAGCATCGTCCCGCCAATCTTTACAACGGGGTGCTTCTCCCGGTCATTGGCTACGGTATCCGGGGAGCCATCTGGTATCAGGGAGAAAGTAATGCGGGCAGAGCCTATCAATATCGCCACTTGTTCCCCTTGATGATTCAAAGTTGGCGTGATGATTGGAAACAGGGAGACTTTCCTTTCTATTGGGTTCAGTTGGCGGATTTTCGAAATGAAAAGGACCTGCCTGCTGAAAGTGACTGGGCTGAGTTGAGAGAAGCCCAAACCCTCACAATGAGCAAACTGTCCAATACTGGGGAGGCGGTCATCATCGACCTGGGAGAAGCTCACGATATTCATCCGAAAAACAAACAGATCGTTGCTAAACGACTGGCATTGTGGGCCTTGGCTAAGGACTACGGTGTGAATATTGTGCACCGAAGTCCGATCTACCGATCTATGGAGCAAAAAGGTTCCAAGATCATTCTGACCTTTGATCAGGTTGGTGGGGGATTAGATACTTTTGATGTAAGACAAACCGTAGGTCTTTCCATTGCCGGTGAAGATCGCCAATTTCATTGGGCTCAGGGAAAAATCCTTTCAAAAAACCAGCTTGAAGTTTGGGCGGATGACGTTTCAAACCCAGTCTCTGTTCGTTATGCCTGGTCGGACAATCCGGTCTGTAACCTGCAGAATAAGGAAGGGTTACCTGTGACTCCATTCCGCACTGACGATTGGCCGGGTATTACGATTAATAATCACCGCTGATCGTGTTTGGGGAGTCGCGACGGGGATTCGGTTAAGGATCGAATATATTTGAAGGGTTCATCCAATGTGAATGCGGTGACTACGTCGCTCCCTCCAAACCGCTATCGCGTTCCCTCGGGATTTCTAATATTCCGGCAGGTTTTGGACCGCGTCGGATGTCCTCAGCCTAGATTCGCTATTTGGAGGTAATCGTATAGGGGCCTACCCAGCGGGTATTGTACTTTTGGATCCAGTGGTCGTTGGGGAAGTCGGGGCGTATTTGCTTTCCGTATTTCTGATCATCCAATCCGTGCCAGGGAATGGGTTCGACGGTCAAGCCTTCCTGGACATGATAATCTCCGTCTTTGTCCCAGCCGTCGGAATAGAGATAGAAATCCCGCCGAAATCCTTCGGGCTTCGGGGGGAGCGCGGAAGCGTCGAAAGTCAGAGTGAGTTCATCTCCGCCGTTCATGATCACCAGGGCTTCATCTCTTTTCGCTAAAAGTTCATCAACGGATCCATAGCGGGTTGACCAGCCTTGGACTTGGCGATTCCATTTGGCTAAGTTGGTCACTTGTTCATAGTCCGGAGTAAGGGGCTGGGTCCATGGTGAATCCTTATATTCACTGTAACCCCGCCAGTGAAGATCTGTCGTCGATGGCTTTAATACGGTGACTTGATTCAGGGATGAATCGGTGGTGCTGTCCATCAGAGCGATTCGGTCCCAATGAATTTCGAATCCGGTGGAGAGTCGTAGATGTTGGGTGTTTTCCGGCAGTTTTCCGGTGAGGTCGACCGTAATGGTTTTGGTTTTTCCAATGGGTGCTCCGACGAATACATCGACCGGTTGCCATTCACCCCGTTCAGTCCTTGCCTGTAGTTGAGGGAATGGGAAGGGTAAATTGGGATAATGAGAGGCCGCTACATTGGCCATACCTCCGCCAAACTGAAGCCAGCCAGTCAAGATCAAATGACGATCCTCATCCTTATCCATTTCACCGAAATCCAGATCGACATGAAACAATTCAGCCAGCCCTCGGAGTTGCCCCTGCCTTAGTTTAACGGGGGAACAGACTTCGCGATCTATTCGGTTCAGTGCCTGGGTGACGTCCAGTCCGTCGGATCGCACGGCTTTTATTGGAAGTTGAAGTTGTTCAAAGGTATCCAGTCTGCTGACTGGGAAAGGTTTGAACTGTAGTTTGTCAATAGGGTGGACTTCGGTATTTACCTGGTGGTCCACTACGACCAGTTGAACTTCATCCAGATAGAGGGCCTCTCTTAATTCTTCTGTGATCTGAAGTACATAAGATCCTTCTTTTTGTGGAAATATGGATTCGTCACCAATCCAGACATGTTCCGTGGGATCGGAATCTATAAAGTGATCATCAGTGATGCGGAGTCCCAGCGGGGATCCACCCAGAAGGTCAGTGACAAAACGGAATGAATGGCCATCCCAGGCATAGAGGAACGGGCAGGACCCGCTCATGATCTTGATTTCCAGCAGTGTCAGCGTGGAGCAGTCCTGCGGAACCTGATCATCGGAAGACGTCAAAACATTATCGAACCAACGAACGGCGGTCTGTTGAATCTGGTCATGGGCTCCCAGACCAATATGAATCGGAAGCGTATTGACCGTTCGGGCCATTCGAAGGCCTCCGGCTTTTAATTCGAGCCGAATCCCTATCCCGCTATGATTGGATCGGTTTCCGTAAAGCCGGTATTTGATCATTTTGTTGGCATTGCCTCCTTTATTGCTGAGCAATTTCAGTCCGCCACCGGTTTTGGATATCAGAAAATCAATATCGCAGTCATTGTCGAAGTCCGCACAACTCAAGGACATGATATCCAGATTCATCCGACTCTGTAGACCGACCTTTTCCGTCACTTCAGTGAAACCATCTGTTCCGATATTCCGCCAGAGTTTCAATCCCTCACCATAGGCACAGATGTCCAACCAACCGTCGTTGTCGAAATCCGTCAGGACCATTCCGTTCAATTTGAATCCATCCAGAGGTAATTTATATCGGGTATCCAGTGAGTTTAAAACGATCTCCAGATGTTCCTGATTTGCCACGACTCCATCGATGCGTAAATCGTTGTTCAGGTCTCCAAGTTCCAGCCATTCTCCGGTTGGCCAGTCTTCGGTTTCGTCTGAGGCAGTGAGCGGGCCTCCCCGTTGATCTTTAAGTAATATCGGAGGAAGGTCAGTCCGGGTCAGAAATACATCCGGTAGATCGTCATTGTCCCAGTCATCGACTCTGATGGATCGGATATTATCCGTCGGTTGAGGGATTCCGGCCGCTTCGCTGTGCTGTTCGAATTGAAAGTTACCGTGGTTGCGATAGACTTGGGCGGTCGCATTGGTTTGGCTGACAAACAGGAAGTCCAGTTTGCCGGTGAAATCTAAATCCGCCAAGGCCCCGACCACGGATTTGGTCTGAGATAGATTTGCGAAGCGACTCATATCGGTAATGAATCCGTTGGTGGAAAACCGGTAGATCTGAATTCCTCCCGGTGAAATCAATAGGGCATCGGCGCTCCGATCTTCGTTGTCGAGATCGGCGATCAGACACTGCGTGAAGCTGGTTTGGGTTGTCGGTATGGGGAACCCTTCGGGGCGAAACACTCCATTGGTATTGAACAACAATCGCAGCCCCTGTTCCTTTTCGTAGACAAATAGATCCTGGGCGCCGCTCCTTCGCACATCAATGACTCCGGCGGGTCCCGAATATTTTTCCGCATCATCAAAGCTCTGCTCCGTTACGTCCACGAAGGTTAATGGGATGCCTTCCGAATTCGGCAGTTCGAGAAACTTTGGAGCCCGAACTTCGGTATAGATGCAGCTGAGCAGTTCTTCCTGTCCGACCGGAGAGCTTAACTCCTTAAGGATCGCCTGATGACGGATCAGCGCTTTCTCCGCTTCAATCTTGGCATCGGTTCGTAGGTAAACCTGGCTGAGCCGATAATGGGCTGAGGGGTGTTTTTCATCGATACCGATCACAATATCGTATTCAATCAGTGCGTCTTCATGTTTATCCTGAGACTCGTAGGCCTGTCCGAGCTGAAAGTGGACCGCAGCGATATCCTCATTAAACACAATGCAATCCCAAAATGCCTGTTCGGCTGTTTCATGGTTGCCCAACCGCAATTCTGCGCATCCAACCACATAATAGGCATCCGCAGAATTTCGGTCCATGCGGATGGCTTTCCTTCCCATGTCAAGAGCTTCCTGATACCGCTGAGATTTGAGGTGAGATTTTGCCAAGTTGAGGACCGCATCAGGGTGGGTGGGTGCCGCTTCTGTGGCCGCTTGAAATGCGGTGGTCGCTTTATCGAATTCTCCCGAATCGTAGTACGTTTTACCGGCATCCATCTGCTCGATGAACAAGGAATCGGAACCCGTTACTGATGCCGTCTCCGGCGACTTCAAAGGAGATGTTTTCCGGTCCTTCAGGCCAAGTATGATTACCACAATAAGGACATCAAAGAGAAGGAATGCGACGATGAGTTTATGAAGCGGGGTTTTCATGATTCTCAGTAAAAACAGTATTGGCTTCGTTTAATGATTCCAAGGATCCGATGTCAAACCAGATTCCGGGCAGTTTCCATGTATAGACATCCGTCTTTTTGTAGAGCCATTCGATCAGTCTTCCCGGCTGATCCGGATTATTTTCCTCTGCGATGTATTTCCGGATACTCCCCAGATGGTCTTTCGGATAATAATACAATGCGATTCCGATTAAACTGCTTTGCGGCTGTTCTGCTTTTTCTTCGAAAAAAGTTATACGGGCCTGTTCGTTGATGGAAATGGAACAATAAGGTCGTGTCTTCTCCGGATCCCCGAGATCGTGGACCGCCAACACCGGTGCATTGATCTCTTGGCAGTAGTCAACAAACGGAGACAAGTCTGCATTGAACAGATTATCGCCGGCAGCCACCAGAAGATCTTCGTCAAGCTCTGATTGTTCCATGGCCAGGTGGATGTCACCGATCGCTCCCAGCTTGTCGTCATCGTTCGTGGTTCCGTCATTGATAATTCGCACCGGAACAGGGAACCCTCCCGTCGCGAATTCCTTTTGCCAATCCCTGAAGTGTTTCGCGAACTTTTCATTGGTGACCACCAGAATTTCGTTGAGTTGGTCAACCGTTCTCAGGCGGTCCAATAAATGTTCCAGCATCGGTTTGCCGTTGACTGGAAGCAAAGGCTTGGGTTGGTTTTTCGTCAGAGGATAGAGACGGGTGGCATACCCTGCAGCCAGAATCAGTGCTTTCATAAAAAGTTCATGCGGTGGTGGAATTACATTTGATCTTTCAAAAGATCCGGGGCTACCCTCATCACAAGCTCTTTGGAACACTCGAGTATTTCCTGCCCGGAATCACATTTCAAGGCAAACTCCGACAAGTTGACAGCTTCTTCCATCTTCAAACGACGTATCAGGTATTTGACTCCTTCAACTTGGGGGATGGTTGCTGAAAGCTCATCCACGCCCAAGCCGAGCAGCAAGGGGACCAATTTAAAGTCGCCGGCCATTTCCCCACAGACACCGATTCGAATATTATTTCGCCTGGCGGCGTCCACTGTCAGTTTGATCAGCCTGAGCATTGCCGGGTGAGTCGGTTCATACAGGTGGGCAATTTTTTCATTCATCCGATCCACAGCCAAGGTGTATTGAACCAGATCATTCGTGCCGATACTGAAGAAAGACACCTCCCGGGCAAGAGAGTCAGCGACCATCACCGCAGAAGGGATTTCGATCATGACACCAATTTCGATGTCCTCATCAAATTCCCGGCCTTCCCGACGCAATTCCTCCTTGCACTCATCAAGGACATGGTTGGCTTGCCTCAACTCCGAAATACCCGAGATCATCGGATACATGAGCTTGATGTTCCCCTGTTGGCTTGCTCTCAGAATCGCTCTTAACTGGGTTTTGAAAATTTCGATCTCCTGAAGGCAGAACCGGATGGCTCGCCAGCCCAGGAAGGGGTTCGATTCTTTCGCTTTATCCAGGTGCGGTAAGAATTTATCTCCACCTACATCCAGGGTGCGGATGATGATAGGGGCGGGATTCAAGGCCGATGCCAGTTCGTGGTAGGCTAGGTATTGTTCTTCTTCTGAGGGTAAACTGTTCTTTTGGAGAAACAGAAACTCGGTGCGAAACAATCCGACCCCATCGGCGCCGACTGATTTGACATCGTCTTTGTCAGAGGGGTTTTCCACATTTGCAGACAGCATGATACGAGTCCCATCCAATGTAATAGCCGGTTTGTCGCTTGCCTGATGCACGACTTCCTTGAAATCCGCATGTCTTCGAACGATTTGGCCGTAATCGAACAGCGTTTGGTCAGTGGGATTCAGGATCAACTGACCATTGTAGGCATCCAGCAGGACGTAATCCTCCGATTTCAGTGTGGCTCCTCTATACTTTAAACCCACGAGCGCCGGTATAGCCAAAGACCGTGCCATAATGGCGGTATGGGAGGTTCGGCTGCCTTTGTCCGTTGCAAATCCAAGCACCTTCTTTCCGTCCATACCGGCTGTCTGTGACGGCACAAGGTCTTCGGCGATGATGATGCGGGGTTCCTTCAGGGTTTTAAGATCGATCTGTTCACTTCCGCCCATCAAGTTGTCGAGAACCCGATTCACCACATCCTTCATGTCGGAGGCCCGTTCCTTAAGGTATTCAAAGGCTGTGGTATCCAGTGAGGTCAGCGTTTCGATGTATTTCTGCGCGATCGCGTTGTAGGCGTGCTCCACATTCACTTTTTCGCGACGGGTGATCTTGAGGGTTTCGTCAATCAGAGCTGGATCGTCCAGTATTAGCAGATGCGCATCAAAAATATTGGCTTCTTCGGAACCCAAGGCACGGTTCACCTGATTCTGCACTTCCAGAATCTGTTTCCGGGTGGTCACCAGTCCCTGCTGGAATCGATTGATTTCCTTTGGAATTCCGGATTCCGGGAGGCTGTATTTTGGAATGGTCCGTTCATTGGTTTTCAGTACAAGGATGCGGCCATGGCAAATCCCAGGTGAAACAGGTAAGCCTTTAAAATTCAATTCATCGGATGGACTCCTTTGTGACATGTCTCAGAACGGTTTACCACAGCGAATCCGTGCGCAAAAGGTTTTTCAGGTGGGGTAGGGCAGGCTGTCTGGGCTGATCGCATCGGCCGATTGAGCCGCTGAGACAGTAAGCTCCACCTCGTATCTCAAGCTTCGCCCTAATGCTTAAGCCTATTCGACCATAATCTTCGTGCCTTTCCACAAAGAATAAGGTAATCCTTCGCGGGTGTATGGTAATCGTCACATCGAAAATGTGGCTTTAGTCGGGTTCATGGGGACAGGGAAGTCTACCGTCGGGCGTCGGTTAGCCCAAATGTTGGAATTCTTGTTGGTGGATGCCGATCATATGATCGAACGGGCTGCTGGAAAACCCATTACTGAGATTTTCGAAAAAGACGGTGAGTTGAGATTCCGTGAGTATGAATTTGAGATCCTCGAATCTATTCAGAAAATGAAGAATACAGTGATTTCCACGGGGGGGGGATTTGTTGTTCCTCCCCAAAATATGGAATTATTGAAGCAGAACTGCCTGGTGGTTTGTCTGTGGGCTTCTCCCGAAAAAATCTGGAGTCGAGTGGCTCATCAATCGCACCGGCCTCTCCTGCGCACATCGGACCCCATGGAGACTATCCGTGAATTGTTGAATAAACGGAAGGAGAGTTACTGCAGGGCCGATGTGATGATCCATACAGATTTTCGTCTGATTAAAGAAGTGGCACAACAGGCCTGCCATCATTTTCAGGCGGCCCGGAGAATCCAGGAAAAGGCTTGAAGAACCGCATTCGAAACTGGGCGCTTGAGTTGGGATTCGATGATTGCCGGTTTACGACCGCCGACACTCCGGAATCATTTTCACATTTCGAAGAATGGATTGATGGCGGTTGTCATGGAGATATGGCCTGGATGGAACGTAGTTCCGTAAAACGTTCTGATCTCAGTAAAGTTCTTCAAGGGGTTCATTCCGTCATTTGCCTGGCCGTCAGCTATCGACAGGATGATTCTTCAGAACCGGGAACCCTGAAACCTGAACACGTCGGCCAAGTGGCTCGGTATGCCAGATACCGGGATTATCATGAAGCCCTTGGTCAGAAATTGGCCGAGTTGGTATGCCGGATG
>DUCD01000193.1:0-4805 GCA_012959985.1 Verrucomicrobiales bacterium | reverse complement strand
TTCATCGGAAAACATACGAATCTGATCAGCAGAAAACTTGGGAATTGGATATTCCTTGCAGAAATCCTCACACCGCTTGAATTGGAGCCGGATCAATCCACCCGGAACTATTGTGGATCCTGCAGTCGTTGCCTGGATGTTTGTCCGACGCAGGCCATTACCGCTCCTTTCAAACTGGACGCCAGAAAGTGTATTTCCTATTTGACCATCGAACATAAGGGATCCATTCCGGGAGCACTACGCCCGGCAATCGGTAATCGCATTTTCGGTTGTGATGACTGTCTGGAGGTCTGTCCGTGGAATCGGTTCGGTGTGGCTGGACGGATGTTATCCGGATTTCGCCGTAATGATCTGGAAAGTCCGGATCTGCTTGAGTTGCTCGAGTTGAGTGAGGACGACTTCCGGACCCGCTTTCGACATACCCCGCTTTTCAGAAACAAGAGAAGACGTTTTCTGAGAAATGTATGTGTTGCTCTGGGGAATACCGCCGGAAGGGAAGCACTTCCACAACTAGTGGTAAAATCTCAGGGCTCTGAACCCTTGATCGCAGAACATGCCGAATGGGCGATTAATCAGATTCGGGCTCGGTGCGGTAATTGAGCCTTGCATTGACAACGGGTAGAGAACAACGGGTAGGGCTCGCTGTCTCAGCGCGCCGAGAATCGGTCGATAAGTCTTCAAACGGCGCGCTGAGACAGCGAGCCCTACCTGTTTTCGGCCTCTGCAGATAAATGGATCAGGATAGTCGGTTTTTCAAAACACTTGATCTAAAAGAACTTGCGCGTCATGATAAATATTTCTGATTCGATATGATTAGGATTGCTGAAATGTTCCGGTGGCTCGGTCCCGGGCTTTTATTAAGCCTGTTGCTTATTTCCGGATGTGTCTCTTCACAATCCCCCAACTCCGCTATTGAAGTGGACACTCCCAAGTCCAATACCGGAGTTCTGACTTCAGAGGGGAGGGAGGAAGGATTGAGTGAAATGGCTGAGGCCCTTCAGCTCAGGAATGAATTTCTGTTGAATCATGCAGAAAAGTCCCAACAGGCTTCCACGCCTAAGGACATTTATACCTATGACGAGTTTCAGAAGGATGTAGTCCTCCTGGTGGACTTGAATGCGGATCTCGCTACGATCGGGATTGAATCAGGCGCAGTCACTGAACTCGGCTTCCAGGACCTTCCGGCGGATTCTTCTCAACTTATCTCCCTGCCGGGTTTCAGTCCCACTGAAATCCGTGAAGTCCTGGAGATGATTCAGCTCAAGGCGGAAACCGAAAAAGCCTACCGCTCCCGGGAAGAGTCGGAGTTTTCAAATCTGCCTTCTCCCCCCAAAGGAATCGATCAATTGATTTATCTGACCCGATCGGATACGACGGGCCGCCGCTTTATTCGGTGTGGAGTCCGGCACTTTCTTTCTCAGCCGGACCATTTATGGATTCAGGGGGGGGTCATCAATGAAAATGAAGACCCCACTATTCTAAGCAATTCCGATCTGGATGCCATCCCGGAATGGATAAAGCTGTTTATCAATTCGTCCGCTGAGCAAAAAAAGGAATTACATCGGGAGGATTTGGAGTATGCACTCATTCAACTCAGTTATATTGATATTGCGGGAGCGATGGAAATCATGGCCGGTTTCGGGGTGAAAACAGTGGATGTTCCCTCAAAAGTCGAGTTTCCTGTGCCCTTTGACGATTTGCCCATGGTGGCAGCAATGCCCGAACCTACCGAGCAGCAGACGGCCCTTCTCGGTGCGGAATCGTCATCCAAAGGCGCCTTCGATTTATCGATCACTCCTTCGGCGGCAACCACCTTGCCGAATGATGCCAATATTTCTACATCGTCCCAGATTCTGGTATATTATCATCCGGCCCATCCGATTCAGTTGAGTAAAATAAAAACGTTGCTGAGGGATTTCGTCGATCGGCCGGCTCGACAGATTTTCGTGGAGGGAATGGTGTTGGAAATCAGCGAAGACGGTCTGGAGGAACTCGGTGTGGAATGGGAATTCAAAGAAGGGAATTTCGAGTTTCTGATAGGCAGTATAAATCCCAATAATCCGAATCCTTCCATTATTGGCTTCGACGATTTAACTCAATTAGGACAGGATTTCTGGAAAATCCGGCTCCAGGCGCTCATTACAGAAGGAAAAGCCGAAATTCTGTCCCGCCCCAGTGTGCTGACATTGAATAACCGTCAGGCAACCATTCGCGTGGGGACCGATATTCCGATCGCCACAAGCCAGGAAGGTGCCGCTGAGAATTCCAATAAAATTTCATTTAATTTTAAATACCTCGCCACGGGGATTTCTCTGAATATTCGCCCTCGGATCAATGAATCCGGTGATGAGGTCAGTATGCTGGTCGATACTATTGTCTCATCTCAGATTCCCGGGCAGGACCTTGAATTGCGCAGTGCCGATGGGGACCAAATCCTGGCATCCGCTCCCACCATCGCCACTCGTCGGATTCAGACTTATGCGCGGATTCGCGATAATACCCCCTTCATCATCGGGGGATTGGTCAGTAAACAATTCACTCAAACCACCAGTAAAGTTCCACTGCTCGGGGATATTCCCTGGTTGGGCAGGGCCTTTCGATCGACATCCACCAAGCAGGAAAAATCCGAAGTCATCATCGTTCTGACGCCTCATGTCCTGGCCGATACCGAAAGTAATCGTCTCGGTCCCCATCTCCCCAAAGATGAAGATCAATTCGATCGCTTCGGTTATAACCTCTTCCGCGACGAATACCGCATCCGTGCTGAAGATGTCTTCGATTTGAGTTTTCTTTCGGAGAACAAGCGGTTGCAGTTTCTCCTGGGTTCGGCATGGACGGCCATTCAGGAAAACCCAACTCTGGAAACCGTCCCGCCATACGACATGTTTGCCGATAAAAGAATTCCCGGAGAGAAGATATTGGTTCACCGGATGATATATGAAGTGGTGAAACGCTTATCTCCGGATACCAAGAAAGATTCCGAGTGGTTGAACAACCGGGTGACGGTAGACCATCTGATTCTTTTTGAGAGTAACCAGTCCGCAGCGCTGAATGTAAAGTTCCTCGAACAGATTCTTATTGAGAACAGCAGCGGCAAAAAAGGGTATCGTTCCTTTTTCCTGGAGAATCCAGGGGAAGTCATTGCCGTTACTTTTTACTATGACAGAAATCTGATGGAGAAAAACCGACTGTTCACCGAACCGATTCCGGAAATTCAGATCTTAAGTATCCGGGACGATGACAACCGGACTGCCTGGAAACGGACTTTGTGGGAGCTGAATCAACCCGCAGAGGATGGTCGGAGTCGCGCGACCATCCTCATTCAGAATGAAAGTGATTTGCTGCGTCTGCAACGATCCGTTCTCCTGGGTAAAATTGTCAAATTGAATGGAGGTGACTTCAAAATGCGGCTTAAGAATTTCAGCCTGGGAAAAGTTCTCATGATGCCCGAAGCAAAACCGGACCAAACCCACCTGCTGGATGCCGATGTGGCCCGCTATTTTTACGAAACAGAACACTATTACGGAGCCCTTATACAGACCTTTGATTCCAGTCTGGAGGAAATTGAGCAAGCCTTAAAGAAATGAAGAACCACCATTTGGTAGGGCACGCTGTCTTCAGTGCGCCGTCAAGGGTAAGATTTTTCAGGAGCCTGGCCTCTGAAGGTGGCCGCGCCGAGGCCGCTTTGATTCTGACTTTAAGGAAGTGTTCTACCACGATCCGGGGTCGGTGCCCCCAGCTTCAGGCCAGTTCGTATTATTCTGTCCCTTCCTTAACCCAACCACTTAAGGCTACCCTCCCCAGCACGCCGCTTATTAGAATCGAATTTAGGACAAAACCATTAGCCAAGCCAAGACATCAGAAACATGACTGACTTTAAAAAGGAAATCGACCAGTTTATGCATGGATTGAAACGCCGGAATCCAGGCGAGACTGAATTTCATCAGGCCGTTCAGGAAGTGGTCGAATCCATTACCCCGTTTGTTCATGAACATCCTGAATATCGGGATAGCTATCTCGTTGAACGTCTCACGGAGCCCGACCGGATCTTCATCTTCCGTGTTGCCTGGATGGATGATCAAAAGAATATCCGGGTCAATCGCGGTTACCGAGTGCAATTCAATAACTCGATCGGTCCTTACAAAGGCGGCTTGAGGTTTCATCACAGTGTTTCATTGAGTATCCTGAAATTCCTCGGCTTCGAGCAGACTTTCAAGAACAGCTTGACCACCTTGCCTATGGGGGGCGCTAAAGGAGGATCCGATTTCAATCCAAAGGGGAAAAGCAATGAGGAAGTCATGCGGTTCTGTCAGGCTTTCATGACTCAATTGTGGCAATACATTGGAAAGGATACCGATGTTCCGGCAGGAGATATTGGGGTCGGTGCCAGGGAAATCGGTTATTTGTTCGGGCAATACAAGCGACTCGCCAATGAGTTCACCGGAACAATTACCGGAAAAGGTTTGAGCTTCGGCGGTTCGCTCATCCGAACCGAAGCCACGGGGTATGGTTGTGTTTATTTTGCCCAGGAAATGTTAAAGCATATCGGCGATTCATTGGAAGGTAAAATCTGCCTGGTCTCAGGTTCCGGAAATGTGGCTCAATACACCGTCGAAAAGGTCAACCAGCTGGGGGGTAGAGTGGTCACTCTGTCCGATTCCGGTGGCGGCGTGGAAACCGTCCTGACGCGCTCTTTGTCGCAAGAATTTTCAAAACACTGCTGTTTTACAGTGAAAATGATGGTGTTTGGAGATGGTCAATTTTCTCGAGGGTTTTGAGGGTTTGGTGGTTGGTTGGTGATTTGG
>DUCD01000192.1 GCA_012959985.1 Verrucomicrobiales bacterium | reverse complement strand
GCCCGGAAGGGAATGAATTCAAATCGTTCAAGGCGGGGAACTGGGCCGGTTGGTTGGGCGCACAATATGGTCCGATGAGGGCCGGCGGAGATTATCGAATCCCAGACGTAAAACGGATGTCGGATATGACGACAGACGATCACGAGGAACGGGAGGCTCTGCGACGGTTTTTATCAACGAAGTATGAGAACGACCGCAACAGTAAAGCCGCCGCCTCTCAGAACGCCGCCTTCAGCCGGGTGAAGGGATTGATGAGTTGCGCCCATTTATTCGACTTGGATTCCCTTCCGGAAACCGATCGATCCCGCTACGGGCCAGGCACCTTTGGGTTGCATACATTGCTGGCTCGGCATCTGGTTGAAAACGGAGCGCCTTTTGTCATGGTGGCCAATGGCATGCCTTGGGATTGTCATGTGTTTCATCATGAAATATACCAAATGCTGGTGCCCGACCTTGATCAAATCATTTATCACCTCATCACGGATTTAGAAGATCGCGGTATGCTGGAGAATACCTTGGTGGTCATGATGGGGGAATTCGGACGAACACCATGGATCAATGCCGGCCGCGGCCGCGATCATTACCCAAATGCCTGGAGTCTTGCCATGGCTGGATGTGGTATCAAGAGGGGTGTCGTGACGGGCGCCACCGATGTCGATGGGATTGAGGTGACTGAGAATCCCTATAACGAGAAGAATCTCTTCGCCACGATATTCAAAGCACTTGAACTGGATCCTTATCAGGAATACGACCTGCCGGGATTGCCATCCTTTCATCGGGTTGAGGAAGAGGCGGAACCTATTCACGAAATTCTTTCCTGAGCAATGAACCATTCAAAAGAGAAACAACCCATTCAGGATCGGGCCATCCAAACGGAAAAAGTTTTTGAATACTCGCTGCCTACAGCGGTTCTGGGATTGGATTGTTCCCGAGATGGTCGGTTTATATATGCCGCCTGCCTCGATGGAACCGTGCTTGAAGTCAGTTCTGAAACAGGAAAAATGCGAGAGATTGGTCGACACAACAGTTATGCCTCCGGCGTGCTGACAACAGATCAGGGAGTTGTGATTTCTTCAGGGTATGATGGGGAGCTTCATTGGTATGATTCCAGTGAAGGAGTTCTCATCCGGAAAGTGAAGGCACACCGGTTCTGGTCATGGAAGACGGCTATGACTACCGATCAAAAGTGGATTGCTTCGGTCACGGGGCAATATCGCTGCGGGGGATATCGCTACGAACCGGCTCCGGAAACCGAACCTTCCGTGAAAGTGTTCGACGTTGCGACGGGTTCTCTCCAAGTGGAACTTTCAATGACGCCTCCGGTATTGTCGGTTGCATTCAGTCCCGACAATCGGTATGTGGCCGCGGGGAATTTAATGGGAGATGTCCGAGTTTGGGACATTCATTCCGGGGACCTGAAGAACGAATGGAACACGCCGGATTTCACCTGTTGGGGAATCACAAAGAGTCACCACTATGTCGGAGGCATATTTGACCTTGCCTTTACTCCGGACGGGGAACGATTGACCCTCTGTGGAATGGGCCCCATGAGGGATCCGATGGCCGGCAATGGTAAGCAGACCTGGCAGCAGTTTGCCTGGCGCGAACAACCTGCGGGGAAGGTGGCGGAAATTGGTGATTCAGACAGTGGTAAGGGACCGATGGAGTCATTGGCATTTCACTCCAATCGAGCCTTTTTCCTGATGGCTGGCCGAATGGCTCAGGGGAACTGGAATGTCGCGTTCTTCGATTCTGAATCAGGAACGCTTCTGCATTCACTGGATACTAAAATGAGAGTGACCAAAGGATTGTTTTCAGAACAATGCGGACAGGTCTTGCTGGCAGGGGCGAAAGGTCAGAAGAAAACAGACAAAGGCGACTGGCCTGAATTTGGAAGAATCCTTGCTTACTCGATTCTTCAGGTCTGAACTCCCGCCAGATGGTCTCTGGGTTTGAGGTTCAGGGAAAACGGTTCCAGTTTCATTGGATCGTTATGATCGAGGTAATCCCGGCAGACTTCAAAAAAAGCTTCTTTGGTTTGCACTCTGCGGATTCGGTGAAGGAATTGACCCGTTGGTTCAATTCCGATTCCGATGTAGTTCATGTATTTCTTGAGCTTATGGATATAGCTGGTTTCCCGAAAATCTTTCGGTTGGACGTATTCATAAAGATTATGAACGTATTTCAAGACATCTCGTCCCGTCGGCAATTCAATCGGATTTCCATCGAGATGATCCCTGATCTGTTGAAAAATCCACGGATTTCCCTGAGCGCCTCGGCCTATCATTACGGCATCTGCGCCGGTATAGCGCAACACATAGGCAGCCTTGGATAACGCTGCGAACCCGCCGCTCCCGTGAGATTCAGAACTTCTTCCGCTTTGATGGCTGAATAGACATTTCCGTTGGCTAAGACAGGGCAAGGCATGGTGGTCACCGCTTCACGGATGAAATCGTAATGCACTTCGCTCCGGTACATTTCCTTGACCGTTCGGCCATGCACGGTCAACAGATCCAGCGAATGCGCCGCAAAGATCTTCAGGAGTTGGTCGAATCCATCAGGTGATTCAAATCCAATTCGAGTTTTGACGGTGAAATTGACCTGCACGGCTTCCCGAAGCTCACCAAGAATGCGATTGATTTTTTCCGGTTGACGAAGCAGCCCCCCCCCGGAATCCTTGCGACAGACAATGGGTGCGGGACATCCCAGGTTTAAGTCCACAGAAGCGATGGGATAATTTTGGAGTTCTTTGGCGGTCCGGACCAGGGAAGGAACATCCTGTCCGATCAACTGAGCTGAAACCGGTCGACCCGTCGGATTCCGGATGATGGATTCCAGAATACCCTTCTCCAGTCGTGAATCAGAATGAACTCGAAAATATTCTGTGAAATACAGATCCGGACCTCCGTATTGCATCATCAACTTCCAGAATGCCAAATCCGTAACATCCTGCATCGGAGCCAGAGCCGTTACGGCTCTGCTCAAGTGGAACTTTTCTTTAAATGCAGTGGTCTGTGTCATCCTGAGTCGTGAATTGTTTCACGACTCCACCCAATTGGCGATATGGAAATTCAGTTAATCTGGTAGGGCTCGCTGTCCTCAGCGCGCCGCAGAATCGGTGGGAGATTACAGTCTGCCGGCGCGCTGAGGACAGCACTCCCTACCGGTTGCGCTGACTACAGTCTGCCGGCGCGCTGAGGACAGCACTCCCTACCTGACTCGGCTGCCTCAGACGGCAAAACCCTGAAACTGAGGGCTTCCCAATATTCCACCATCAATGTTATTGTCCTTGATTGAATCCGTCATGCTTATGAAATCCGTAATTCTAAATTCGTATACTACGAGACCCTTCCATTCCCCTGTTTGTTTGTCAGCTCTGTTTCTGATGTCGGGTCTGCTCTCGCAATTACCTGCGGCGGAACAACGCGATTTCTCCCCTCGGATAGACGAGAGGCAATTGCCGATGGCGATGCGTTCCTCAATGAAGGAACTACCTGTGATTCGTGTCGGGCAGGAGGAAGGGGATATGGTCGGTCGGGACAATCGGGTGCTGCAGGCCGCGGTCGATTATATCGGTAACCTCGGTGGAGGGACTGTAATGATCGGACCTGGGGACTATACCATGTATGATTCATTGCATCTTCGTTCTCATGTTTCGGTGCAGGGGGAGGCAGGGCAGACTGTCTTGAGAAAAGCCGACGGGGTGGTTTCCCGCTTGGCTCTGGATGGGGATTTCGGAGAAGAACAAATCACGATTGAAGATCCTTCGGGGTTTAATGTCGGCAATGGAGCCGCCATTTGGGATAACCGCTCCGGGGGTTTTCATACTACCGTCGTCAGGCTGACGGGCAGAAACGGGAATACGTTTTCCATCAGCCGATCACTGAACTCCGATTGCATGGTGGCACAGAATGCCAGGGTCGCAACCGTTTACCCGGTAATCAGCGGTTATGACATCAAAGGAACTTCCATTGAAGGACTGATCATTGACGGGAATAAGCAGAACAATGTTCATCTCAATGGATGCCGCGGCGCGGGTGTTTTTCTCTTCCGTGGTTTCGGGGCTGTTATTCGAGATTGCGTCATTCGGAATTACCATGGCGATGGAATCAGTTTTCAACAATCCAACGACGTTCATGTGACCCATTGCATCAGCGAGAACAATTCACACTTGGGTTTCCATCCGGGCAGCGGATCGCAGCGGCCTTATGTCGCTGATTGTACCGCGCGTTCAAATGGAGAGGACGGGTTATTTCTCTGCTGGCGAGTAAGGCACGGATTATTTGAAAATAATCTTCTGGAAAACAACGGGCGATTTGGGATATCCATTGGTCACAAGGATAGTGATAACCTGATCCGTTCCAATATTATCAAGAGCAATCATCACTCCGGCGTCTTTTTTCGCAATGAATCTCTGGGCATGGCCGGGCATCGAAATCAACTCATCGCCAATACGATCGAAAACAATGGAGTCAGTGAAAAAAGCTCCGGCGCCGGAATCCGAATTCGAGGTGAAACCAACGATCTGGTTTTCAGAGATAATATCATTCGAGATACTCGAAATGGATCGGATCAAACGCAGAAGATCGGTATCCTGATTGAGGAAAGAGCAGGGTCTGTGCATTTGCATGAAAACGAAGTTCAGGCACGGCAGGCTGTTGTCGATCGCCGGAGTAACGGCGTGCATAAAAAGTCGCCTAAGTGATAATCAATTATGAACGGACAATCCGGTCCGTTACTTTCGGTGAAAAACAATCAGAATATTAAAAAGAGAACAGGCGGTCTTTCCATGCTCGGTCCCTTGCTCATTCGCGGGGCCATTCCGCTTGGTCTTCTGGTAACCGGTTGGATCGGCTATTGCTGGTTGTCAAAAGAAGGGGAGAAACCCAAGAGCGCGCCTCCTGAACCTAAGGCGATTAGAACCCGAGTAATCGAATTACGTGTTCAGGATTACCCAGTGATCGTCAGCGCTCAGGGGACCGTTCAACCGAATAATGAAATCTCGGTGAGTGTTCAAGTGTCCGGACCCATTATCTACATCAGTCCTGAGTTCCAGGATGGTGCGTTTTTCTCTAAAGACGACCTGCTCCTTGAGTTGGACTCGGTGGATTACAAGGCATCGGTTGCGGTCGCTGAAGCTCGGTTACACCGCTACCAGGCAGGCATGGTGCTTGCCAAGTTGAATCACGAACGGAATACCGAGATTATCAAGGAGGATCTTATTTCCAAGGCAGAAGCTGATATTACGGCGGCAACTCTCTCGCAAGTCAAAGCGGATGTGGACTCGGCCAGTGCTCAACTTGATCAGGCTAAAGCCGATCTGGAACGGACTCGTGTCCTGGCTCCATTCGACGGGCGTGTGCGTCACCGCAATGTGGGGTTGGGACAATTAGTCGGTGCCAACACGGCATTAGGAGTCGTCTATGCGGTGGACTTTGCGGAAGTGCGGTTACCCATAAAGGGTCGCGATCTTGCCTTCGTGAATCTTCCGGAATCAGAGACGGCTGCCTTCGTTCCGGTGGGACTCCGCGATACACCAACGCATCCCGCTTCGACAAATGTCTGGAATGCACGTATCATTCGAGTTGAAGGCGCTCTGGATCGGGATTCACTTGAACTGTTCGCGATTGCCCGAGTGGATGATCCCTTTGGGCGTAAATCGGGAAAGGCTCCATTGCGGATTGGGCAACCGGTTGTGGGTTTAATCACGGGACGAGTTCTCCACGATGTTGTTGCCTTGCCGCGGGTGGCGGTGCGGCAGCTCGATCAAGTTTTCCTGATTGACCCAATCGATCTGACCTTGCGTGCCCATACCATTGTACCGCTTTGGTCAGACGAAAAGCATGTGGTTGTTCGCGATCCACTGATTCGTAACGGCACAATGCTGGCGACAACCCAACTAGTCTATGCTCCCGACAACGCCAAAGTGGAAATCATTCCCGATATACCAACCAACACGACCCCTGAGGTCAGTCCAAACCTTTCGGAAGCTAAACCAGCGACGGCTTCAAGTATTGCCAAAAAGAAAAATCCCGGATCATGATTCGCTGGTTTACCAATAATGGAATCGCCGCCAATTTCCTGATGATTGGCATTCTGTTGGCGGGACTGTACACCGCATTCAAGCGCATTCCGCTCGAAGTCACCCCGCAATTAAGCTGGGATACGGTGATGATCCAAATGCCCTTCCGTGGGGGGACAGCAAAAGACGTCGAACGCGCGATACTGATTCCGATCGAGGAAGCCCTGGAAGGTGTGAGCGGGATAAAACACCTGCATGCCGATGGCTCACGGGGATTGGCTCGCTTTTATATCAATGCCGAAAAAGGAACGGATTTACGCGAGTTGTTGGATGATGTGAAAGGGAGGGTGGACGCGATCACCACCTTTCCGAGTGAAACCGAACGTCCGCGTATCTGGATTCCTGAATCCTCCAGTTCGTTCGAGGTGTTGAATGTCGCCGTCACGGGTAATCTGAGTGCCCATGACTTGCGCAAAGTGGCACGTCGAGTTCAGGAAGATCTTCTTGAACTTCCAGGCATCAGCCTCGCCCGTATTGAAGGCGACCGCCGATTCGAAATTTCCGTTGAAGCTGATCGCGAGCGCTTACTTTCCTACAACCTGGGTTTTCAGGATTTGGCGGATGCGATTCGGAGGTTTTCCATCGACATGCCCGCGGGTGCCATCGATAGCGAAAGCGGCACGCTGATTGTACGCACTCGCGGACAAGCCTACACGGAAGAAGAGTTTGAACGCATTCCGGTACGCTCCACAAGCAGTGGCGAGGTGCTGCTTGGAGAAGTGGCAACCGTCATCGACGGTTTTGAGGGGGGGGACAAGCGAGTCGAGTTCAATGGAAAACCTGCATTGTATGTTCAGTTGATGCGCACCGGTCTGGAGAGCGCCATCGATATATCGGACAAGGTCAGGGACTACGTTGCCACTTCCGCGACTCGATTTCCGGATGGCATTGAATTGTATGTATGGGACGATGAATCTCATGCCATTCGCGGCCGGTTAAGCACGCTGATCACGTCTCTGCTTCAGGGCAGTTTACTCGTTCTGTTAGTGCTCGGCGTTTTTCTGAGACCGGCCCTGGCGTTCTGGGTGGTTCTCGGTATTCCGATTGCGTTTGCCGGTGGTGTCATTTTGATGCCGTGGTTCGGTGTGACCGCGAACGTAATGAGTTTATTCGGATTCATTATCGTTGTGGGTGTCGTGGTCGACGACGCGATCATTACCGGTGAAAACGTCTACTCTAAAATGCAGGCCGGCATGGACCCTGTGGAAGCCAGTGTGATGGGTACCAAAGAAGTTACAGTGCCGGTGACCTTTGGCGTATTGACTACAATCGTCGCCTTCATACCATTGATGTATTTCGAGGGGACCTGGGGCGATTTCGCAAAACAGATTCCTCCTGTGGTTGCTCCGGTGTTGCTGTTCTCTCTGCTGGAATCAAAACTCATTCTTCCGGCTCACTTGAAGCATCTGAGAATCAGAGAAGCAACAGGCGTGTTCAGTCGATTCCAGGAAAAGATCGCCAGGGGGCTTGAACGCTTTGTCCAGCACTTCTATCAGCCGAGTTTGAATTGGGCCGTCCAACATCGCGTCGCCGTTCTTTCGGGATTTGTCATGATGGGACTGTTAATGGCCGGATACTGCGCTGGTGGACGAATGGGATTCACCTCCTTCCCCACCGTGGATAGGCAACGCATCACGGCGATGCTCGATCTGCCGGACGACACGCCTCTCGAAACAACACGAGTGTACGTCAACCGAATCCTTGATGCAGTTGACCAGATCAAGAGGGAGTATGTCGATCCGGTATCCGGTGAATCGCTCATTCAAAACGTGTCAAGCGTAAGTGGTGCGCGTCATCCGGGAAGCCGCTACGATAAGTCGCGGGGTTATGTTTCCATTGAGGTGATGGCACCGGATCAACGCAGTGAGCCTGGACCTCGCAACAGCGAACTGGCCAAACGATGGACCGATATCGTTGGACCTATTCCCGAGGCGACGAGGTTTCGGGTATACTCCGAACAAACATTGAAGAAGGGTCAAGAATACGATGACGAGAATTTCAACGTGGAATTACGTGGACCCACATCGCAAAAAAAGGCTGAGATTGCACAACGCATCAAGGAATTGTTGGAAAGTTACGATTCTATAAGCACCGCCTGGGCACGAGTTAATTTCGGTCAGGACGAGCTGGAATTCACACTCAAGCCTAGGGCCGCCAAGCTGGGTTTAAGTCAGGCATCTCTTGCCCGACAAATTCGCCAGGCATTCTACGGAGAGGAAGCGCAGCGGGTTCAACGCGGCATCGACGATATTCGCGTGATGGTCCGCCTGCCGAAAGCGGCTCGCGAGTCGCTGCACACCTTGGATCAAATGAAGATCCGCACGCCGCGTGGCGCAGATGTTCCGCTTTCAACCGTGGCCCAAGTCAAGTTCACTAAGGCCCCTTCATTTGTTGAGCGTAACGACGGCGCTGAAATCATTCGTATCGGCGCACAACCTGTCGATGAAACGGTGGATATCGTCGGCATCGCAAAGGAGATTTCGCCCCGCTTGCGTGAGCTTTGCAACGAAGGAGAAGCTCTCTCTTTTCAATTCATCGGTTACGTCGCTGAAGCAGAAGAATCGAAACGGCGGACCATCATCGGAGCGCTCGCTTTGGTGCTTGCCCTGTATGCGCTGCTGGCCATTCCATTCAAATCACTGGTGCAACCATTTTTCGTCATGATCGCACTGCCTTTCGGCATTATCGGTGCCCTGCTCGGTCATATTTTCATGGGGATGACTCCCTCTTACCTTTCCATCTTCGGTATGCTGGCTCTCGCCGGTGTGGTTGTGAACGACTCACTCGTGATGGTGGATTACATCAATCGACGGCGCCGGGAAGGCTTGTCCCTGAAAGAGGCAGCGCTTAAAGCCGGTGCCAGAAGGTTTCGCCCCATTATGCTCACATCCGTCACAACCTTCGTCGGGCTCCTGCCTCTGTTGATGGAGAGATCCCTTCAGGCACAGTTCCTCATCCCGATGGCCGTTTCACTGGGCTTCGGTGTTCTCTTTGCAACCGCCATCACCCTCTACCTGATTCCCTGTTCACTCCTGATCGCCGAAGACTTGGGACACGGTTTCACGCGATTCAAGCACTGGTATCTGCATCCATTTGAGTCGCGATGAAGGGGGAATCCATCGCTGTGGAAACGTGATCGGTGCGGGAAAAGGAACTCAGGCGGTGGACAATGCAAGGTCTACCTGCCCAATGAACTCCCTGAGAAAAAAGTAGGCAATGGGAGGGCGAGAGCCACTGCCATTCGGTAAAAGCTGATTTGGTTCTTACAACAGAAAGCGGCGACTTCGGCGAACGTCGAAGTAGTCCACACCGCTGACGCGTTTGCCAAAAGAGCTCTAAAACTCCGGAAGGGATTGGACTGCGTGCGACGAAGTCGCGGTATTGGATCGGGAACGGTCCTCGTGAAACCTTACTAACAAATTCTTCAAACCCGCTCCTGGCCCCTCCGGGGAGGGAGTGTTCGTAGCCTGAGGGGCCTCGACATTCAAAAGTTGTTGTGTCCGCTGTTTCAGCGCATTGTCGCAGGCATTCCATTTCGGCTGAGGCAGTCGACATCATAGCGTGAAGGCTGAAAGATCAACTTGGAAAGCGACTTTGAACCATCTGCCGTCTTGGTTTCATCCCATGAAGGTATCACTGTTAGGATTAATGGACACATGTTGTAACTGAGGTTCCTTATGGAATAGGAACTAAAACGGGACGAAAACCGAAGCCAGTTGACGAGCTGTTTGGGGGGCTCGCAAAACGGAATGCAGATCGACAAAATCCGGCAGGACGACTCCAGATGCCACCTCGGCTCACACGTTGCCCAGTTAGAGTTGGGCCCCTCGGGTCAGTCAGATTACCTCCCGAGTAAGGGTTTCGATACCAGTCAGAACACCATTCATACACATTTCCGTGCATGTCATGCAAACCCCATGGGTTGGGCAGCTTTTCTCCCACTGGGTGCGTGGTCTTTCCACTGTTGTCCCGATACCATGCATAGTTACTCAATTCGCGGTCACTTGGATCATCTCCATACGAAAAGCGAGTGGTCGTGCCTGCTCTGCAGGCATACTCCCACTGGGCTTCTGTTGGTAATCGGTATTCATGACCTTCAGGTAAACGCCCTGTAGCTCGCTCCTGTTCCGTCAACCACTCACAAAAACTCACCGCTCCCTCCCATGTTATTTCAACCATTGGCTGATTCCCGTTCTGACTAAATTTATTATTCCGTAATGAAAACGTGGAGTCATTCGAAATCGGGCAGTTTAGCTTGGTAAAGCCAATACCATCCTTCGTGCCACCATCCAGCAGATAGTTCCTCACCTGACTAATGGTCACCTCATATTTGCTCATCCAGAATGGTTGGCTGATCGTCACCGTCGTCAAGGGATCTTCATCATTGTCGCGATCCTCTTCATCATCCGGTGAGCCCATAACAAACGTCCCGGCAGGAATCAGTTTCATCTCCAATGGAAAACCCAGGAGTTCAGGTGGTTCCGGTTCTTTGGGAATCGAAACCAAAATAGGACGGAATCCCAAGATGCGTCTCGTGCCCGACGGAACGAACCCGGAGCGGGAGGCAGACCGGCAGAGATCGGCAAGGTCTCCCCAGTTGCCACTGCGGTTGACGCGGAGCGCGCCCAAAGTTGGTCCCGCTGGGTCTATCAGGTTTTCGCCATCTAAAAAATTGCGATACCAATCCAAACACCATTCACTTACATTTCCATGCATGTCATGCAATCCCCATGGATTGGCCAACTTTTCTCCTACAGGATGCGTTGTGTTTCCGCTGTTATCCTGATACCATGCATAATTTTCCAAATCACTGGAACCCGGATCATTTCCATAGGAAAACCGAGTAGCCATTCCTGCCCTGCAGGCATATTCCCATTGCGCCTCAGTCGGTAATTGATATTTGAAATCTACAGACAAATTCCCCGTGGAACGTTCATGTTTCGTCAGTCTTTGGCAAAATTCCACTGCATCATCCCATGTTACCTGTTCTACTGGAGCCTTCGTCCCCACATTCTTAAACCAGGATGGGTTTGTTCCCATCAGCTCTTCATATTGTCCCTGGGTCACCTCAAACTTGCTCATCCAAAATGGGCGACTGATCGTCACCGTGGTCTGTGGTTCTTCACTGAAAAACCGTCCCTCTTCATCATCCGGTGACCCCATTACAAACGTCCCGGCAGGAATCGGAATCATTACCATTTCCAAGTCAGAAATTGTGATTTCCTCTAAATCCGATTCGGTCTGAATGACTTGAAAAAAGGTGTTGCCCGGATCTTCTGTGTTCTGATGAAAGGTGTAAACTTCACCCGTTCCTTCAATCGGATCTCCGAACTCCCCCCATACATCCGAGTCAATATCGGTTGAAGTAAGAATCTGGTAGTGCTTTCCGAACTCGGTCTGGAAACTCACTCCTATCGAACGCACAATCTCCAACTTCACATCGGACATTGCTGGTAACTGGGTGAATATAATGGCCAATAAGTAGAGATGTATAGAACTCATTATTTTCACAAATTGGATAGAGTTTCCGTTTCCTTTCGTCGGTTTTAAATGCTGAATTACACCAACTGTCACCCCACTTGGAGAGGGGCTTCTGGACCCATTGGAATCCTTATTCCGGTACGTTCATGCGGAAATCGATCCAGAAATTCCGGCTTTCCCTGACCGTTATGTTGCGGGAAATCGATCCTGTTTTTTGGTGATGCGCGGTGATAGTATATTCACCCGCGGGCAGGTTTTCAGGCAGACTGAATATTCCATTTTCGTCCGTGATATCGAAAAACGGATGTTCGAATACATTGATATACACGAATTCCCAGGGATGAATATCGCATCTCAAGCGGACGAACATTTCGTGTTTTTCGAAAGAAAAGGTAGCCGATGCCTTTTGTGGCAACTGGGTAAACATGAACCCCCGGTTTCCCTCCACCTTGGGGAAACTGTGCAGGCCGTGTATTGTCTGATCTAAGTTGATCGGTCGAATCGGTTGACCGGCCTGTACTGCCATCACGTAGGGAGTATATTGGCAGTTCTTTTGTTGCAGAATTACCTCTGACGATGGAGGAGTATAATCGCCTTCAATCCCTGCACTGATATATACCACGACATCTGCCAGACCTTGGCTTAATCCGATCTTGTAAAACTCGGTCATCAGAGTTCCATCTTCTGAAAAGACCGCACAGGAAGCACATTCTGGATCGCCCATTTTTATGGCTTCGCTCATGTCCCTTTCGGGAGGAGGCGTTCCGGTCAGGGTCACTTTTCCCTGGATCTGAGGTGAGTTGGGATTCGGCTTGGAATGGATCAATATCAAGGGGAGTCCCTCACGGGATCGATCTTCTGTTTTTGTATAGTTAAATGGGAGTGGGGAAGCATCCTTCATACTTTCAGATAACTCACTTGGTGCGCTGGTTTTCAGTATAGGAAAATCCTTCTCTATAAGTGGGGCCGTATCGATCTTCTTTGTGGTCAGGCCGATGACCGAACAGGTGAAGGCCATCAGCACAACTCCGATACCCAGCTGAGAGCGGAAGCGACGGGAAACGCCGGATCGATTGAGAGAGGGGTTCAGAATATAGACCAATCGATGCTCGAGTCGGGAGTGGTTTGCCATGGCCGCAGAAGGTTGGAGGAAAAGCCGTTGCGTATTCAATCGAGTAGCCAGCTCCAGGAGGCATCGGCTATAGGCCGAAGGTGGGTGACCCAAGTTTAACACTCGATCATCGCAGGATTGCTCCTGGAAGGTATGCATTTTTCGCAGAAGCCACCACACTCCGGGGTGAAACCAATAGATCATGGCCGTTACGATGGCAATCCACTGAGTGAGGCAGTCCTGACGTTTTATATGAGCCAGTTCATGAGCGATCACCATCTGGCGACGTGATGCTTTCCACGTCCACATCGATTTGGGTAAAATCAATAGGGGATTTCGGATTCCGGTCGTCATCGGGATGATTTCGCTGGAAGCCCTGTAAACCTGCACCGGATGATCGAATCCAATTATAATGCCCACTTCCACGATTTCGCGGCAGAGTGAATCATCCGACGAGAGGAGTTCTGCGCTCTTCCGAATTCTCCTCAGCAGAATCAGGTGTACCCCGAAAACTGAGCAGACAGAAAGAAGTCCGGTCAGCCAGATTGTGGAAATCCAACGTTTCGTAGTCCAGGAAGCCAATGAACCAGGAAAATATGGCTCCACTTGTGCGTCAGTGGGCACCTCCGGGGAAATCTCTCGAGAGTTGTTCACAGAAAACTCAACTCCCGGTTCCAGCACGGTCACATTCACTTCAGAACCTTCGGCGACTCGAGTTTCCATTGGAATGGCATCGCTATTTGGCAGTATTGGAAGTTTCCACTGTGGCAGTATCCAACTGCCGACACAAATTGCCGCCAATGCAAGCACTGAGCCGAAAGTTACTGCGTGCTTTACCGCAGCGGAGCGGTGGCGCAGTTGGCCCAATACCAACCACGCCAGACCCATCACCACTGTACTTCGAACCATGATCCCAACCAACTGCCCACCGAATTCCTCCAGCGATATTCCTCCAATGATTTGCCACAGATTCATAAGTTTACTTTTTCCCCTTGGCGCCTTTTTTAATGAGCTTTGAAAGCCGTTGGTAATCTTCAGGTGTCAGTCCGGTATCTGAAGACTCCAGCAATCCTGCAAATGCCTTCACAGGTGAACCGTCGTAAAAGGTCGAAATCACTTTTTTCAGCGCGATGCCGCCCATTGATTTTTTGGACCGGCAAGGTCGATAGATATACTTTCGACCTTCCTGGCGAAATTGCACATGCCCCTTGTTGGCCAGAATCGTTAGAAAGGTCCGCGTTGCCGAATAGCTCGGTGTATCTGCCAGTTGATTCTGGACCTCTGAAGCCGATGACTCCCCATTGCGATAAAGAATATCCATGATTTCACGCTCCCTCCTCGATAACATCTCTCGCTCAGTTCGACTCATATGCTAATAAATTAGCATACAGAAAAAAACTGTCAACTGAAAATTGAATTCATGATGTCTCGGTTGTGATTAAGCCAGTTGTAGCGTGCGCTGTCCCCAGCGCATTTCGAGTGGAATCAGCAGGGATTCGGCTGAGGACAGCCGACGCTACAGCCGCGCATTTCGAGTGGAATCAGCAGGGATTCGGCTGAGGACAGCCGACGCTACAGCCGCCTCTTTCCGCATTTTTTATCGTAGCAACAATGTAGTTGCTGTGACCCAAATTTTTCACAAGACAGAATGGATGCCGTGGCATACAGTATGCACCGGAATTATGATAAATCATCCGCTATCAAAAGTCGTTCTATCCCTCACCGTTGTTTTATTGTCGGTTTCGCCGACCATGAGTAATCCTGTTGTCTATCCCGCATCGAATCCGACCAAGGATAAGAAACTTGTTCTTCTCGCCAGCGACCACGAATACCGTGCGGAAGAGACGATTCCGGCTCTTGCGCGGATTCTGGCGCGACACCATGGATTCCACTGCACGGTTCTTTTCGGCATCGATGACAAAGGAGAAATCGAAGCGGGACGTTCCAACATTCCTGGCATGGAAGCAATGGCCGAGGCCGATGGTTTGGTGATATTTACACGATTCCTTCATCTGCCTCCTGAGCAGATGAAACATATGGATGAATACCTCAATCGAGGTGGACCGGTCGTGGGTTTGCGGACTTCCACCCATGGGTTTAATTACAATAATATACAGGATCCATATTATAAATATCACTTTCGCTACAATGGTGATGACTACAAGGCAGGCTTCGGACATCAGGTTCTCGGGCAGAGTTGGGTTGGACACTATGGGAGAAACCACCAGCAAAGCACTCGAATCACCATTGTGGCTGATCAGGCGAAACATCCTATTCTGCGAGGGGTTAAGGACATTCATGTTCAGGCAGGTGGTTACAATGCCGAGCCTGGTTCCGACTGGAACATTCTCACCATGGCTCAGCCTCTCATGTCGATGGAGTTTGATGGGGAACCCGATGCTTCCAAACCACCGATGGCCAGTGAATGGACCCGGGTATACAAAGGGAAGAACGGAGCCATGGGGCGAGCCTTTACCTCTCTTTACGGTGCATCGGAAGACATTCTCAACGAGGGTTATCGGCGCATGTTGGTGAACGCGGTTTACTGGTCGGTGGGATTGGAGGGTGAGATCAAGGCGGATTCAAACATTACTTTCGTTGGTCCTTACAAACCGAACACCTTCCGAGGTGGCGGTTATGCCAAGGGGGTTAAGCCCGCAGCTTATGATGGCTTTGATAGTCCCATTCCGGCTCATAACAATGTATCCTCTCGAGCAAAAAACAAATAGACTTGGCAAGGCGGAGGCGTCGATGCTGGATCATCAATAATCAAAATCCGAGATTTCTGTGTAGGAAAGCCTGGTTATCATCCGGTTTGATATTCAAACCGCTTCCTTTTTCAGGTGGGTACAATTCATGAAAATACTTCTCACACTATTGTTGTTAACTGGGGTTTCAGTGCACGGTTCGGACTTTGAACAAAAGTTGCTGACTCGTTTCGCATTGGATTCGAGTGACATCCCGTCTAATGTTCTGGAACAATCCAGACCCGTAGCATGGGATTCAGCGGAACGCGGTCCTGTTGCCGGATTGAAAGAATTTTTTCGATCAGTGAACGGAGTGGTTTGGCTGGGCGGAAGTGCGGGGGCGGCCCGTTTTGATCCACGTGCGACGCATCGGTGGGATCGCTGGCAGTATTTCTGGGGGAAACGCTGGTTGCCTGACAATCAGATTGAAAATATCTGGGTTGATGACACGCCGAAGTGGGAGACGGTCTGGTTGCGCACCAAAACAGGCGTGTCACGGATTGAGTGGGAACCCATGACGTTCGAGGATAAGGCAGCCCATTATCAGACGATGATTGAGCAACGCCATCTTCGGCATGGGTTCGTGTCCGGGATTCATCTTAACCAGGTAGGCGATCTTTCCGACACATCCACAAGCGATAATGATAATGACGGATTGTGGTCTGCGATGTTTTTGGCGGCGCAGGCTTACCGCTATGCCGTCACTAAAGACCCCGATGCACGAATGAAAGCGCGGCGCACCTTGGACTCACTGATTCGATTGGAAGAGATCAATCCCATGCCGGGTTATTACTCACGCTCGTTCAAGCATATAGATGAACCGTCTCCGGACTCGCGAAACTGGGGAAAGAAGGACGGCCGTTGGGTTTGGCTTTCAGAGGCCGACGAGAATGCATTGACGAATCGTGAGGGTGAATGGATCAAAACCGGGCCGGGAGTATTTAAATGGCGTAGGCATGTGGATCATTCGAGTTGGGTGGTGCATTCCGGCGAATGGCACACGACGGACGACGGACAGTGGTTGTGGAAATCGGACACGAGTTCCGATGAAACGATCGGACACTACCTCGCGTATGCTTTGTATTATGATCTGGTCGCCGACGATGGGGAAAAGGAAATTATCCGGGACAAAATTCGCCTGATCACCGACCGAATGATCCGTGACGATTATTACTTGCTCGATCTGGATGGCAAGCCAACCCGCTGGGGAAACTGGAATGAATCTTATTATCGAAGTAGGGAAGGGGCCTACGAGCAGGCGTTGCGTTCGTTGGAACTACTGTCATTTTTGAAAACCGCGCACCACATCACTGGGGATGAATCCTATCAGAGCGAGTATCTCAAACTTGTCGCCCGGGGAGACATCGAACAGTTATCGAAATATCGACGTTGGGAAAGCGCGTTTTTCGAGATTAACTATTCCGATGATGAACTGTATTTTCTCTCGGTGCTCCCATTGATGTTGTATGAGCGTGATTCAGAACTCCGTAATGAATACCGCAAAGGAATGAGATTCGCCTGGGGGGAGGTCGCCCGGGAGATGAACCCTCTGTGGAATTACATCAACGCTGCTTGCGGTATCATTGAGATGAATCCGCGTATTCAAGACGAGTCGGCGAAGACCTTGACGCGCACGCCGTGGGAAATGATCGAATGGACAGTGAACAATTCACAGCGAACTGATTATGCCCGAGCCGCCCACACCAATCGGAAGGGCCGCACAGAATTCTTAGATGTCATCCCGCCTGATGAGCGTAGGATTCACAAGCATAATACGAGCCCTTATGAGCCGGATGGCGGCAATGGAGGGCGTGCTGAAGAGGCTCCGAATTATTGGTTGATGCCCTATTGGATGGGGAGGTATTACGGTTGGATTGATTAATCCCAATGGCGCGCACTTGAAACCCGTTGGTGTTTGGCCTAAATAAGTAGAACGACTATCGGGCTGTTTTCCACACGCATGCCGAAGACTCGGCGCATACGGATGGAACTTTACCGGCGGTGTTGCGTGATGTGGAGTGGGCGGGAGTGTCGCCTCACCGATGTGACCGGCGACGTTAGTCACCAGATTCTATTATGAAAACTGTGCGAAACTCATTGTTGAATATTTTTCTGATTATCGTTTCTGTATCCATCGGATTCGGCCAAGAGCCGCCGGATACCAATTACGATGAAAACAAGGTTCCGGAATACCAACTTCCGGATCCACTGGTCTGTATCGATGGTCGAGCGGTAGTCGATGCGGAGATGTGGCGCGTCGTCCGTCGTCCGGAAATTCTCAGCGTTTTTGAAACACAAGTGTATGGGAGCATTCCCTCATTTCAAACGCATTTACGCTTTGAATTGACAGGTAGTACGCCGAATGCACTGGACGGGTTGGCGACGCGGAAGGAGATCCGAATCCGGCTCTTTGAAGAGGAAGACGCTCCCTGGATCGATCTACTGCTGTTTGTGCCCAACAAGCGAAAGGGGCCCGCACCGGTCTTTCTCGGGTTGAATTATGGCAATCAAGGAGTACACGATAGCCCGACGATTGCAGCTTCCCGAAATGCGCATGGAAAGAGGGGGGAACATGCGCATCGCTGGCCATTGGAATTGCTTCTGAAACGGGGTTACGCCATCGCAAGTTTCCACGGAGGCGACATTGAACTTGATCGTCACGGTTCGGGTTGCCGTTTCACTACTGATGGTTGGCTGAAGGGAGTGCGCTATCGTATATTGAAACAATCCCGAATTATTGAACGGACCGATGACCAGTGGGGTTCGATCAGTATCTGGGCCTGGGGATTGAGCCGGGCGCTGGACTATCTGCAAACCGACCCGATGATCGATGGCAAACGGGTCGCCGTGTTCGGGCACTCACGAACCGGAAAAACAGCTCTCTGGGCGGGGGCGCGGGACGAACGATTTGCTTTAGTGATTTCTAATAATTCGGGGCAGGGTGGGGCCGCATTGGCTCGTCGCCGCTATGGAGAATCCGTTGCCGCATCTTATTCGGGTTCGGGAATCTGGTACTGCAGGAATTATAACCATTACGGCTACAACGAATCCGCGTTGCCGGTCGATGCGCACTTGTTGATTGCTTCGATCGCTCCACGCCCAGTGTATGTTGCCAGTGCCGAACAGGATCGCTGGAGCGATCCTCGCGGGGAATTTCTTGCAGCCAAACACGCCGATCCCGTTTATCGTCTGCTTGGAAAGACAGGACTGGGAATAGAAGGATTGCCTGACGTGAACAACCCGGTCGGCGATTCCATCGGTTACCACATTCGGTCCGGTGAGCACGAGATTACGCCCTACGATTGGAAACAATATTTGGATTTTGCCGACCGACATTTTGGTTGGAAGTAAAGTCAGCATGTGACGGTGCGAAGTTCTCCTCCGGTCAGAGAGTGACGTTTCGCTGGGATTTATAAGTTTTCATGAGTAGATACAAATCCTCGAAAAGCTGAACAACAAATCAAAATATCGGACTGCTGAAATAAATCCCTTTCAGCATAAGTCAAGGTGGCATATATTTCACCTGCTTAATTGTCGTTTACCAAAGGACTTGAGTGGTGCGTTTCGTTAAACGACTTATGTGAGCAGTTATCATTAAGAATTGATATGATACGTTTTCGATTTGTCCATGTAACCGTTGCGCTATGGCTGTATTGGGGCATTGTGCCTTTAACTGAATCCTGTGCCGATACAGAGATTGTCGTGCGCCTTGACCGGGGAGAAGACATAGGCCAGAACTTCGGTTCATTGTTCGAAGGGGTTACTCAAGACGGTGCCTTTATAGTAGGGGCTGGTTTCTCCGGGTTGTACAACACTTACCATCGCGACGATCGTCACGTTGTTCACTTCTATATCCGTCCTACACGTGAATTGCGTCCATTGCAGGCTGAGCCATTGCCGCGTCCAAATGATTTGGCTGGGACGTATCTTTTCAATTTTGATGGGGACGTTTTTGCTTCGGTCAAATTTGACAGTGATGCAAAGGCTTTGCCTACAAAAGTGCGTGTCTGGGATGAATCGAATTCCAGTTGGGACTCCAGTTTATCTAATGGTTGGGTAAATACCCGCGTAGGCAATAACTTGGTGTCCTTCGATCGAAGCCGGGTTTTGGTCAATGGTGCGGTTCTACTTGAGGCGCCGACAGAAGGGGGTTATCTGGGTTTTTATTATGCACAAGGGTACTTGTTTTTCTATCACATCTTGAAGCTTGGGAAAGCTGGATACAGAAACTACACCAATGATTCGGAGGGGTACTCTAAGCTCTATGCCTGTCCATGGAAGGTGGGAGAGGGCAAGGTCGACTTAAGAAAAGCTGTGATAATGACGGTGCCGATTGTCGGTGAGTTTCCCTATGCTTATGGCCAATTAGGTGACCAAGTCCTGTCGTGTTCGAATATCGGCGGAGCTTATGCATTTAGGAATGGGAAGTGGCGGACCGTTGTCGAGGGAGAGCTGGAATCGAGTTATCAAGTTTACACCATGCTGACCTATTATGATCAGTTGCTGATGGGGCAGTATCCGACGGGCGAGTTGTTTTCTTTCGATGGTGAACAGGTAAATCGGCTTAAAGGATGGCCCCCTCACATGGAGGGCGTTCGTGGTAGTTCTCGGGAAGCACAATCATTGGCTATTTATGGTGGCGAGTTGTATGTGGGAGTGTGGCCATGGGGTGAGGTGTGGAAGTATCACAATGATCTAAAGACATGGAGCTTGGCGAAGCGAATTTTTAGCCATCCCGATTTAACCGATGAAACAACACATCCTTATGAACGGGAGTGTGGGGCACTGGGAGTGGTGTTGAATCAGTGGGGACAGCGAGTTACCAGCATGGTGTCGCTTCGGGATGGGCTGTTAATTTCAAGCTCCGCAAAATGGCCTTGTAAATGGGAGCCGAAGTTTGATTTTATTGCCCATGGTGCCTGGAAAGAGTACGGAACGGTCACGCGCGTCGTTGCTCCTGGACATTTAAGCGCATTTGTTCACTGGACCGGGAAGACGACGGAGTTACGTTTCGTGCTAAAGGGGGCTGAAATGCGAATAGAGCAGAAGGGGATGTTGCTTGGATCCGCGCAATTGAGTGGGGCAGTAAAGAATGCTCCGGCTTCGGCAGATGATTTAGGCGGAATTTCCTGGGGTCGCGGAGCGTATGGTGAATTCTCGGGCGTGTCATTGGATGGACTCGTATCTCATTAAAAATAAATAACATTTCGTTTATTTTTTATCCATATTGATTTCACCCATCCAATTGTCGGGTAGGTTATTTGAATCCAGTCTGTCGTTCTCAATCAATTCGAGGTAGAAGCGTGAAGGACCGTCTCCCGCGTAGTGTAGAAAAACTCGGTTCGTCCACAACCGATTGGAATTGAGAGAGTTCGGAATCAATAATTCCAGGATTTATTATCGTATACCTGTCTGTGTTCGGTTTAAATTGGGCTGTGGATCCGACTAAATTCATTCTTCTTTGTCTCGCCGGGTGGCTGAATCGGGAACAGCAGACAGTGATCGATTACCAGCGGGAGGAGATCCGTGTGCTGAAAGAAATCCACGGCAAAAGACCACGGTTCAGTGATTCGCAACGCCGCCGTCTGGCAGCGAAGGCGAAAAAGATTCGATACGGGCGGCTCAAGGAGATTGCCAATATCGCGACTCCGCAGACGCTGCTTCGATGGTTTCGCACTCTAGTGGCAAAGAAATATGATTCGAGCAAAACCCGAAGAGCAGGGCGGCCTTCAACGAAGGAGGAAATAGCACAACTCGTATTGAAAATGGCGAAGGAGAATGAGCGGTGGGGATACACGAGAATCCGCGACGCACTCAATAACCTGGGGCACGAAATCAGCAGAGATACCGTGGCCAATATATTAAGAGAGCACGGAATCGAGCCTGCTCCTGAGCGAGGAGCACGCACCACTTGGGCAGATTTTCTAAAGCGACATTGGGAGGTGATGAGCGCCACGAACCTTTTGACCATTGAGGTATGGACGCTGAGAGGAATTGTTCGATACCATGTGCTTTTCTTCATGCGACTTTCGACGAGGGAAGTGCACATTGCAGGAATCGCAGAAAAGGGCAACGGTCCATGGATGGAACAAGTCGCTCGAAATATTACAGACGGTATTAATGGATTCCTAAAGGGTTATAAATATCTGATACATGATCGAGATCCGCACTTCACAGCGAATTTTCTGACGATCCTAAAAGATGCGGGCGTTGAGTCGGTACGCTTACCCAAGCGATCCCCGGACTTGAAGGGCTATGCTTCATACTGCACCTCGTTGGTTGTTTCGGGAATGAATAGGTTTTTTCGTGATATTAACGGATGTTTTTGTCCTTGTAACTTATACTGAACATTAGGCGCTGGCGTTCTTCCTGAGCGTGCTGGAGAGAGGTGAGTTTCTCGTTCCATGAAGCTTCCAGTTCGGCGGCAACCAGACGATTGTCCGGATCGATCCGGAGGTAACGCCGCTGAGCCAGTTGAGTTTCATATCGGAGCTGTTCGATAGCCTGAGTTCGAGCGCGGTCAGTTTGGTCATGACGTCTTTGAATTTCCTCTTCGACTTGTAAGGAGATCTCCAGGTTTGCCGGAGTAATTTCCTTGAGCAGCAACTGGGTAATGGCTTCATCCAGTGGCGCGCCGGGGATGGTTTGGCAAACTTTACCGCCGTGTCCAATCCGACTGGCCTGGCACACGTAGTCGGGAAAGAGTTGGCCCTTTCGACTGTGGTAGCGGACGGTCATTCGTCGACCGCAATTGGCGCAGACGATAAGGCCTTGAAGCAGGGCGGGGCCTTCTCCAGGTGGTCGACCGGATCCGATCCTTGCCTTGACTCCGAGCATTGTCATGAAGCTGTTGAACATTTTTCTCGAACTGCTCAAAAGTGATGTATCCCTTGTGGGAGTCAGGGATGAGAACCGTCCATTGATTTCGGGGGAGTTTCTGAGAGTGGAAACCCCCGTGCTGATTGTGAACTCGTCGAGTGCGCCCAAAAGAATAGGCGCCAGCATAGACCGGATTGTGAAGCAGCTGCAAGGCTCGTGTGTGGATCAGAGAGCCCCAAACGACATCGCCGCGATTGATGGAGCCACGCAGTCGGCGTGGGAAGAGAAGATTGTTTTGGTTGAAATGTTTAACGACTGCCGAAGCCGAACCGGAGCGTTGAAAAACGCTGAAGAACAACTCAACCGTTTGACCGATGCGTTGGTCGGGATCCATGACGATACGATCCTGCAAATCATGCACGTATCCGATGGAAAGGGAGGTCTTGAGTTCTCCCCTGCGAGCTTTATTCAAAATGCCGCCGCGAAGTCTGGCCCGCAGTATGTGAAGCTCCGCTTCACTCATGGTTCCCTTGAGTCCGAGTAGAAGGCGATCGTTAAAGTCTCCGGGATGGTAGAGGCCATCTTCGTCCAGAATGAGAGTGTCGGCAATCGCGTAGATTTCCAGAAGCCGATGCCAATCGGCGTTGTTACGAGCCAGACGGGAAACTTCCAGTCCCAGGACGATGCCCGCTTTGCCCAGGCTGACTTGAGTCACCAGGTGCTGAAAACCCTGACGGTCCGCGCTGGAAGCGCCGGACTTGCCGAGGTCGACATCAATGACCTGGATTTGGTCATCACTCCAGCCCAGAGCGCGAGCGCGTAGTCGCAGGGAATACTGACGCTTGGTGCTTTCGGAGTTTTCCAGAACTTGTTTGAGTGTGGACTGACGAATGTAGAGAAACGCATCTCGTTGAAGATGGGAGTCGGCGACTTTGGTGAGTGAATTGGGGATCATAAGCTTTGGGACAGGAGGTTGGAAGTGATCATGATGACGACGATGCGAAGAAGCTCCGAAGGAGCCTCGGAGGTCGGATTGACAATGGATGTGTTGAGGTTTTGAGCCTGAAAACGAGACCAGGACCAAAAGCCCCTTCGCAGGAAGAGCAGATATCCTTCGGAATGAATGCTCGATTGATTGAACTGTTGGCGAAGATCTTCATAACGTTGAGCAGACCGATCACAATCCAGGGGCGGGTGGCAATTATTGGAGAGGTTTTTTTTTTCCGGCGATTGAGAGCCCGTTCGAGACTGCGACGATGAATCCGAAGAGAAAACCGTTGCTGAATCTTCTGTAGGATTTTCGAGAGCGGGATATGAGGATCCTGTGTGCGCAGCTGATCGACGAACTTCATCACCTGATCGTTGAGTTTGTGAGCGGATTGGGGGCCGCGCTTGAGAGGCAGAAGGCCCGCGATGCCACGCTGCTGAAAAGCGCGGTGGATTTGATAGTAGGCCGGACGGGAAAAGCCGTGAAGACGAGCGGCTTCGCTGACCGATAAATCTTCCTGAAGGACACTTCTAAGCATCTCGTATTTGACCTGAAGAAGATCCTGAGAGTCGAAGAAATCGTGATCGAGGAAATTGGGGGATTGAACACGATCGGGGCGAGGGTTGAGCAAGCCCTGTTTCTGAAGGATGGTTTCTTTTGGAGGTGAGTTCATGATGGTAGAATTGGTTCGTTAAATAAAATATGCCGCATAATACTGAACTGTCAACTGATTATTGTCGTTATATGTCAATATAATTCGAATTATAAAGATGTTTAACGTGCATAATTGGTGGAGGTATAGAGCATATGAGGCGTATTTCAATAGACAGTAAGGGCGTAATTTCATTAACAGCTCTTTGGAATTAATTTGGTTGCTTGATCAACAAGGGGTTGGTCCAATTCGTTGATCAGTGCGACTAATCTTTTGAGTTCACCTGTCCGGAAGAGCGCTCTTCCGGAAGCAACCGACACGAACGGATCAGGGGCCAAAATGTCCGTCCAGGAAGCCGAAACGGAAACAAGCTCATTCTTCCTTTCGTAGAAATAGATTCGATCCTCATCCCAATTACGGCGGTAGGTTACAATTTCCAGAACTTTGCCTTTGAGTGGATGAAAGGGGTGGGTGATCTTGAAAATTCGTTTCTCAGCGTCTCTACGGGGTGTAGTTGACGACGTAGGTAAACGCATATTGCGAAAGGTTTGTTCGATCCATAAAATTTGAATGTTTCGATCAAATGATATTCTTCAGCGAACGCTCACTACGCTACGCTGCCGACCAGTATCTTGAACATTATCATAAAGAAAGAAACCATCAGGGACTGGACAGTAAAATCATACGATCACAATTTCAACATCAGGAAAACACTGGTGAGATCAAGTGCAGCGAACGCCTGGCCCTCTGTGCCAATAATAGTGAGACAAGAAATTCTATAGTCAAGGTAGTAGGGCGTGGAGAACATTAGGATGCATGAAGATAAATCTAGAGTGCCAGTACAGGCCCCCCCCGCGGGGAGCTCGCCCCAAAATCCTGACCCGGAGGTGACCCCTGTTGCTAAGCGGCGGAAATTCAGTCCCGCCTACAGGAATCGAATCCTGGAAGAAATCGACCGGGCAGGTGCTGGTGAAATTGGGCTGATTCTGCGCCGCGAGGGGCTATACTCGTCCCAATTGGCGGGCTGGAGAAAAGGGAGGTTGAAAATGTCACCTGGGAAGCAAAAAAAAGAATCAAGCGATGTAAATGCTGAGAACAGATGTTTGGAAAAGGAGGTTGCCAAGCTGAAGCTGAAACTGCTGAAAGCAGAAGCCATGTTGGACCTCCAAAAAAAAGCGGCGGACATGATCTCGCTGATGACCCTGAGACTAGACGACAAATCAGAGGCCGACTCGTGAAGCTGGTGAATGAAAGACCATCAATTCTGACCATTGCAGAGGCGTGTTACTGCATTGGGTTGGCCAGGGCCACTTACAACCGATGGAGGTATAACAAGCCCGGTGTGCTGCCGGAGCGGGCTTCCCACCGGCGCATCAGTGATGAAGAACGGCAGCGAATTTTGAGCATCCTTTGCTCGGAACGTTTCTGCGATAAATCGGTGAGGCAAGCTTGGGCAACACTGCTTGATGAAGACGTTTACCTTTGCAGTATCCGCACAATGTACCGTATTTTAACGGACAACAAGGCGGTTCGGGAAAGGCGCAATCAATTGACACATCCAGAATACAAAAAGCCTGAACTTATGGCCACTGGACCGAATCAATTGTGGAGTTGGGATATCACCAAGCTTCATGGCCCGAGCAAATGGACATATTTTTACCTGTATGTCATCCTGGATGTGTACAGTCGAAAAGTGGTCGGTTGGATGGTTGCACATAGGGAATCCGCCACATTGGCCACTAAGCTGATTCAGGATACATGTGAGAAGGAAGGAATTGCCGAGGATCAACTCACAATCCATGCGGACCGGGGCACATCGATGCGTTCCAAAGCAGTGGCATTTTTACTGGCAGATCTCGGTGTCACAAAAACGCACTCCAGGCCATACACCAGTTCCGACAATCCCTATTCAGAAGCGCATTTCAAAACACTGAAATACCACCCTTCTTTCCCAAAACAATTTGGGTGTATCCAGGATGCTCGAGTATTTTTAAGAAAGTTTTTCAAGTGGTATAACTGCGAACATCGCCATAGTGGAATTGGCCTGGTGACCCCCGACCAAAGGCATACAGGCGAGGACAAGGTCGTGACAGTGAAGCGAAAAGAAACCCTGGAAAGGTTTTACGAAAGGCACCCGGAAAGATTCGTAAAGGGGTTACCCCACCCCCCTGAAATCCCGGGAGCCGTTTGGATCAACAAGCCAAACAAAAAGGAGGTTGCGGCATGACATGTGTCAGCCGTGTCTCAATGTTATTGACACATTCCGCGCGCGCAACCCCGAGGGACCCTACATAAGGTTTTATGTCACACTTGGGAATATTCCCCAGCAGCTATTTGCCGCCTGCTTTCAATGTGTTCAGTGTTCTCTCTGTCCTCATTGTGATCGACTTCAAAACTTTCTGAAGCCCATCGGACAGCATGAGTTGACTGGCTTCATGACCGAACTTGGCTGATTCATAGACATCAGCCGGATCGTTCAGCCCCAGACATTTAACGGTGTAACCCACTCC
>DUCD01000191.1 GCA_012959985.1 Verrucomicrobiales bacterium | reverse complement strand
CACCGCACCCATTCGTCCGTCGGCGATTTTATCAACCACCTCGTACCTCAAATCAGCATTAATTTCGAACAGGTTCGGCATAACCGGAATTTCAAACCTCCAAACCAAGGTGTCAAGCACAGCCAATGCCAACCAGCAAAACATTGTGTGGCGGCGGGGTTTTCCGTACTTTCCGGGCCGGATGAAGATTTCCATGCTAACCTTGGGTTTGCTCGCTGCTGTGATGGTATCTACCGCGAACGAGCCCAATTCGGCCCCATCGGGTATTGGGCTAAACTGGAATGCTGACGGCACGGCATCGGCTCAACTCGAGAAATGCCCCCTCGAAAAAGTGCTCCTGTCACTCAGCGAGCAGAGTCGCTGGCAAGTTTTTGTCGAGCCGGAATTGAGGCTACATGTCACGACACGATTCAAAAACCTGACGCACGCACAAGCGCTTCGCCGCCTATTAAGCGATGTCAACTTTGCGATCATCCCGTCGCCCAAGGCCATGTCCAAGCTACTTGTCTACAAGACTTCATCCGAGAAAGCCGTCGTTCGAATCATTCCAACCACGCGCTTGGCCAAGCGCAATAAGGTCAAGATCAAGCCGGGTAAAATCCCCAACGAGCTCGTCGTTACACTCGAGCCGGACTCGGGCATCGACATCGAGGATCTCGCCGCCGAACTCGGCGCGAAAGTTGTTGGCAAGATCGACGGGCTCGATATTTACCGGCTCCGTTTTGAAAACGAACAACAAGCCGGGAAAGCCCAGGCGCTGCTCGAGAAGAATGAAGGCGTCGCCTCCGTCGACAACAATTACGGCATCGCCCGACCCGACGTACTTTCCCCGGTTGGGATTGCGGCGCCGCCGCTGAATCTCCGCCCCTCGTCCGCAGACGGTGATGGCATCGTGATCGGTCTCGTCGACTCAAGCGTTCAGCGGAACGGTTCGCAAGTCAGCGATTTTTTGTTACCGGAAATTTCAATGGCTGGCCCGGCGGCGGACAGTTCGGATCAAGTCAACCACGGGACATCGATGGCCGAGACGATCCTTCGTGGCCTCTCCGCATCCCTTGATGATGAGCAGGAAACCTCGGTGAAAATCCTGCCAATCGATGTTTACGGCCAATCCGAAAACACCTCGACATTTGAAGTGGCTCGTGGCGTTCAGGCGGCGATAGAGGCCGGCGCGGATATCATCAGCCTCAGCCTTGGTTCGGACGAGCAAAACGACCTCATGAGGGCCGTCATTCAAGCCGGCGCCAGCAGTGGGATTTTGTTTCTCGCGGCAGCCGGTAACGAACCAACCGGCCAGCCGGTTTACCCGGCAGCGCAGGCGGAAGTCATCGGCGTGACAGCCCTGAATCGGAGCGGCCGCAGCGTGGCCAATTACGCCAACTCCGGAAGCTTCGTCGAGGCCGCAGCGCCTGGTGCCGGAGTGACGGTGTTTAACAATCAGACTTTTTACGGCACAGGCACTTCCTTTTCCACGGCCTACGTGGCTGGGGTCGCGGCCGGTATCGGCTCAACGCAGGGACTCCCGATGGTGGAAGTGCGCAGATTGATCGCCACGGAAATGAAGCCGCCCGGCACCGGCCCCTGAGCCGCTTGGCCAAGCGCGCTTTATTCAGGATCCAATCCGAGCTTGGCCAAGTCCTCGTCGGTTTTTGCGTCCTTTTTGTAGGCGGCGATCTTGTTTCGGAGTGTGCGGATGTTGACGCCCAAGAGCTTGGCCGCCTTGGTGCGGTGCTGTCCCGCCTCAGCCAGCGCCAGGATGATGTGTTCCTTCTCGGCATCCTCGAGTTTCAGGAAGGATTCGGCCTTCGTTGAATGAACCGGCTTGCCACCGGACATGATTGACGGACTCGGCGACTTGCTGGCCAGATTAAGTTGTTCCGGGGCAATCACACCGTCCGGGTTGCACAGGATGACCGCGCGCTCCACGACGTTCTGTAGCTCACGAACGTTACCGGGGAAATCGTGATGCTTGAGGCAGTTGCAACTATCTTCACTAAACTCGCTGGCCTCGATGCCATGTTTGCGGACGAAGAGTTTCCGGAATTTTTCCGCAAGAAAAAGGACGTCTCCGGTGCGCTCGCGCAACGGCGGGACGTAAATCGGAACAACGTTTAACCGGAAGTAAAGGTCCTGTCGAAACTCGCCCTTTTCCACACTCTCCTCAAGGTTGCGGTTTGTGGTGGCGATGACCCGGACGTTGACCTTTACGGTCTTGCTGCCACCGACCCGCTCGAACTCTTGTTCCTGCAAAACGCGCAACAGCTTGGCTTGCATTGCCAGCGAAATCTCACTGATTTCGTCCAGCAGAATTGATCCTTCATGGGCCAGTTCAAACCTCCCTTGCCGCTTGGCCACCGCACCCGTGAAAGCACCCTTTTCATGGCCGAAAAATTCGCTTTCGATCAGTGTCTCCGGCAGGGCCGCGCAGTTGATTTTGATGAAAGGCTTTTGCGCCCTGGGGCTCTGGGAGTGAAGGGCGCGGGCCACAAGTTCCTTGCCGGTTCCGCTTTCGCCTTGGATGAGTACGGTGACCTGTGTCTGGGCGACTCGCTTGATCAGCGTACGCGTTTCCTCGATCAGGCTACTCTTGCCGAGGATTTCACGGTCGGCATCGTCCACAGCGCCATCCGCCATGGCGGCGTTGGCCTTGGCGATGTGGTTGAAATTACCCGCCTTGTGCAGGGCAATTTCAATTTGCTCGCGCGAAAAGGGCTTGGCCAGATAGTCAAAAGCCCCAGCCTTGAAGCATTCCAGCACGAAGGTGTCGGGTTCGCCGTTGACCATTGGAATGACCAGAGGCTTTTCGGAGCGCTGGTTGAGGTCGCCGAAGAAATCGAGCAGCTTGCATTCCGGCAACTTGGCGTCGATAAAAATCAGGTCGAACTCATCCTTGCCAAGGTAATTGTAGACGTCCTGAATGGTTCCCGCCTCAGCCACGTCGATTCGCTTGTTGCGAATAAACTCAGCCACTGTTCGACGCAAATTTTCGTCGCCCTCGGCCAGTATGACCTTCTCAAGTGGCATCTAGTTCAAGCGTGTTCCTTCAAGTTGAGTGGCGTTGGTACAAGCCGGCGACAGCCGACGGATTATTCTGTCGCGAAGAGGGTAAGCTATCCGGAGGAGCCATGCCATGCTGAAGCATCAATTTTTCGTTCTCCCTGTCGAGCATCACGGTCTTCATGATTAAATCCATGTTTTGCTTGATCAGATTTGAAACATCCATGCTTTTGGAGCGCTCATTGGGCGTAAGTTTCGCCCAAAGCGCCTTGTGAGCCTTGATCCGAACCATTGAGCCCGTGACGCGCTCCAGCAACTCCTTTCTCCGGTCTGCGTGAGCGTAGGCGTCCCGGGGCGTTGGTGAGTTAAGAATCGTGTTCTCCTCCTGAACCAGTTTGTAGGCCTCCTCGCAAACGGACAAATGATCGTTGAGTTCAGTTAGCAGTGAATTTTGCATATTGTGGTGTTTCTTTCGGGTTCCGGGGTATTTGGCTTTCCCTGCTATCGTTGCGCCTTGAGGAAAGCTGTAACAAGAAGGCTGTTGGGATTGAAGGGTGATTTTTCCGGATTTACCTTTGAGAGCGCTTCAACAAGAAGGGCATTACGCCCTGATAAATCGAGGGGATCCCAGCCTGTTTCCAGATATTTCAACTCATTCCTGAACTCGGCCACCAGTTCTTCCCGGATATTATTTTGAAAAAGCCCTCTGAACTCAACGGGATAATCGATCGAATTCTTAACACTTGGATCGTTCAGTATGCTTAACGCACTCAGATATGCGTCCCTCACCAGTTGAGCGCCGGAAACCTGATTGGTTCCCGGCCCTTCACCGATTTTGGAGGCACCGAATACAGCACGGGAGTTGACGGTTGGATTGAGTTTTGAAATGCAGATCCCCTTCATTAACGCCGCCGCGAAGCCCAGATCCCGCAATCCTGCTTCCCGCGCTTCCTGAACAACCTCCGACAACAAGGGATAAGCCATCAAGTAATCACCGGTGCTGACGAGCCGCACCGCAACTTTCGTTTTGGCAAGTGCCCGCCATTTGGAGTTCCCTCTATCCGTCGGGCTGATGAAATACTTGAAGAACATCCCCTCCCCCAACTCAGACTTGCCAATGGCAAACAACGCCTCCATGAGAACAAAGGCGACCTCATGCCTGTCATGGCGAATTACTGAGGAAAAAGCATTTTCATCACTCGTGAAACCTAGGTCCATCACCCGCAGGTAACTTTCACATACGGGGATACACCTCGCGTAGGCGTCTTGAATTTCATCGCGGCCAAGCACTGAGGAATGCGACTGCTTGTACCGTGCTGATTCGACTCTTGCCCGAGCAAGGCCAAGCAGGAAATCCAGACTCTCCAGGGAACCGGGTTCCACTAATTTAACCAATTTCTCAAATTTGGCAATAGCCTGGTCATGCAACTTGCCCGCAAAGACAGCGGTGGATTCACGCAGATGCCTCCTCTTTGCTTCTGACAAAAGTGCGTATCCAATCGACAGGCTGGCTCTTCTTTGGATGGCGGCAATCTCTAGAGTGAAACCGTTCGTATCGTTGTTTTCCGAATAGTTGATCCGCTTCATGTCTCCACACCAAAGCAGCGCTTGGTTGTATTTGGTTGCAGCCGCCTCATAGCATCCTGCCAACTCGTGAACGTCTCCGCTTAAAACAAATCCCGGCCCCGCCTTGGGATGACTGTAATCTTGCTTTAAAAACCGATCCAAAACATTTATGGCGATGAAATACCGGCTCTGCCTTCGAGCTTTTTTTGACAAGATTTCAGTGCTAGAGAAAGCAACTTGCCCGGCGTTCCGCCTCAAAAGTCTTAACCTCATCTCAATCTCAAGAAGAGGGAGTCCGGCTATCTCGGCGGACTTGGCCGCGTTACCTAATATTTGGCTATTGTCTTTCGAGTTGGGGAAAATTAGGCAATGAGCGCTCAAGGAAACTGCTGCCTCAAGGTATTTCCCAACGGCAATATCGTAATCAGCTAGATAGCCCTTGGCCAAGGTTTCGTCGCCTCCAGCCAAGCGCAAAGCTTCACCCTCCAACGCTTGGTTCCGGAAAGGGCCTTGCTGGCCTAGATTTACGCGGCGCAAAGAAAACTGAACCAAGCGCTGGTCAGCAGAGTTCGCCTTGGCCAAGCTGTCACGTCCACGTGCCAATAACGTGCTCTTAACATTGCGGAGATCGGATAAGTAGAGATCGTTTTTATCACTAACAGGGAACCTCCCAACATATAATCTCATCAAATCACAGCAGTAAAAAAACTGGCTGTCTGAATAGGTCTTCTCAATTAATTTTTCCAACTTGTGCTGGAAGCCCTCAATGTCTTGAATCTTGACCCTATCCTCAGCACCGCTGGCGTGGTCCGGCGTGATTTCAGTGGCGTTCTCACCATGATCATGGGTCGCTTCAGGAGAGGGTATTCCATGTTGGCTGGAAGCCAAAAAAAACAAAAGAAAACCAAACCGAGTAAAAGTCATTTTGCTACGCATCTGAACAAACTTTCCATTCGGGCCATTATTGGCTTACTCGCCAATATTTGTTACTTGCTTGTTGAAGTTCTCCCTCCATTTCAGGGTGCTGATTCGCCAGGAGGCCATGTCACTTACCAGTTTTAAAGGTAGTGACTTTGAGTGGATGTCTGCACCATCCGGAAGCTTTGCTAATCCGACGTAGTCGGTAATTTTGATGCGAGTATTACCGTCACCACTCGTCAATTCCACTCCTGCGGATGGAATCCCGTTCCAAATGCAAACCAAGATTCCGTTGACGCCATCATCTTCGCTCGATTTTTTAAGAACATGGAGTTTCACCTCTTGGTTTGCATATACCTCATTTTCATCAAACCCCATTGACTCTTTCGCAATATCGATTACACCCACCCGTATTTTTTCATAATGTGCCAATGCTGACCGGGCAGGAATATTCTCGGCACATAAAGCCATGCGATAATAAATCGGAAGTACAGAAGTGTACGCCTTATTGCACTCCTCCACCAAAACCGACAATGACTTTACGATAACTGGCTTTAACTGACTCCATTCAGGCAACCGGTCACCGCCTTCACCCTTGATGCTGTCTTCGCTGCCACCTTTTAAAGATGAGTCTAATAGAGATATTTGAACATTCCCCGAATGAGCGCGGTTCACCAGACCAGCTATCATTGGCTTGATTGAGTTTGATATTTCAAACCCGGAAACATTATTTGCTTCTTGGGCTTCAGCATTGGCTAAAACCCTTTTTATCCCCAACATTAAAAACAGGTACTCCTCAGGATCCGTCGCAGAACCTGACAGTAATCCAGCGAGTGTTCTGTAAAACTCGAGTGATTCATCGTATTTCTTCGAATCAAACAACTCACCCGCCAAATCTCTCGCAGCCTTTAATCTCCATTCCAGATCACTACCACCATCTGTCTGGGCGGGAGTCAATTCAAACCAGTCCCGATATCCCGCCAGATAACCCTCACCACCATTTGGGTTGCGCCTGCTGCTATCCAGCACAAGGTACCTCACCTCACCCCCGTCGATTGACGGGCCGTCTTCAAAACTTTTGAGGTAATTGACCCCGGCGTTTGTAACGCTGGAATACTCTCCCTGTTTATAAAGGGAACGAATGTATTTTAACGTGATCACTCTTTTATTGGCTTCATCATCCGCTGCCAGTCGATAGTACATTTCCGCAGCGTTGGCATACTTACCCCTAGCTTCATATTGGGGCAACTTGCCGGCCTCCTCATAAAAGGAATCAGCAATCTGCGATCGGGCAATGAAAGCAACCTGCTTAACATAGTTGAGGTCAAACTTACCATCCAAGCTTACTTTTGGAGCAGCTTTAATGACGTCGTAATACTTTTGCCGTTCGAGGTCATACGCGCCCATTTTCCTGAACAAGTCGCCCTGCCTAAGCAAAACAACCGGTATCAACGCATCATCTGAATATCTCTGAAGATATTCCGACAAATATTTTTGAGCTTCCTCGTAAGATTTTTTTTGTTCACTGTGCGTGGCAAGTTGAAGCAGCGACGCCTTCCTGAAATCTGTTTTCACGGCGAGGCTGGCATCCATGCCCAACACATCCTTTATAACCTTCTTTGCATCATCAATATTCCGGGTTGACCCGAGGCTTGCCGCTCTCTGTTTGGCTTTTTCATTCTGCTGCCTGCTGTAAAGCGTCTCCCCGGTGAAGTTCGTGTTCTCATGCGAAATACTGGAATCGAAAGAGTTGATGAGAGGGGCACCAAGTGTTTCATTCAGGGACTGTTGATCAACATTGACCTCTACCTTTCCCCGGGAGCCAACCGAATCGTCTCCACGCATCCATTCACCCCCCGACAACAGGACAACCGGTAAAGATAAAACCAAGCCTTTCCGCATTGCTGCGCACAGAATGTCATGAACAAGATAATATTTCATAACGACGTTACACATAATCCAACAGGGATTGGTTCATAATCGTTGCGCCTGATTTGAGAGCTGCCAAGTATGCAGCTTGCACCTCGTTAAGTTTCACCAGAGTCTGAGCCAAGTCAGCATCCACTTCTCTGGAAATAAACTCCTGCGTCGCGTCAATCCGGCGAGTTCCCATGGCTTTTGCGGTTTCCAGTCGTGCTTCCAACGAGCCAATCCTCGAAATATGGTGTATTATGGCCGATTCGTCCAGCATCAGGTTTGAAACGATATTCTCCCGAATGTTTTTAACATCTTCCCGCGTACCGCCGGCCAGTCCGTCCCTCAATGCAATCAAGTCTTCAAAAATACTCCCATTGACAGTTTCAAACAACCCGGCTGTACCGCTGCCGGCCTTGTTGCTGCCCGGAATGTGCACAGAAATAGTTGTCACTGGCGCGATCTCAACTGCCGCTGTCGTTGTGGACCCATTATACCCCACACTCGTTATATCGCCGGATTCATTACGAATAACACCATAAGAGGCTGTATCTGACTTTGTTCCACTAAAAAGATATCCGTACTGGTTTTTTGTGTTAGCAATTTGAACAGACTGCTCAAGCAGCTGGTTTATCTCTTGCCTATAGGCGGCCAATTGATCCTTGGACTTCATATCGTCCACCATTGCGGCAATTTCCCCGGCGCGGTCAGAAACTTTTTTCAGGGATTGGATAGCGCTGTAAATACTGTTTAATGTTTCCGAAAATGTATCAATGTTTTCATTGTACTGAGACAGCCTTTTGGCCTCCTGTTGCAACTCGATAACCTTCCGGGCTGCCCTTGGATCCTCACTAGGCGTTCGGAACCGCTGCCCTGTAGCCGCCTGCGTTTGAAGTCTGGCCTGCTTCGTGGCCAAGGTGTCCAACTGGAACTTTAATGTTGTGGGAAAACTACTGGATGTTACCCTCATGATTTAATTATCTAATAATGTTAATTGATATAGCAAGCAATTCATCCAAGAGTGAGATTAACTTGGCATTCGCTTGAAACGCACGCTGAAATACAAGCAAGTTTGCCATCTCCTCGTCTATCGAAACCCCTGATATTGATGTGCGGTGCTCCTGCAGCATTCGCAATACTGTGCTTTGGTCGAGAGTTTGTGTTTCCACACTGCTCAACTCTTGCCCAAACCCGATCACTCCCCGATTGAGAGCTTCGTTAAATGTTTGCCCATTGAGATCTTCTTGTCTCTCGTCAATTATTTGAGCCATGCTAAGAGCCAATTCATTATTTCCGGCATCCCCCCCCATGCCGGCATGTAATAGAGCAGGATTTCCTGATATTCTCTCGTTTACATTCAACCCATCGGCAGCAATGTCAAAAAAATCTATGGAGGTAAGCGCTGCCCTGTCCCCCTTGGCCAAGGGGGAATCACCTGTAAATGTCCCCTTCAACTCCTGAGCACCAATTGCTGCATCATTTGCAACTGTAAAAACGCCTCCATTACCGAAAAGCAACCGATCCCCAGCCTTCAAGTCATTTGACAGCTTTTCGATCGCCAATGATCCTGTTCCAACATATTCCGACGACAACTGAAGGACAGGCAGTGAGGTGCCCTTGGCGTGCTCCAAGTTTATGCGCTCTTTAATCTTCTCGGAGATTAAGTTCATTGACGTCTTAAATCCTCGCACAGACTCATCACGGGAGTCTATGACCGCTTTGATTTTACCCGATATAAGCTGAAACTGTTCTGCAGATTTAATGGTTTCAACAAAAACGGTATCTCCTCTTTCCAGATAATTGTTTTTCCGTGTTACCTTGTTACCCTTGTCGTCCTTGATCACCAATGCCAGCCTGCTCACAATATCGCCGGCCTCGATTACCTCAACGCCCCCAATTTTAAGGTACAACTTTTCCATCGCCTTGCCGGTGGCTGGGTCGGCGTTGGCAACTGGCTTGAACTCAAACTGAACATCAATAAATTTACTTAAATCCTCCACCCGACTATGAAATTTGTCCGTGTAATCATTCGCATTGGACAGCATTTTATTCGAACTGATCAGATGCCCGATCTGTTCCAAAAAGGTGATGGCGTTGTTTACATCGTCCACCATTGTCACCACTTCGCTGTTCAAGTCATGCAAAAGTTCGCCCAGCCTAAAGTCGATCCTGTTGAATTTCTCTGACAAATTCTGCGCCTTGAACACAACCACCTGCCTGTAAGCTTGAGAGCTTGGATTTGAACTCAACGCCTGCAGTGCATTAAAGAATTCACTTAGATTATCCCCCAGACCCATTTGCCCGCTAACCCCCTTCGAGGCTGCCTTTCCCTCTGGACTGGAAGATGTTCTGTCCAAATCCTGCCCTATCATGGACTGTGCAAATTGAAGGATTTTTTGCTTTTCCTCAAGGTAAGCAAGGACACTCCCTTCATTGGCAATTTGCCTGTCCAGTAGGATATCCCGAAACTGGTCGATACCGGTGACCTCAACCCCCGCTCCCTGAATCCCGTGTTCAACCGGGATCCCGTGAGCGGTTTCAATGTTCAAACGCTGCCTTGAATAAGCAGGGTTGCTGACGTTGGCAAGGTTATGGCCGGCAAGCTCAATGGCACGCTGATTCGCCTGCAGCGAATTGCGAGCCATGTTGATGGTTCCGGTCAGTCCTGGCATATAGCGTCAAGTAACAGTGGACGGGTTAAATCAAGGTTTCGTAAGTTGTTCTTTGGGGAACATAGGCCGATCCGATAAGGCCACTCTGGTCGTAGGTTTGCCCGGCCTGAGTTGGAAACAGGCTCTGAATTAGCTTCTGCATAAACTCAAGGGACCTGCTGAGCAACAGGTGATTCTGCCGAAGGCGCTGGTTTGCCTTTATTAACAGTTCATTAACTTCATCCACTAAAGTCTGCATCAACGATTGATACTCTACAGGAAAAGAGGAATACATTTCCTTGATCGGCAATTCGGCATCCAAATTGAGCGATTCCGCCAACTCACTGCGGCACTGCTCCCGGCAACCTCTGGCCTTGGCAATTTCAGCCATTTGAGCGTGAATTGATGTGAGGTTTTGGATCAACCCGTCTGCTGAGCGGTTTACGATCATTTCCTGCTGCTGCTCCAGCAAGGAAAGCAACTCACCGTACTGAATGAGTTCCTCGCGAAGATTCCGAACCAGTTTGTCCAAGTGCTCCTTCATCACTTCTCCATGTCTGTTGTTTTGGGAGTTTGCTCCAGTGCCAATTGCCCGTGCAGGGCTGAGGCGATCCCAAATGCCCCGCTCTTACCTATCGCATCACCCAATTGCGTGACAATCATGTCTCGGTAAATCTCCGAGGACACGCCATTCTTCCCAACCCCGTCATGAAGCAACGGCTTATAGGCGTCATTCAAAATTTGCCTCGCAAGCATGACCTCAAATTGCTTGGCAGCAACCATGAGTTTTTCAGATTTTGAAAGCTTTGCATTAGACGCAACGCGGGCCAAGTCGATTTTGTCGGCTTGGCCAATCCCAATTGCTGCTGATATTGATGACTGTATCAATGTGATTACCCTATCTTAAAATGAGCTCAGCCTGGAGGGCACCGGCTTGTTTCATGGCTTGAAATATGGCCATCATATCCCTCGGTGTTACACCAAGGGCATTCAACGAACTCGCGACATCCTGCACGGTTGGCATCCCCCGGAATGGAGTCAACATTCCTTCGCCTTCATTGATCACAATGTCCGCTGAAGGCGCAATTATGGGAGCACCCCCCGCCAATGGAACCTGAGGCTGTGTGATGTCATAACCTTGGGCAATGTTGACAATGATGTTGCCGTGAGCCACGGCACAACTGGAGACTGCAACACGCGATGTCGCAACAATCGTCCCTGTCCGCTCGTTCAAGACAACTCTTGCAGGAGTGTTTACAGACACCATAAGTTGCTCAATAAAAGCCAAATACCGAACCGGATCCTCTGCATAATCATCCGGGATTCTTACCTGAATAGTCGAGGCGTTGATCGCCAACGCCGGTGCGGTGATTTTGTGTATTAATGGCAGCGCTCCAACCTCTCGATTGACAGTCTGAGCCACCGACTGTGCGTTTACAAAATCAGGCTGGCGCATGATTAACTCGACTTTATTCTCGCGGACAAATGAGACTGGAATCTCTTTCTCAACTAGTGCCCCGCGAATAATCTGACCACTGGTTGGATGGTTTTTCTGTATGCTCGCCCCGCCTGGCCCCGGGATCCCCCCGATAAACCCTCCGACAGCAACCGGCCCCTGGGCAACAGCATAAATCTCACCGTTAGGACCCAAAAGCGGTGTCCTTGCTAAAATTGCGCCGTTTAGTGACCGGGCATCCCCCATTGCTGAAACATGCACATCAATCCTCGATCCTGATCTCACAAAGGGGGGTATATCCGCAGTAAGAATCACAGCGGCTATATTCTTAGAGGTCAGGGCTGAAGGTGGAAGTGTAAGGCCAAAACGCTCCAGCATGTTAGCAACCGCTTGCAGTGTGAAATCCGGATCCTTGTCGCCATCACCGGCCAAGCCGGAAACAATCCCGTAACCCACGAGTTGATTGTCCCGTGCCCCGAGAACGAAGCACAGATCGCGAATCTGCACATTCAGGTTCATTTGGGAGGCAGCAACTCTAGCAATCGATGGCGCTTGGGGTGTCGGCAACAAAGGCTGGGCATATGCGACTTGAACCATGAAGCAGGCCGCAGGCAAACACAACTTCGGAACTACCCGCTTAAAAGTACTTGCCACCACCGGCACCCGGTTCAAAAACGACAATGAACCGAATAAAGAGGAGCCCCTCGCGCCTAAATCAAGAGACCCGCCCCGGACGCTGTTCCGCGACATCCACAACACCTTAGGGACGCCTCGGAATTTCCAAACCAATGATGACAAGAAATTATACATAAATCAAAATGGAGCAATCTTACCCCAAAGCTTACTGAACCAGCCCTTTTTCAGGGAATCGCTGACAGCCCCTTCGTCCTTGAGGCCAATTGATACATCCGCTAAATGATAGCTATATACTGTGTTCAGCGGGGTTACATCCCGCGGCCGCACTGTGCCTTTTAGAATAATCGTCTGGCTTTCCCCGGAGAAAGTGGTGCGACGGACACCCTCTATAATCAAGTTGTTGTTTGGCAGCACGTCCACCACCCTAACGGCAAACCTTGAGTTGAAACTCCCTGAATTATTGACCGCACCTTTGCCTTCAAACTTACTTTGCGAGGTGGTGCCAAGCTTGGGCGATTGAACCTTGCCACCAGCATTTGGAAACACCTTGTCAGCCAGGTTGAGGTTGATGAAATCTGAGATTGAAGCGTTGATGTCAGATTTTTTTTCAGTTTTCGCGCTCGAGTTTCTGGAGGCGGAATTACTCTCAAGCACAATCACTGTGATAATATCACCGACCCGCTTGGCCTTATGGTCAGAGTAAAGCGAGACCGCAGTTTCCTTGGACCACAGTGAGTCGGCCTGCGCTTGGCCAAGCGCTAGAAAACAAACGGAAAGTCCCGTCAGGCAGAATCTAAAAAGCAGTGATTTTGATTGTTTTTCCATCGATAACTTCTCCAATTATTTCTTTTCGTGTTCTAATGTTTTGAACGCGGACAACCTCCCCCGGGGCGCCATCTTCCAATACCTTGACGTTGGTGCTCACCAGTAAAGGTCCGGTGGTTATAATCGCCTTGGCCAAGCTGCCCCGCCTCACTACCGGCTTCATAACAACAGCCTTGTCATAAATCAGCCTACCCGGTGAAATATTCTCCCGGAACCAAAACCGCCCATCCGATGGATTGCCTCCCCACAAGTCTTGGCGAACCTTTATCATGTTATGGCGCAGCTTTTTCAATTTGGCCTCGGGCAACAGTGTTCCTCTGGTAATTTGTCTGGTCGCCACCCATGCATCTTCCCAAAGTGAAATTTTCACCACAACGGAAAACACACCGAACGGCAAACCTCCGTCCATCAACTGAAATCTCAACGAAGTCTGAGAAGTGCGGTAATTGATTTTTGTGAGCATTCTCATTTCGAGCGCACCGTCCGGTACCAACATAGGCTTCCAAGGGCGGATTAATTCCATTTCGAGTTCCCCTCTATCAAACAGTGGCGATTTGACTAACTCAGATTTAAGTAATTCGACGATTTGATTGGATTCCAATGGCCTGCTTTTGCGGCTTATTGTTATTTGTTGATCCGGCTTATTGGCTTTTACCTCCACCCCTTGGGCTTTCTCGCTAATTAGCTTGATGAGTTCATCCGCCGAACACTTACGAACGGCACCCCAACTCGGGGATACATCGACTAATATAGCCGGAACGGCTTCCCCTGTTTTTGACTCAACCAAGTCTGAAAGATAGACTCCGTCGCCGCTCACTTCACATGATGTGTTCAGGGTGAACGCTGCCTCCGATTGGCCAAGCGCAAACAATACAGCGAAGATAGCGGACAATAGCCTCTTAATATTTATTGGGTGTTGTAATGGCGTTATCACGCTGGATTATTCAATCTGAGTTGTTATCGCTTGATGTTGTTGCTGCGCTGCATCATCTCATCAGCGGCTTGAATGGCCTTAGAGTTCACCTCGTAGGCCCGCTGGGCCTTGATCAAGTTCACCATCTCCTCGACTACCTTCACATTGGACATCTCAAGATAACCCTGGGCCAGTTCCCCAAAGCCGTTCTGACCCGGATTGCCTTGTTCTGGCACACCCGACGCCGGAGTTTCCTGATAAATATTACCGCCGATATTTTGCAATCCTGATGGATTGATGAATCGTGTGGTTTGGATTTGACCCGCTCCAATATTTTGCCCCTGCTGGTCAAAAAGTGTGTACTCACCGGTCTTTGATATTGCGATATTTGAAACTTCAGCCCCTATATTGGGGATCGCATTGACCACTTGGTAGCCTTCATTAGTGACAACCGCTCCGTCGGCACTCACCTTGAAACTCCCATCCCGGGTATAGCCTTGAAATCCCCCCGGCATTTGAACCTCAAAAAAACCATCGCCCGCAATTGCGATGTCCAACCGCTCATCGGTTTGCACCAAGTCGCCAGTGGTGAAAACTTTGCTTGTTGAAACCGGGCGTGATCCGTGGCCAATCTGAATACCCCCGGGCGTCAACTGGCCATCTCCGGCTTCTGCGCCTTGGATTTTCTTCATGTCGTACAACAAATCCTGGAACTCGATTTTACTCTTCTTGAAACCCGTCGTGTTGACGTTAGCCAAGTTGTTGGCAATCACATCCAGGTTCATTTGCTGGGAGTTCATCCCGGATGCTGATGTGTATAGTGCTCTAATCATTTTCTTACCTTATAATTACTGAGTATTTGCCAATGCCTGTATTGTCTGACCAAGCCGCTGGTCGTGAGCCCGAATGACCTGCTGGTTTGCCTCAAAGTGGCGGAGGGAACGGATCAGGTTTGTCATTTCTGATAAAGAAGAACTGTTGGATTGCTCGAGAAAGCCATGTTCCACCTGCGTGTACCCCTTGTCTTTCGGGGTCAGGTTTTCGACTGGCATTCCGGGATCGTTGGGGTCATCTGCGCGATAGTAAGCCCCGGATATGCGGGTTAGTTTTGTTGGATCGTTGAAGGCAACCAACTGCAACTGCCCGACTTGTTCGCCCGCCTGGCTCGCCGTTCCGTTCTTGGCAATGACCAACGTACTCAACTGGCTCGGATCGTTCAGTTGTAGGCCAGTGGAATAACCTTCCTTGGTTACCAACTCACCGGTCGTCAGCAGCTTCAATTCACCGTCCCTCGTGAAGAATGTGTTTCCCTGTTGATCCTGTACCTGTAAAAACCCGTCCCCCACCAGTGCGATATCCGTCTTGATCTGCGTGCTCTGAACGGGACCCTGCTCAAAATTGGTCGTCAATCTCGGCTTGGGTAATTGAAACGGTTTCTCGCCAATCACGGTCGACTGACTCTCAACGCCAGCTGTGTTCGTGGTTTTGACAATCGACTCAAACGGCCTCTCCATTTTGCCGGCTACCATAGATGAAAATGAGATATTATGCTTCTTGAACCCGGGCCGTGAAATCTCGGCCAAGTTCTCTGAAACAGCCTCCTGCCAGCGGGACGAAGCGTCCATCGCGGCTGCGGCTTGATACAAACTCACATTCATCTGGCAAAACCAGAGCAGGAGCAGTGCCAAGAAGGTGTTTTGAGGGTGTGACAAACGCAATCGCCGGAAAAAACCTTTGACGACCTAATCCGTTAATAATGTATCAGTTAGGTTGGTAAAGGCGCTTCTTCGGATTCGAGTTGCCTCATGACAGCTCCGAAGAGATCTTGGGGCGTTGTCTCCACAAAATCTCCCGGCATCTCCTGCCCTCCTGACCAGAAAAGGATTGGTAAATCCGTGGCCAAGGTCAGATTCCAGAGTTTGCTCCACTTGGCCTCCTCATCCAGATGGGTCATCACCAACCCGTTAATCGGAAGATCGCTGAATGAGCGAACCAACCGAACAAGGTGACTCAACTCATAAGCCGAATTGAGCACGAGAAGGCATTCAGCCGGTTGGATTTTGTTGGTCAATGAAACGAGTGATTTCATCCCTCCGGCATCGCTTGGCATCACGCCGGGGATATCAATGAACTGCGTGGCCGAGTCGACAAACTCTTCTGTTTTCCATATGCGGTCTACCGGCACGCCGAGCATTTCCGCATGTACCGTAAGCACCTCAGCCGTGTTGGCCAAGTGACCATCCAAACGCCAGACTCGGGTCGGCTCGCGCTTGGCTAAGACGGTTCGAGTCATCCATTTGCAAAGAACCGTGGTCTTGCCGCAACCGGGCGGACCGAGCAGAAGCTTTCTTGAGTGCCCGTTTTTCTTTGCTTCGCTGGCAAGACCAGTCCAACGGTCAAGAATACAAAACCTGATGTGTTTTAATTGGTCCTTGATCGAGACATTCTCAAACTGGGGATATCGCCGCTTGGCCAAGTTTATCAGCTTCTCGATGTACAACGGAAGAATGCCGATGCTTTCCAGCACCTGCCCTGCTCCCCAAAGTTCTCCTGAAGCGAAACGGTCTGGCTCTGTGGATTTGTTAAGATTTGGGCCGGGAGCTTCTATGTCATCAGCGGTTGCACTTGGCTTGGGAAGTTCAATGACTGCGTCATCCACCATATCTAAATGCGTGCCATAATGGTTTTCAGACTTCTGCGTAACTGGCATTTCAGGGAGTGTTGGTTGAGGCGCATTTTCAACCGGTTTTAGTGACTGCGTTTTGGCGGATCCCATCCGGGACTGCTCTGGAAGCAGAACTGACACCTCAACCTGCTGTGATTTAAACAACCCCTGTAATCCAGGCTTTGGCACTGCGCGGATGTTAACGATGACCGCATCGGGGCCAAGTGCATCGTACACATCCTTAATGGCTCGCCTAGCGTTGCTCGATGTGAATCGTCTCAGGTTCATTCAATTTTACGGCATACCGGGAATGGCTGTGGTGGATTGAATGGCCACCTTCGGTGGCAACTCCTCATAGGCAACAAAGGCAATTTCGGGAAAATTGGATGCAAAAAACCGCCGTAATCCAAGGCGAACCTGGGTGGAGCACAACACCACTGGCTGCTGGCCGGCACCGATCATGGGTTGCACTGCCGTGGCAAGGTGATGCGTCATGTGCTGCGCAAGTTTTGGCTCCATAAATAACACCGACTCTGTTGCTGACTTTTGCAGACCCTTGGCTATTTCCTCTTCAAGCCAAGGCTCCATAGTGACAGCTTGCACCTCATTCTCATCTGTAAGGAACGGCCTGACAATTTCAGGACCCAAAACTCGCCGTGCTTGCTCTGAAAGCTCATCCGGGTTTTTCGTGGCTGCGGCATGATCAGCAACACGCTCCAATATCCCCACCAGATTCCTAATGGGAATCACCTCAGCCAACAGGTTCTGGAGGATTCTCTGGATTTGCCCGATATTTAGCATGTTCGGAATCAACTCATTGATCAGCGCCGGGTGATCATCCTTCAAATTATCCAACAGCACTTGGACGTCCTGCCTCGTGAGTATCTGGTAGGAATGACGCCGAATGGACTCACTTAAATGAGTGACCATAACAGACGAAGAATCAACAACAGTGTACCCGGCCATTTCGGCGTTTCGGCGTTCCACCTCATCCACCCAAGTCGCTGGTAATTTGAAAACAGGTTCAGTAGTTGGCACACCCTTGAGAACAACAGAACTGTTGGCAGTGTTCATAGCCATCCAGTGGCCCGGCATAACCTCACCTTGAGCAATCACTTGGCCGCGCATCAGAAATTGGTATTGGTTGGGACTTAATTTCAGGCTGTCACGCAATCGAATGGAGGGCACGATGAAACCCATCTCCTGTGCAAAACTCTTCCGCACCCCAGTGATCCGCTGCAGCAAATCTCCGCCCTTTGCCGGGTCGGCCAAGCCAACAAGACCGTAACCCAATTCAATCATCAGGGTATCAACCTGTAGCAGATTCTCCAGAGCCTCGTCCGGGCCACCTGTCTCTGCCTGCTTCTTAGCATCCTCCTTCTTTTTGCTGGCTGAATTCACCTTATCCATTTCATCAAATGCATCCTTCAGAACACCTCCCTCCCTTAATCCGTACGCTATAAAGCCGAACACAGATGCAAGCGCCAGGAAGGGAAATATTGGAAAGCCGGGCACAGCAGCCATGACAAGCATCGTGCCGGAGAGGATCGCCACTACCCGTTGCGAGAAAAAAAGTTGCTTGCCAAGGCTTTGGCCAAGTTCCTGCCTTGACGCCGCACGAGTCACGAGAATACCTGCCGCTGTAGAGGTAACGATCGCCGGAACCTGTGAGAGAAGCCCGTCTCCAATGGTTAAGCGTGTATAAGTCTCGAGGGCTTCTACCACGGGCATGCCGTTCTCAAAGACACCGATCGCCAAACCACCCACGATGTTCACGAGGGTAACCAGAATGGCCGCAATGGCATCACCCCGAACAAACTTGCTAGCACCATCCATCGCCCCATAAAAATCCGCCTCCTGTTGCAGCGAACGACGTTTATCAATGGCCTCTTCAACTGTTATATAACCCTTGTCCAACTCGGCATCGATGGACAGTTGCTTGCCGGGCATGGCATCGAGTGTGAAGCGGGCCGCCACCTCGGCGATACGACCGGCACCCTTGGTGATGACAACGAAGTTAATGACGGTGAGGATAAGGAAAATGACAATGCCAACCACAAAACTCCCGCTGACGACAAACTCGCCAAAGGCATCTATCAATTCGCCGGCGTCCGCCTCGGACAAAATTAATCGCGTCGTCGCAACATTGAGCCCTAATCGGTACAAAGTAAAAATCAGCAACAACGTTGGGAAGCCGGTAAAGTCCGAGGGGTTCTTGATGAACAAAATCACCAAAAGAGTAAGAAGCGACAACGCCAGGCTCACTCCCAGCAACATGTCCATCACGACTTGATGGACCGGGATAATCAGCACCAATAGAGTACCGAACATGAAAAACACCAGTGCAAGATCACTGAAGTCCCAGACTCTTTTAATGTTTTTGTTTTCCTCTGCCATGACCTATGCGGGGACTTCCCTGCCCTGCTTGAAATATCGGAAACGGTTGGTCCTGTAAACGTAAGCGAGTATCTCCGCAACTGCTGAAAACAACTGGAATGGGATCTCTTTTCCCGTTCGGCCAAACTTGAATAGCATCTGCGCCAAGGGCTTGTTTTCAACCAAAGGAATACCGTTTTTCTCCGCGATTTGCCGGATTAAAAGTGCATTGTACCGCGCCCCCTTGGCAATGATTTTTGGTGACTTCATTGTCTCGCGGTCATACTTCAGCGCGACTGCCAGTTGTGTGGGGTTTGTCACAACGACATCCGCCTCCGGCACTTCGTCCCAAATATTTTTCTGCATCATTCCCATCCGACGCTTACGCTGTTCGCCTTTCATGTGCGGATCCCCGTCCTGGCTTTTCTGCTCATCCTTGACGTCTTTCGAACTCATCTTCAACCCGTCCCTCGTTCGCCACCATTGATAGGCATAGTCCAGAGCCCCAATTAAGATCATGGCAACAAGAACCTTCTTAAGCAGGGACAACGCCGATTCCGCAATAAACGCGATGACTTGCGCCAAGTAAGATTGATGGTGGAAAACAGGATGCCCCATCACATCCCAAACCACGTTGAAGACCAGGGCAATGATGACCGAAAGCTTTATTAAGTTGATCAGGAACTCTCCCCATGATTTCCAACTAAAAATTTTCTTAAATCCATTGATCGGATTTAATTTACTCGTATTCCACGATACCGCCCCGGCAGTTAACTGAAATTTTGTTTGTGTTCCGGAAACCAACAAACCGACAAACATCACACCTAGCATAAAGGGCATAATGTTGATGGATGCTATCTGTAAAAACTCCCCCAAATACCCTTGCACTGAATTACTCGATATTTTCAAGACCCCCAAGTCCCGAAATATGTGAGTCAGATAGGACTGCAAACTCTCCCAAATCCCAGCCCCCAACAGGGTCAACAACAACAGGGCAACGGCCAGTAGTGCGGCGGTGTTGATGTCCATGCTCTTGGCGATATTGCCCTTCGTAACCGCTTCTGAAAGTTTCTTTCCAGTCGGTTCTTCAGTTTTTTCGCCGCTATCGCTGTCTTGGGCCATTTCAAACTATGCCGATCACGCGTGATCCAGAGTCAACGCCAGCGCGAACCTGTAAATCCACAAAAACGGCTGCTTTCGTTTAATTTCCCGCAAAAATACGGGCAGTAATCAGTAAAGTATTTGGAATTGAGCGTATAAAACCCGCAATATACTCGGCCATGACAGCAATTGTTGCGCCGAAAATGCCAATCCCGCATATTAGTCGAATCGAAAAACTCTCAGCAAACACATTGATTTTGCTAACTGCCCTGCCCATCAGAGCCATTATAAAGTTAACAAGAAACCCAGCCGCCATGACCGGGGAAGAAATCATTACTCCCGTCAGAAACACTTTCCCGATTAAGGTTCCCAAATGGTTGATTAAGCCTCCGTGAAACTCACCACCACCTATGGGCAAAAGTTGGTAACTTGCTTGAACCGCTTCTATGATGAAGTAGTGAACATTCATCGCAACGATCATGATGCTTGCTAAAAGAAACAGGATAATACTTGGTGCTTGTTGCGGAATCCCCTCCATGCCGGCAAAATTCATGGTGATAAAAAGTCCAGAGTCCGTTGAAATTCGCAGCCCGGCAATTTCCAAGGCATAAAAAACCATTCGGCAAACCAACCCCATTAACACCCCTGCGCACAATTCAAAGAACACTATGCCCGCCATATCACCCATTCCCAAGGCTCGCCAATCCGGCTCGGCCGAAATATTTCCCGCTAACACCACCCCGATTAAAAGCGCCAAGGCCAAGCGAACCTTGACAGGAATCCGGGCCATCACGAAAAGAGGGAATATCATCAATAACCCCCCGAAACGAAGGAACATCAAGAAAACTAGCAGAAAATACTCCACGAAGTCAGTCGCTTGGCCAAGCGGAGTTTACGGCCCCATCTGGGACATTCGATTAAAGACCTCAGTCGTATAGTCCAGCATGATGTTGGTTACCCATGGAAACAACACGAAAACAACAATAACAACCCCAAGCGCTTTCGGCACAAAAGTAAGCGTCTGTTCTTGTAGTGATGTAATAGCCTGGAAAAAACTAACAAACAAACCGATAATCATCGCACTCAGCAGAAAGGGCAGCGATACTTTGAGGCAAAGCATCATCAGGTTTTTGACAACATCAATGGATTGGTCAATGGTCATTATTCGCAGCTAGTAATTGAAACTATCCACCAACGAACGGACGAGCAGTGTCCATCCATCCACCAAGACGAATAACAAAAGCTTCATCGGCATTGAAATCATCGTGGGCGGCAGAAACATCAGGCCAAGGCTCATCAACACGATAGCCACCACAAAATCGATCAGGATAAACGGGAGAAACAGGAAAAACCCCATTTGAAAAGCTGTAGTCAATTCGCTCAGGACAAAACTGGGAATTACTACTCGAAGGGGTACATTGTCCAATGTTGTTGGTCCAACCCGGGCCAAGCCCAGAAAAAACTCAACATCCTTTGGGCGTGTCTGCTTCAACATAAATGTTCGCATTCGGTCCGTGCTTATTTCGATGGCTGTCTGGCTGGTGATTTGCCCTTCCGAATAGGGGGTCAATGCCGAACTATTGATGTCTTCGAAAACCGGCCCCATGATGAAAAACGTCAAAAATAATGCAAAAGACACCAGTAGTTGGTTGCTCGGTGCCTGTTGTAACGCGAGAGCGGTGCGTAAGAATGACAGCACGATGACAATCCGAGTGAAGCAAGTCATCATGATCATCAGCGAGGGCGCAATCGCCAGCAGCGTGAAGAAAATGACAATCCGAATGCTTAGGTCAAATTCCTGCGGGTTATCCGGGAGTTGAAAGTTGAAACCCAAACTGTTTGTTGATGTCGTTTGTGCCTGCAAGCTGGATTCGCCTATAACGCAAACCAATCCGAAGACCAACAACCCAAGGCATTTTTTGGCACTAATGTTCAAGAGCACACCGGTACACAGAACCTTGGCCAAGCGGATAATCATTCACCCTCCTTTCCAATATGCCTATTCAAGTCAGACAAAAAACTGCCACCGGATTCCGGTTGCTCGGTGGTCTTGCCCGGGTTTTCGCAATCACTCTTACGCGCTTGGCCAATATCGGTTTTTTCCATGGGCAGATCGCTGAGGAGTTGGAGTCCTGTACTGCTTGCCCCAAGCAAAAACCGCTGTTCACCATAACCCACAACCATTAGTGAATTACGCTTGCCAAGCGACCTCACCTCCACTATTTGCAAGCGATTTTGGCCGCCGCGCAATTGAGGCAGCAGTTTCCACCGCTTAACAGCCCAGGCAAATGCCGCGAAGAGGCCAAGAATTAAAAGCAACAACCCAATAAGTTGCACCCATAATTCCAAGCCCAAACTCTGTCCCGCCGCCAATACGCCGCACTTCACAATAGGCAAATAATCAACGCCGCTTGATTTTGCCTCTACTTCAGCCCCCAGAGGCAGAAGGACAGGAGCAATTACCGAGACCAAGGGCAACCGCGAAATCAACATCATGATGCTTCTTCCGTTAGATCGGGGGATGTTTCTTCCCCCTCAACCTGAGTGCTGCCAGTTGAAACCTCAGTGATTTTAACGCCAAGATTGTCTTCAACAACTACGATCTCTCCGCGAGCCACCAGTTTGTGGTTGACGAAAATATCGATTGGATCACTTGCAGGTTTGTCCAATTGCACGACCGCGCCAATACCCAACTGCAGCAAATCCTTCATTGTCATTTCACAATTCCCAAGCTCCACGGTCAGTTTCACTGGGACATCAAGAAGGAACTCCATTGTGCTTTGATTTTCGGCGGTCGTTGGCATATTAGATAGTTAAATTATTTCCCAATGTACTTTGTGATTTCTACAGCGGATTTCTTCCCCGCACTCCCCAGTCGCCCTACGAACTTGGGGCGGTCGGCCAACCGGACCTCCACATTGTCAAAGGAGTCTGAATTCAGCGGCAAAAAGTCACCCACCTTAAAACTCAACAGATCCTTACTTAAAACCTCAACATCGTCCCATACCGCTGAGACACGCATTTTCACCTCGTTGTATGCTGAATTCCATGTAGGCATAAGACTCTGCTTGGTTGCCGCATCTTTCTTTTTGACATCGGTGTCCGCAGTAAGTTGTTGAATTAAAGGCTCGCTCATCTTGACAGGCAGCACCAGTTGAACCCGGTCAAAAACATCCCCCATTGTAGCTGTATATTTCAGCACCTTGACCTCTTCATCCGGATCACAGATCGTTAAAAACTTAGGATTGTTCTCAATTCCCAGCAGACGCGGGGTGAGGGTTTCCCTTGTTTTCCAGTTTTCCACCCACTCCTGCAGAAGAATACGTGAGGCCTGGTCAATCAGGGAATGCTCAACCTCACGCAACGGCCTGTCTGGGTCTATCATGGCACCCAAGCCCCCTAGCATTCGATCCGTAAGCACCAAGGCAAGTGATGGGGCAAAATCCAAAACCCCGATTCCTTGAAGAGGATCTATCTTGAATAAAACCAGATGGCACGGTGTTGGAGCACTGTCAGTGTATTTCTGGAAAGTCATGGTCGATACCTCTTCCAGCTCCATTGAAAATTCAGCACGTACAAACAAGGAAAGGCGCCCCGCCATGGCTCGTGCAATAGACATGTTATGGGTGCGAAAACGATGAAGATCAGACGATGAAAGGCTGGCCGCCTGGCCAAACACAAACGGTATTACAGCCTCCTCCGGCAACTCTGTTTTTTCACCACGATAACGAAACACATCAACCAACCCTTCAGGGTTGGTTGCCGAAACATCATCATCCATGGCTTCAGGGGCAACCATCATTCAGAAAGCGTTTCATTGGTGCGTAAAGTAAGGCAGAAATACCTCCTCTACAGGATCCCCCTCCAGAAGGTCCCCCAATATGTGGTCATAGCTTCGTACTTTCATAAAAACTATGTTTAGTTTAGATTTTAACTGATCCCGATGCACTTTCTCAGGCGCATTCAAGTCATCTTCATCCAGTCCGACAAAGTAACTTCGAGCTGCTGCAACGAGCATCGAGTTGAATTTACCCAAATGATCCTGCATCAATTTCGCCTCCGTATCATCATGCACTGTAGTCTTCAAAAGGAACCCCACCTTAGCGCTTAAAACCTTGTTGTTCCCCCCCTTGATGTTCACAAGAATGGATTCCGGCAATTCGAATGGAACCTTCATCTTCTTGCTGGAACCACCGTGGTCTGTACTATGCGAACTTTCCTCTTCATGGTGCCCGTCTCCGCTTAGCTCCGTTGACACCTCTTTCTCTGCCGGGTTTAAAGCTGGCACTACCATGAAATTGAATATACCGGCAATGCCTGCAACAACAATGATTGCTGCGATAATCGGCCCCATGATGCCACCGCCCTTTGCAGGCGGTGCAGATGTTGTGATCTCTGCTTCGGGTTGTGGATTGGGTTCTGCCATTTTACTTTGTCTCCCGCTTTGTAAATCAAGCAGGGGGAGGATTATGAAGCTAACGCTTTACCGTTTCAACCGTAGAAGTTCCTGTAATATTTGATCACTGGCCGTCACCATCCTGGCGTTGGCCTGAAACGCCCGTTGCGTTGTTATCAGCTTGGAAAACTCCCGTGCAACATCCACGTTCGACAACTCCAGCGCACCCGCCTCTATTCGGGCAAAACCGTCACTGCCCGCTGTGCTCCATTCAGAAACTCCGGCATTTTCCAAATTGGAATACATGTTCCCTCCCTCTTTGTCCAACGCCTGCTGATTGGTGAACTTACGTAAAAGGATTTGCCCTCGCGTATATTGAGTCCCGTCTGTTAACATGACATTCACGCGCCCGGCCGTGTCAACATTCACATTTTGAATTTGAGCAGTAGTAGTTACAGCCACCTTGATAAGTGAAGAATTGTATAGTGACCCATTGTCTATTTTAACGGCGCGCGTCCTCGAAAAGGCGTCCTCGGATGAATTATGTATCGTAAAGCTCTTTTCACCTTTTACACTTACATAGAAAGTTTGACTGAAGCCTCCTTTCGCATCCTGATCATCCTGATTACTGAGCGGCGTAAACCCTTCATGGCTTAACCGGTCGATACCGGTTAAATCCGCCCCCGCAACAATCGCCGACCCGGTCAGCTTAATCCGACCGGCAACAGGTATGTCTTTTTCTATTGATATAATTCTTAATTCCTTGCCCAATCCAAGACTCAAAATCGCCCCGGGTTTAATTGGGGCTAACGTCGAAAAATCATTTGCATCTACGTCAAAAGACCATTCATCGACAGTTCCCGTTGTTGCTATGTTGTTCATATCAACAGTTGTCACAAGGGACATAAGAGGTGCCATCGTAAATTTAGAATCAGTAGCCAAGCTTGGCGCTGGGTCCCTTCCTGCAACAGTACCAGTGATTACATACTTTGTCGGCGCATCCCCAGGTGCGGGGGAGGATGGTACTACTGACTGAATAACGAACTCCTTGCCAAGGCCAAAGTTAAGCACTTTCCCCTCCGCCATTGAGGTTAAATAATCATTGGCATCCACTTCTATCGACCAAGTCCCGGGTGTCACCTCCGTCATCGTACCAGGCAATATACTTACAGAGTTAGGGATATAGAATCGCACATTGTCACCGTCTTTCAATCCATGAGATTGACCGGAACTAATGGTGTTCTCTTCATTTATAGCGACAGTATGCACCCCTTCATATGAAGCTAATTTCTTTATGATCCGCATCCCGGTTATGGTGATTTCATCAGCCGGGACGCTTTTGGCCAAATCATGACCCTGTGTCATATCCGTTGTCGCTGTATGCAGATCACCGTATAGCAGGAGTTTGTTGTCATCAACCACCCGCACGTAGTATGGCGTGGCTTCCTGAAGTTCTTTACCGGGCATATCTCCTTCGGACTTGAAAATAACGATGTTGCCGGTCTTAAAACCGTGCGCCTTGGCCAAGACAATTGTCTTGTTATCCGTCGAACCCCTTAACACATCCACAGATGCCATAAAGTCACCGCGGTCGAACTTGATGTCACCAATCGCACCAGGGTTGTTTATGTAATCAGCTACACCCTGTACCCGCATCCCCATGTTGTTCACAAGGTTGCCATTCTTATCCAGGCGGAAATCACCCGCTCTGGTGGCAAACGAAACCCCACCGGGTGCCCCTTTGTCGCTTGAATTTGGCTGCGCAATGCCTTGTGTACCCAAGCCGTCATCGGCAGCTCCTATTTCGCCACCAATCGACTCAGTGCCATACTTCTTGACGATAAAATAACCGTCACCGGCGAGGGCAAGATCAGTGATTTTACCGGTCTGGTTGATAGCCCCCTGACCAAAAATTGTTGTCACAGAGTTCGTTGCAACACCATTGGAAACAGCGACACTGGAGCTTCCACTGGTGTTTCCTTCATCAGG
>DUCD01000190.1 GCA_012959985.1 Verrucomicrobiales bacterium | reverse complement strand
TCTGTGAATCTGCCATTGATGCGATCAGTTGCTTTGCCCTTCATCCCGACCACCGTTGCATCTCCACCTCCGGAGCCAGACCCAACCCGTCTTGGCTCCCCGATTTGATCATTCAGGGGTTCCCTATTTATTGTGGCTTCGACGCCGATGACACCGGCGAAAGAATGGCCCAATCCATGATCGCTTTACATCCCTCCATCAAACGCCTTCGTCCCGCTAGACACGACTGGAACGATCGGCTCAAGTCTCAGGCTTAAATCCCCAATCTTACTCTCTCAACCCCTCGGAACTATTTCAGAAAAAAGCTCCTTGGAAAGAAAGATTTCCGCACTCCTTCGCAACCGGAGGGTCAGTTTATCTCAGCACAGACGGGTCAATTTATCTCAGCGCCAACACGCGTATAGATCAATCAACTATCTACTCGTTCTAATAATCAAAGGTTCCCTGCAACCAGAATTTATGTCGGTCGGCGGGTCCATCCTGCTGTCCGTCAAAATATGCATATTTGCCAAGTATGCCCCAATGTTCCCCGAACTTCCTGGAAGCCACAATATCATATTCTTCGCCCAGATCCATACTACCGGTATCTGAGGTGTACTGATGATAAACGAACTTCAAAGGAATGTTTTTCGGAATTTCAGCTCCGGCCCAAACGTAGAGGTCATGTAGACCAATGGCAGGCGTTCCCAGAAAAGCATCAGCCCAGCCATTAAATTTGTGAAGGGTTGCCAGTGGCGTTGAAAACCCAGGTCCTCCCGCACCTCCTCGGCTTCCAAGAATTTCATAGCCTACGCCCCCATTGAAACGATCATAGGTAGCTCCCAACTCAGCCAGATAATAATCCGCATCAAAGTCTGTGTTTTTTCCGGTATCAGTTTGTCTGGCATATTCAGCTCGATACTGCACACTCCCATCGTCGGTAATAGAATGGGACCCCGAGTAATAGGCTCCGAATGTGTTGACTGAAGCCAGTGGCGCATCAGTGTCAAAGTCCAGCAGATAGGCATAAACTCCAAGGGTTCCCCAGGGACACCCTTTGTAGGAAATGTTGAACATGTGGGATTCTGATTCCCAATCTCCGAAGGCAAGGTCCTCTCCGAAGATCCGGTTGACATTCCAGATATATCCGTAGAGTAGAGTGAGATCTTCAATGCTCTGGTTTTTAAAAGTGACAGCATCAAGGGTTTGATGATTCTGTCTCCATGCAACATTTCCAATGAACCGTGAATTATCCAGCACCAGGTTCTGTCGGCCGACCATCAATTCGGTATCCCAATTTCTGTAGGCCAACCACCCCTGATTCAATTCCGTTCCTTCAGGATCGGCAACGACGGTTTTTCCCGGACCGCTCAGCCCTCCGGGTTGTGCGTAATTGTCTTCGTTTCCCAATACGGTCACATCCTCCATTTCCACTTTGGCTCGAAATCCATAAAGTGGTGCCGTTTCAAACCCGAGCGCCGTCCGAACCGTAAAGGCATTCGAGGCGTCCAATCCATCCATATCAGCAAATTCGTAACGTGGGCGAATATTCAGATTGAGTTTTCCTCCCTTGATGAACTCCGGAATGTTGTCCCTCAAATCCTTGATTTGAAATTCCGCATTTTCCACTTCGTCAGTCGATTCCTGTCCAATACTTGTCAGCACTGAAACCACCAGCAGTAGGGTCATTGTAACGATCTTCCTGGCCATCATCTTAAGTTCCTTGTTGTTAAGTTAAACATTTAACACAATCCCCCTTTTCTCCTTGTTATTCTTGTTATTCTTTACCGAAATTGCCCGATTCAACAAATATATTGCATTGAATATTACAGATACCCTCAAAAAGTAAGGTCGGAGTCCCAAGCTGAATAGGGCTTCAGGATAAATACAGTCCCAGCCTGTTGGAAAATAAATAATCGGTATCGATTCGAACTCAGGAAAAGACTCCAATACAAGTGAGTTCAGGCGAACACGTCCTGCACGGGTTTTCCAAGCCCATCCTTGGTCACATAAAATGGCCGACGTTCAACTTCCAAGGCGGATTTAGGGCTGATCCCCATGGCTTTAAAAATCGTGGAGTGAAGATCCGTGACGTCAACCGGATTCTTTATTGCGATACAAGGTCGCTCCTTCGCCGTTTCGCCGTAAACGAATCCACGCTTCATACCGCCCCCAAACATGGCCACAGTAGATCCCCCGGTAAAATGGCGATGGAGCCCATACTGCTTCATTTCGGTTAGCTTATCCGTTTTGGCTCTGGACTGATCCTTGGCATTACTGCCGGGGACTCCCTCAATCATCATGTCACGACTGAATTCACTGGCAATGACCACTAATGTGCGATCAAGCATACCCCGTTTTTCCAAATCCAGAATCAACTGGGAAATAGGCTGATCGATCTCTCGATGCAGTCGATCCACGGTGGTATGTCCATTTTCATGGGTGTCCCAATGGACGAAGGGGATGTACTCGGTTGTAACTTCAACGAACCGGGCACCTTTTTCCACCAAGCGACGGGCCAGTAGACAGCCTTTCCCGAACCGACCGGTGTTGTAACGATCAAAACTCTCCTTTGGTTCCAAATCCAAATCGAATGCCGACCTGTCACTTGAGGACAGTAGACGCTGGGCGTTATCGACGGATCTCAGAACGGACTCCTGATGGTAATCACTGAAATACTCGGACCGCGGAGAATTCTTGAGCAGTTTTTCCATGGCTCGGTAACGGCGTTTAAACCGTGCTCCCGTCATCCCCTCTGGAGGACGCACGGCAGCGGCGGCCGTTTCAGGAAACGGCAGGTTGAACGGGCCGTATTCACTTCCAAGGAATCCAGCGGTAGTAAACGCCTTGAGTTCTTCCGATTCTCCGTTTCCCTCGATCCGTTGACCGATATTAATGAAGGGAGGGATGACTGGGTTTCTTGGACCGAGAAACCGGGCCATCCAGGCACCGATATGAGGAGCCGCCACGGTTACCGGCGGAACATATCCTGTGTGCCAATGATACTGGTGACGACTGTGAAGAATATGCCCAAGATCAGGAAGAACATGAGATCGTATTAAGGTGGCTCGATCCATCACAGACGCAATTTTTTCCAAGCCTCGCGCGATTTTTATATCGTCCACTGCGGTATCGATTGCGGGAAACGTACTGATGATCTTTTCCACCGATTTCCCGATTTCAAAAGGCTCGTAATGCTTTGGGTCAAAGTTGTCAGGTGCCGCCATGCCGCCTCCCATCCAGAGTAAAATGCAGGAATCGGCCGTCGGGATGGGTTGCTCAAGCGAATCTGATGTCGCCAAGACGGGTTCCGGCCCCAGCAAGGCCGCCGCACTTGCTGCCGAAAGTGCCTTAAGAAAATTTCGACGTGTGTGTGTTTCGCTAAGATTCGGATCAATCATATGTTTCCGTTGGGTCAATTAATGTATTGGAATTCGGGGAGCATAAATACTGCCCAAAGCAAATCCTCGACAACTTCCGGAACCGGCTCTTTGCCCACCAGGTCCTGTAGTATTTGTTGCTCCGATACCGTAGGATTCCTCGACAGGGAATAGTTGAACAACCAAAGGATCATGCCCTCGGGATTATCATTCCATTTTTCCAGTATATGCTCAGCAGCGCTTGAAAGGGTTTTTGCAAGGACCGGACCATTAGAAAGATAGATAGCTTCCAAGGTGGTGAGTAAATCCGGACGATCTGTTACAACCTGCTCTCGGCTCGGACGTCCCAAACTCGCCTGAAATCTGTTCTGTGGGGTAAAGACGGCTCGCAATGCACGATTCTCCCATTCAACATTTTCCCCTTGTGCTTTCAATACCGCCGTAAGTTGCCCTCCTTGTTTCCGACCATCAAGTTTGAAGGCTTTTTTATCTGGCTCAGGCCAGGTTCGGGTAATGGACCAAATGGAGTCCAGAAACTGTTCCGCGGTCATTCGTTTCATAATCGGCCCGCGAAAAACATAGGCATCCGGATCGGGTTTCTGTTCGTCATGAACTCCCTTGGATTGGTAAATGCGGGTACTGACGATTAACTGAATCACCTTCTTGAGATCATAATTCTGCTCCACCAGGTAAACACCGAGATAATCCAATAAATCTTCACTCCAGGGACGGGTATGCATGGCATCCACTGGATGGACAATTCCTCTCCCCATCAGCTGTTTCCATAGGCGATTGACAATGGTCCGTGCAAATCGACCGTTCTCCGGATGGGTCATCAACCTTGAAAGCTGTTTCAAACGCTCGGGCTGCTCAGCCTCCGGATCCAATGTTCCCAGTTCAGGAAAAATCCAGGCTGCCTGAGCCATTTCCCCGGTAGGTATGTCACATCGGGTCAGCTCCAAAGGCTTTTGAGAATAAATCGAGGCGAGCCCATAGGCTTCCTTCAAGGTCCACCGATCAATGAAACTATCATGACAGGAAGCACACTTC
>DUCD01000189.1 GCA_012959985.1 Verrucomicrobiales bacterium | reverse complement strand
ACTGTTGCTCCAATTTTTGTCTGAACGTGAACGATTCATAGCCAATGAAAGCACTGCAGGCGACAAGGAGAGTAATCAGGCAAGCAAGCAGAATGATGAGCATCAACTTCCATTTGAATGACAGTGCTTTAAAACTAAATTTCATGGCTGGCTCAAGTAGAAACACATAAAGTAAGATCCGGACCCGTTTTGAGACCCCTCCGGTTTCAAATTGATGCTTCATAGTAGCTGGAACACTTCAGAAAAACAAATGTCCACAGCCACTTGCACGGACACGGATTGCCACAGGCTTATGGGATTACACCTTTAAGCCTCGATTTAACGGGGAGGCTTTCATTCTTGGTCTCGTATTTAATTCTACTCGATTTCATCCACGGAACCAACGACTTTCCCTACCAATCCGTATTCAACCGCTTCGGAGGAAGACATCCAGAAATTCCGATCCGAATCCTTGTTGATTTTCACGATCGGCTGCCCGGTCTGTTTTGCGAAAATTGCGTTCAACCGTTCCCGCATTTTCAGAAGTTCTTCGGCTTCAATCTTGACATCCGATGCCTGCCCTCCGGCTCCGCCAAAGGGTTGATGCAGCATGAACCGTGTGTTGGGGAGAGCAAACCGGTCTTCTTTCGGTGGTGCCGAATAGATCAAGGCCCCGGCGCTGGCGACCCATCCGGTACCGATGATACGGACTCGTGCCTTCACAAATTGAATCATGTCGAAAATGGTGTCACCCGCTTCGACATGCCCTCCCTGAGAATTAAGATAAATCCAAATTTGCTTATCACTTTCGTTGGAGAGGACAATCAGTTTCTCGCATACTTCCTTGGCGAGCTTCTGGTGAATCTCTCCGCAGATTACAAGAGTGCGGGCCTCCAGCAGACGTTCCGAAAGTTTCAGTTGGGTTTCCTCTTCAGTTGAGTGCTTATTTTCGTTCCTGGTCATGAATCTGAACATTTAAATTTTTCACTTACTCTACCGGGCGCAAATACGACTCTCCGCATTTCCATTCCGGTCCCTTAATTCCCCATAGGGTCAAGGGAAGATAGTCCATTCTATTCCATCGTCAATTCCGAAGAATTCTACGTCCGGAATAGACGGATCAAGAAAGTAGGGAAGCGGCGAGAATTCCGGAATCCAGCGCTTCGAACATGAGGGGGAGTCTACCGTTATCCACTCCGGCATAAACAAGTCCCTCGAACTTCCGTTGATCATTGCGATCCTGAAAGAGATAACCTGGAACCGGTATCGGCATAGCATGCCCAAGAACCCGGATGGACCCCTGCAGGATGCGTTGATCTATGCGTTCATCCAGTGCTTGATTGATCAATGAAAGAACGCGACGGAGCCAGGATGCCGAATTCTTATGAATTTCCAGAAGGGAAGCACGTTGATCCGGTGAAAGGCAGAAATAAGCACCCAGTGAGGTATTGGGAAAAGGGGCATACTGCGCCTGAGAATTCACTACTCCAAGGAATCCCGAATCTGAAACCGGCATTTCATTTTGCCAGAATTTAGATTCCGTAGGACGGTTCAGGATGAAATTGAATACCAACCATGGAGCATAGATGGTTTCAGAAAACCGGGGATATTCCTCGGGTAAAGAATATTTCAATCCTTGCTTATGCCCCGCATACACAACCTGTGAAACCCGGTATTCATCCGTTTCTCCAGTGATAAGGTCGAGAACCTGAACCTTGAATCTGTTTGACTCCGGAAGAATGGATTTCACCAGACTATTCAGGCGAACGGTATCAGGAGGCAGACCACCCAACAGTTTATCAGCGAAATAAGCATTTCCCTGAGGCGGGGAAAACACCTGAATGGACTCCGAATAATAGGGACGGCATTGATAATAATGAATTCCGGCCAGAGCAGATACCTGGTCCATGCCCGCCCCATAGTCATCGGTCAATTGGTAGTCAATTGCCTGTCTGAATTCAGCGGATATATCTATCCCCTCCTTTTTAAGCAATTGAGCAAAGGTAATGAAATTGAGCTCCCTGAATTCAGGTGAAATCAGGCGAGTTGGCATCGGCATGGAACCGCTGAATGATTGAATCCATTGAATGAACCGCAGAGTCTGAGGTGTGTCGGGAAGCACCTCGGATCGAAAACCAAGTCTCACTCTGCATTGACTTTCTTCATCAGGCTCTATGAGAAATTGTCGATCCACAAATTCCCAGAGTCTACGAACCGGATTCAGTCGGATCACTCCAAGTTCCACCAGAAGTTCAAGGGTTTCGCGGCCGTAGTAATCTGGATATTCCAGATCATAATGTGCCCCCATGGAAAACGGAATCCCCTTATAATCACCGGACGCGGAACTCCCCCCGATCGTATTCCCGATTTCAATAACCACCGCATCGCGGGATCTCAATTGATAGGCAGAAGCCAAGCCGGAGATTCCCGCCCCGACAACCAAAACATCCTTTCGGTATTCTTTGCGAAATTTGCCTGATTTCGGGCCATTGAACAATCGATGGCCCCGGAGCAGATCATCTTGGATCTGCACCGGAAAATTTAAATTGATTTCATCAGGCTGACGACAGGAAACGAGAGAAGAAAAAAGCCCGGATCCAGAAAGTTTCAGAAAAGTTCGACGATTCATTATCTTCAGTCTCCGAACAAGGCCCCTTCGACATAATACCTGAATATGACATTGTTGACGATGGTATTGACCTCGGTCTCCTGAGTCTTGAATGAACTTTTTCCAAAAGCGAGAGAAGCCCGGACAAGATCCGTAGTCAAATATCTTACAGGCACCGACAATTCATCTAAGTTCTCAAGTTTCTTTCTCATGTCACGTGCAAGATAGGAATCTTTCCGACACCCCATCCACCATCCCCATTCTCCGAACACGGGCACATTCTCATGAAATGGCAAGGCAGACAATCCGGCCGCATTCATGGTTCGACCGATACACAAAAATGCGTCCTTGGAGTAAATCGGTGAAGTGGACTGCTGCACAAGAATTCCGTCGCGACTTAGCTTGGAGTGCAGTTGCTGATAAAAGCTTTTGGAATAGAGTTTGGATAATTCCAGATTACTGGGGTCAGGAAAATCGAGCACAATTACATCAAAGGTACCCGAGATCTGATTAATGAACTGGGCGGCGTCGATATTGACGATGGAAACTTCAACCGTTGGGTAATACTCCGATTCAAACAGTTGGGTTCGATCCGGAGAGAAAACGCCTTCTGTTTTTCCGGGAACGGCACTCAATGCATGATTTTCCAAAAAACGGACCTTGGCATTTTGGAGGCTGTTCTCATTCAGGGCGGATAATTCAGGGTTCGCCCTGGCCAACCGTGTCATTTCGGGATCCAGATCAACCAGAGTTACAGATTTCACATCCGGGTATTTCAAAAGTTCCCTTACAGCCAAGCCGTCCCCACCGCCCAGTACCAGGACACGATCGTGCCTGGGAGCAATCGACATGATTGGGTGGACCAGGAATTCGTGATAGATAAACTCGTCAAAACTGGAGAACTGAGTATGGCCGTTGATATAGCAGAACAAATCTCCGCCATGACTGCGGGTAAGAACAATATGCTGGTATCGTGTGGTCGCGGAAAACACGATGGGATTCAAATACAATTTCTGTTCGGAATACCGGGTCCAGGTGGGAGCCATGCTGAATCCAAGTATCAACCCCATCACAGCCGTTGATATAAATGCGATCAAACTTTTTTTCCGGTAAACCAGGGATCGAAAATAATAAAGAGCAACACCAGCCGTCAGTAAATTGAGCAAGCCCAGAACAAAACTCATCTGAACCAGGGTAAAGAATCGTGGCAATACGAAAACCCAGACAAGCGCGCCAGCAAAGGCACCAACGTAATCCATCCGCAGAACTCCTCCAATATTGGCTTTCAATTCGGTGGTGAAATGTTCGTTGATTCGGGTGAGGATGGGGATTTCCAATCCGATCAGAAAACCCACACTGGTAATGGAAGCGTATTGAACCAAAACATAATGGTCCCTTGAAACACCGAAAAAATACAAAAGCAAAATCGGCCCGAAAGCCCCGATCATTCCAAGAAGAATTTCGAAAACAAGGAATTTATCGAAAAGATGCCGATCGCTGAGGTGCTTTTGAAGATCCGACCCAATCCCCATGAAAAACATCATCAACCCAATGGTCACCGCCCACTGGACCACAGAATTCCCAAGCAGATCCGAAGAGATCTTGCTGAAGGTATACTCATAGGCGATGCCACAACCTCCCATAATAAAAGTCATGAGATACACTACTCCCCGCTCTTTGAAGAATTGCTTACGTCCGGTAGATTGAGCCATTTCAGTTAGCTTATCCGGATCCTCGAACTTAACAAGGTTCCATGAAGATTTATCCGCTACCTGTTGACTCACTTAAAAAAAGACACCGAAGGGGTGGTTCAGGCTGCATCCCGTTGACTCATAATAGAGGACACCGTAGCGGTCTCTTTTCG
>DUCD01000188.1:9834-27301 GCA_012959985.1 Verrucomicrobiales bacterium | reverse complement strand
TAGCTGGAGCTTTCTTTCTAGCCGGGGCTTTCTTCTTAGCTGGAGCTTTCTTCTTAGCCGGGGCTTTCTTCTTAGCCGGGGCTTTCTTCTTAGCTGGAGCTTTCTTCTTAGCTGGAGCTTTCTTCTTAGCCGGGGCTTTCTTTCTAGCCGGGGCTTTCTTCTTAGCTACCGGTCTTTTTCGGGTTGCTGCTTTCGCTGCTACCTTCTTTCTTGACCTCGTGTTTGCTTTCTTTTTTACAGGCACTTTTTGTCACCTCCGTTCTATTTTGGGTTCGTCGTTCTGCTAACTATAATTAATTTTTTTTTCTTGACTAGTTTTATTTTTAAGAACTTTCAAAAAATTCTGGTAAAATAATTTTCGACCCGTGACGAAAATCACCTTAGGCTAATCCCTATGTCGTCTCGAACCAAGCTCACGCCTATGATGGCGCAGTATCGCTCCATCAAAAATGAACTGCCAAAAGGTGCACTTCTTTTTTTTAGACTAGGTGATTTTTATGAACTTTTTTTTGATGACGCGAAAGAAGGAGCGAGCATTTTAAACGTCGCTTTGACTAAACGAGGCAATATGCCGATGTGTGGAATCCCGTATCATGCGGCAAACAATTACATCTCGCGCATTCTGAAAGCAGGGAGGCAAGTTGCCATTTGCGATCAGGTTGAAGAAGCGAAACCGGGAAAGTTGGTGCGCCGTCAAGTTACGCAGATCATCAGTCCCGGCACCCATTTTGATGAACGGATTTTAAAAGCAGATGAGAATAACTTTATTGCGACCGTATGTTCTACCGGGAAAACAATTGGACTGGCGTATGTTGATCTGACTACTGGCGTGTTCAAGGCAACGGAATTCAATAACAAGGAGGATCTTCACTGCGAATTGGAACGATTGCATCCCTCCGAATTAATTTATGCCTCGGAAGATCACGAAGTGGAATCCTGGATAAATGGCCGGTGTAAAGTCATTCATGGATATGACGGATGGGTCTTTGACTTGGAAACTTCACTTTATACTGTCAGGGAACACTTCTCTGTGGCTTCTCTTGATGGGTTCGGACTACGAAACCATGATGCAGCGGTGGGTGCTGCCGGAGCCATTCTCCATTACCTGAAGGAGAACTTGAGAAGGGATGTATCGCATCTTACGAGTGTGTCGTATTACCAATCGAGTGATTTCATGGCTTTGGACGTTACTTCGTTGACTCATTTGGAAATTCTGGAACCTCTTCACCGTGATGCTCCTAAGCCTGCTTGTCTGTATGACGCTGTCAATAAGACAGTCACGCCGATGGGTGCACGCCGATTAAGGGATTGGTTGAGTCGTCCGTTGTCTTCAGTGAAATGCATCAGGGAAAGACAGGAAGCGGTCGGATTATGGATGCAAGTGCCCCAATCGTTGATCCAAATCAGGGGAAATCTAAAAGAAGTTCGTGATTTAGAGAGAACTATAACGCGCTTAAGTGTCGGTTCGGGGAATGCAAGAGATCTGTTGAATTTGAAGACGGCTTTGGAGCAAGTTCCGGAAATCCGAAAAATATTGGACGATCTACCGACTGAACCATTTTCTGCCGACTGTTTACCATCGCTTGCATTGGAGGAATCCGAAACAACAACCGATGAAACTGTCGAACTCTCTTTAATGCAGAGTCTAGCGCTTCAGATGAATCCCTTGCCGGAACTAACCGACAAGATCGGTGAAGCAGTCGCTGAGGAACCGCCCGTAACACTTAAGGAAGGGGGAATCATAACGGATGGATTTGACGCATCTCTTGATGAACTTCGCCAAGCTATGAGGGAAGGGAAACAATGGATTGCCGAACTTCAGAAGAGTGAAAGTGAAAAGAATCGCATTCCATCGTTGAAGATTCGTTTTAATTCCGTTTTTGGGTACTTTCTGGAAGTGACGAGAGCAAATCTAGATAAAGTTCCCGAGCATTATATTCGCAAACAAACGATGGCAAACGGAGAACGTTACATCACTCCTGAATTGAAGGAGATGGAATCAAAAATTCTCGGAGCCGAAGAGCGTGCAGCTAAATTGGAATACGAATTGTTTCTTCGCTTACGAGAGACAGTGATTAGCCATTTGACCGTTATTCAACAAATTGCCGACACGGCTGCGCGTCTTGATGTGTTGGCTTCTTTTGCCGAAACCGCACGGCAGCACAACTATTGTCGACCTCAGATTCTCGAGGAAGGAATCCTTCAAATAGAGGAAGGACGCCACCCGGTATTGGAACAGGGATTGTCGGATGAAAGGTTTGTCCCTAACGATGTAAACCTGGATTGTGAAACCTCTCAAGTGGCCTTAATAACCGGTCCGAACATGGCCGGAAAAAGTACCTATATTCGCCAGACTGCATTGTTGACATTGCTGGCGCATACCGGTTCCTTTATCCCCGCTTCAAAAGCTCGAATCGATCTTGTCGACCGGATTTTCACCAGAATCGGAGCCAGTGATGATCTATCGAGAGGGCAATCCACTTTCATGGTGGAAATGAGTGAAACCGCTAATATTCTGAACAACGCAAGTTCCCACAGCCTGATCATTCTGGATGAAATAGGAAGAGGGACCAGTACCTTTGACGGACTCAGCCTCGCGTGGTCGATTGTCGAGTACCTGCACCACCATTTGGGTTCCAAAACATTGTTTGCAACTCATTATCACGAACTTACAGAATTGGCCGGTCGTTTGCCCCGCGTTTCAAATTTCAATGTGGTGGTGAAGGAGTGGAACGACAAAATTGTGTTTATCCGCAAGATTGTTCCGGGAGGAACCGACAAGAGTTATGGAATCCAGGTAGCCCGACTTGCCGGTATCCCAAAGGAAGTCATCGAAAGATCCAAAGAAGTCCTTAGAAACCTGGAGGAATCCGATTTGAATCCGGATGGAACATCGAAACGTGCTCGTCGGAATAAAAGTCAGAGAAAGCGACTTCAAGAATTACCGGAATCTCCTCAGTTGGATCTATTTTCCTGATTGGCTAATAATTCGATATTCAAGCAGGTGAAAATGGCATGACAGGTAATTATAATTCGTCCAATACCCAACGTTGGTCAGAGGGTTTGGTAACGATTCCTGACTGACGTGTGAGGATTCGGGGCATTCGGTCAATGTCTCCGGCACCTTCCACAATCTGAATGATCTGAGGATCGGGGTCAAATCCGACTGCATGCTGGTAATCCTGAGCCATGCCATCCATGAAGTCGCCAAGATGTTTTCTTTCCACCAGATTGATCGTTGCTCCTCCGAATCCTCCTCCGGTCAATCGCGCTCCGTAACATCCATTCTTGTTTCGGGCCAGCGCGACTAGGGTATCCAGTTCACGACAACTGTTCCGGAATAAATCCCGTGAGCTTTCATGACTTTGCAGCATGTATTGACCAAATTGTTCCAGGTTGCCTTCCTCCAACGCTTTTTCACCGAAGATGACGCGCTGAATTTCACTGACAACGTGCAACGCGCAATCGTATTCACGGTGAAACAGATTACCCTTCCGTTTTTTCAAGGTGGATAGATCCATTTTCCGAAGTGACGTAACCTGAAGTTTTTTGGCAGCATTTCGACAGTAGTCCCGAAGCTGATTGTAGCTGCCATCGTTTAGATGATGGGTCACTCCGGAATTGCAAATGATGACAGCCACTTCGCCGATGAATGGAAAGTGTTCCACGGTTTCATGCAGACAGTCGATGCAGATGGCTTGGTTTGCCCTTCCGAAAATAGAAGAGAGGGGATCCAGCAATCCGCATTGGACTCCCACGAATTGATTCTCTGCATCCCGGCAGAGTTTCGCGAGCAGTATCCTTTCCTTGAAATCCGGCGGATGGCTGGCTTCATTCAATCGCATGGAACCCGAATCCGTCAGAACAAAAGGATACATTCTACGGATTGCCAATGCGGTGGCCATTTCCAATGCAGCGGAGCTGCTCAACCCTGCTCCGGCAGGTATGGTTCCGTGCACAGCCGCATTGAATCCGCCAAAATACACTCCTCGATCCTGCAACTGTATCAGTACACCTTTGAGATAATTCGCCCATTCACATTCCGGGTTTTTTTTGATCCGGCTGCGGGAAAAAATCTCCTTCCCGGGATATCCGGTCGACACCAGTTCAATCCGGCCATCCTGCCGAGGAGCAAAGGCGATCTGCAATACCCGATCAACCGCCAAGGCCATGACAAGTCCCTGGTTGTAATCGGTATGGTTACCAAGAAGTTCCAAACGCCCGGGTGCAATGACCTGCCCAACAGGAGTATATCCGAATTCCTTCTTGAATTTCTGGACGGCGTCCATCATGTCGAAAGCAAGGTAATGCGGGAAAACCGTGCTTCCCTCCGTTTTGGTTAAGGTCGGAATATGCCAAAGCCATCTGCTCCGGTCACGTGAAAAACCTCAAGCATTTCTGGCAATAACCGATACGGATTATGAAGGACCGGCTCACACGGGAGTTTTCGATCTAGAAGGCTATGGATATCATTGAACAACTTAAATCTTCAGACAAACTGCCGTCTCCCTCTTCGGTCGGGTTGAAAATTCTGCAAATCACAGAGGATGCCGATTTCTCCATGCAGGACTTGGCCAAAGTTCTTCAATCGGATCCCGCATTAACTGGGCGCTTGATCAAGGTTGCCAATTCAGCGGTAAATGGCCCATCCTCACGAATTGCGGAGAGGTGCGAAGCCAACCCGGATGAAGATCCCTCACGCTTTCAGAAAGACGAACTCGGAATCGACCAATACGAATTGAACGCAATTCTATTCAAGGACTGGGGATTTCCGGATGTGTTTGCAAAAGCCGTATATCTGATCGGAAACCCCGAATCGGATGAGAGGCCTGGTCAAAAACAACCTACAGAAATTCTGGCGGATATCATTCGGTATGCCGATTTCATGTCGAATTGGCTTTCGGCCGGTGAAGGGAACTCAAGCGCCGAGGATAGGGAAACCTTGATTCATATTCGCTCCCGATTAAAAATGGACAGCGAGTCCTTTATCAGCCTGTTGAACCAGATTACAGAGGAATGGTCAGTATGGGGGGGAAGTCTGGAATTGGATTCGGGAATCATTCCTTCTCTGGCAGAGATCAAAGCGCGTTCGAGAATCAGTTCAGATACTTTTACTATTAAAGAAGAGGTTCATGAAACAATTTGGCATTCAGAATCTCCATTGAGAATCCTTTTTGCCGGCAAGAATCGATTTTTGAGAAAATTGCCTTCGATCTAGCCGGTTCACCTCATGATATGATCAGGGAAAACTCGACTGAAGCCATCCTGAAATACCATCTGGAGTTTCATCCTCATTTGATTCTGCTGGCAGGTGATACCGCAGATTATGAAGTGAATGGGTTTATAAAAACTCTGAAGAATTCCGAAATTAATCGAGATGTCTATATCCTGACATTCCTGAAAGAGGCCACCACCGAATCCGTCGATGAACTGTTTTCCGTCGGCTCTGATCAGGTTGTCATAATGCCTTACCACCTTCCTGTTATAAGGGCACATATCAATACAGTTCAGAAAATAATCGATATGAACCAGAAGCTGGAAAAAGAGGCTCTCTCCCATTCGCCGGAAACCGTGTCGACCCAGAACGAACTCCTCCCGGCCTGAATCCTATCTTTTATCGCTGTTCAGGAAGAGCATCGAATCAATGGATCAAGATGGGTTAACCTGATAAAGACTTTCTAAGTAAGGTAAATGGTTTTCCCAACCTAATGTAAAAAATATTTAACTTGGAGTTAATAATTTTTGACATAAAGGTATTCTCCACTATCTTATGTGTCATGAACTTATCTTTCCAAGAAAAGAGTATCTGGAGCGTATTGGTCAGTCTGCTGGTTGTCTTCGGTTTTTACTTTTATCTGATATCGGTTGCGGCAATGACCCCCTCGCAGGGATTAGGGCTATTCATCTTCGCCGTAGTGGCTCTGGTGGTCATGTTGGCCATTCTGCATATTGGGATTGCCCTCTGCAATATCCGTTCGGCAACTCAAGATGGCGACGAACGCGATACTTTAATCGAATTACAGGCAATCAGAATCTCCTCTACTGTGCTTGCGGTGGGTGCTCTCCTGTCGGCCAGCATGTGGATGACCGATACGACACCGTTAAATATGGCCAATGCTATTCTGCTGTCGTTGGTTGTCTCAGAAATCGTGCAGTGTGTCGTTCAGTTGGTGTATTATCGGCGGGGGTTCTGAGATGGCCGGGAACCACATTCAAAACAATATTCGCAGACAGCGATTCATGATGAACGAAATGACGCAGCAGGCCCTCGCAGAGAGGGTTGGTGTTACACGTCAAACCGTGATGGCTATTGAAGGTGGAAAGTATTCCCCTTCCCTTGAAGTAGCGTTTCGAATCGCTGAAGTCTTCGAGATTCCTCTCGAGGAGGTCTTTCAATACCAAAGTGAAAAACCAGTTGGTTAAGCCCGTTGAAAAACTATGGCTATTGCTGTTGCAACCCTTTCGGGCTGAGTCTATTTTGGCTCTGCTCGGCGTCTCTGCTCATTCACAGGTCCCTGAGGACATGCTTTAAGTGCTGAGACTGGGTGTTGTGTTGCAAAGCTACCTGCCGGCGATTGTCATTGAGTTTATGGGACTCCTTTTAGGTCGCCGAAATTCCATGAGGAAAAGTTGAATCAATCGCTCTATTGGGGTAAGGCCTTTTTGGAAACCAATTCGGGGCGGCGGCTGTTTTTTGCGTTTTCGAGAGAAGGAATACCCGGAGGAAGAAGACTCGAAAGTGCCGAGAAAACAAATAATAGCAGTGATCCGATAATTCCGAAGGGTCTATTCATGGCTTAATCCTCATTTTGAGTTTCCTAAGTAATACGATATTCAGATTTCCGGAACTTTCCATTACAATGTGGATGTTTCTTTGTAAATCCAGGAAATCGGTCATCGTTCTTAATTGGTTATACCCCGAGGATCCTGAAAAAGTTTCATTGTGGTTTGATTTTTTTTTGCATCCCCTGTGAATGACCTCGTTGTACAGTTGACAGCAGATTTCCTCCCTCGATAATCCGTCGGTTATTCGATGTGATGAGAACGATTAACTGATCATGCCAAATCCTCTGAAGAAACCAATGTTCCGTGGGCGGGTGCTGCTTTTGTTGGTTACCTCAGTTGTCCTCCTGATTTGGATTCTGAATTCGAATAAAATGACCCAAAACAAGCGGGTGGCAAATCAGGCTGAACGGCAGACTTGGGACTATAAGGGTTCGGCGATAGAATTGATCAGCGAAGAGCAGCGTGAATTCCTCTGGAAGACCGAACACTATGGGAATGCTCTCACTCGTTACGGATTCGAACCCCTTGCGAAAAGGATTTCCGAATCGGACAAGGTGGGCATCGCGAAAGTCCTGACTAGCGAGTTCCAAGCCCAGGCCTTCACCTATTCGGCTCCTCTGTCACATCAAAACCGACAACTTGAAATAACTCGACAAAGCCACCCTGAACATCTCAGAAGCGTTTTGAACGGAGAACAATTCGTTGAATGGCTGATCGGGCAGATTGCCAATTTTCATAAGAAACCTAAAGTCAGGTTTCACCTGATGGCACTGCAACCGATAGATGGGAAAACTATCGTGCCTGAAAAATGGACGGCGACCGCTAAACTCCGGATTTGGGGGGAATCAGAACCGGGCAGTCCGCACGAAATATTAGCGTATTTCGATCTAACAACGGGAAAGCTGGAGAATAAGGTTCTCAGTGATTCCGCCTGGCTTTCCGAGTTGAATTTCAGCTTGATTCAAACAGCTCGCTCAAAGGGATTCCTCATGAAGGAAGTTACCGGTGAAAGGGGAGTGAAGACAGCGGATATGCACGACAATTGGAATCTCTCTCAGAAAAAAATGGTCGGAAACAGTGGGGGAGTTTACCTGTCGGACTACAATCGAGATGGGTATATGGACATGTTGGTCACTGATATCAAAGGTCCTAATAAATTGATTTTATACCAAGGGGCGGAAAACGGCCGAATGACCGACGTTACGGCTGATGTGGGGCTTCATTCAAGTCACGCAGGTTTCGTTTCATTCCTCGATGTGGATGATGACGGTTGGGAAGACTTGATTCACATGTGGAAAACTCTCCCGATGGATGTCGGATTTACCGGAACCAGGAAGGGCGCCATTTTGCGGATGCCACCCATCTAAGCAATCTGCCTCAACTCATCGCTTCCGTGGGAAAAGAAAACGTCCCCACCGGTTTCAGCCTGGCAGACTTCGATAAGGATGGATACGTGGATCTATACGTAACACGCAGCGCCGGTTTCAGTTTCAAGACCGGTTCTTGGATCGATGGTCACAGTGGAACGGAATCCGCCAACCAACTGATTCGAAACTTGGGAGGTGGAAGATTTGAAGATCTGACCCAATCCTACCATGCTGATGGAGATCATCGTTCTACAGCAGGTGCGGTCTGGTTTGATGCAGATCTTGACGGTTGGCCGGATTTGTTCGTTCCGGACGAATTCGGGAATGGGCTGCTTCTGGTAAACGTCAATGGTAAGGATTTCAAGCCGGTAAAACTCACCGAAGGACCCTCCGACTGGGGAACGATGGGCATCACATGTGGTGATTTCGATAATGACGGTCTGGTGGATATATACGTTAACAATATGTATTCCAAGGCTGGCAAACGAGTCATGGGCAACATCCCTCCCGGATCCTACCCGGACGAAATCATGCAGAAACTCAAGAGCCTTGTGGACGGCAGCGAATTATACCGAAACACGGGCGGATTGAATTTCGAGAAAATGGCACAGGGGTTATATATCGATGCGGTCGGCTGGGGTTGGGGACCCGGCATGTTCGACCTGAATAATGACGGGTTTCTGGATATTTACGCGAACTGTGGTTTTATAAGTCAGGATCGATCAAAACCCGATGGTTGAAGTTGCCTCTGGCAGGTTGTCGTGTCGCAACCATTTGATCGAAGCTGCACCGCTGAAGCCCCAGGGGAACTGGATAACGACCTGGAAGAATTCTGGGTGGAAGATCCATGGAAAATCAATCTCAGCAACAACTTGAGCAGTTATGAGCGGAATCGGTTTTTCCTGAACGGGCGGGGAAAGGAATTTTATGAAATCAGTTATTTGACAGGAGCCGACAGCGATGGAGATGGAAGGGCAGTGGTGGCAGCCGACTTCAAGAACAATGGTCAGTTGGACTTGGTCATTCGGCAGGTTGGAGGAGGGCCTCTGTTGATTTATGAAAACGGTTTTGAGAAAGGGCACTATCTGAAACTAAGCTTGAATGGAGTGAAAAGTAACCGTCAGGGAATCGGCTCACGAATCACGGCCACTGTGGACGGAAACAGGATCGTTCGTGAAATGTACCCCGTTAACTCCTTCCGATCGCAGATGCCGAACCTGATTCACCTGGGTCTTGATGGATATGACAAGGTCGACGAACTGGAAATCAAATGGCCCTCGGGTGATATTGAATCATTCAGGAATATTTCAGCGGATCAGCATATTGTGATCCAGGAGGGACGATCTGAAATCCAAATAGTTGTCCCCGGAAATCCTTTTCTTCCGGCTATCTCGTCCAGTCAAAAAACTCCCTGAAAACGGTCACAGTTTTTCAGAAATACCATGCCTGCTGAAAACTCAAACCGATTGAACATCCTGATCTTTATTCTTCTGATAGGACTATCCCTGTCTTTGTTGCTTTATTTGAAGAATCAGTTGTTTCAGCAAGCGGGTGGAAAAGAGGGTCCCCATGTTCAGTCTGATGAGAAACACTCAACCGTACCTCATTCTCCCGTTAAGATTTCTTCAGGGAATATCGCCGAGCAGGTAAGACGGTTGGAACAGGAACAGCGTGACTTGGACAATACGGTCTGGAAATCTGAAATGATCTCACAGGTTCATGAGAAAGTCTTCATTGATCTGTGGGATAAATTGAACCGAGCGAACAATAAAATTAACATTCTCGCTGAGTTTCCTTTCGGGAAAGTAATTCTCGGCAAGGTATCGGATCCCCAATTCCTGGAAAACCGTTATACCCAAATCCATACCCAAGGGTTCCTCAAAGCAATCAACCCTTCGGACACGGTCTCCCTGCTCAGGGACTACCGCAAGAAAGGCTACCGAATCGTTGAATCCGAATGGCGTCATCCCCAATTCGAAATCCTTCCCGACAATCGTTACCGTTCTGTTATATCGATGAAAATGTTCCTCAAAAAGGAGAACACACGGTTTATGTTACAGGGGAAACTCGGAATTCTGTGGAAACGATCGACAGGTCTGATGGAGCCACCTTTTTCGGAAGAGATTGATGCCACTGAATTGACCTTGCTGAAACAGTCGGCTCTTCCTGCCTTTGCGCGTCGTCTTTACCGGGAAATTCAACCGACATACAATAAGAAACTGATTGATCCATTATTGATCCATGACCTTGATGGAGATGGATTTTCCGAAATCATTCTGGCAAGTGCCAACCGGGTTTTTCGAAATTTGGGTAACCTTAATTTCAAAGAGGAAGCTCTGTGCAGGCTGCCGTCAAAAGATCCATACAGTGCGATTTTCGCTGACTTGAATTCTGATGGAGTGACCGATTTCATCTGTGTTGAAAGAAACCGGATCCTGATGTTCGAAGGATCCGTTGACGGACGATTCGAGAGTCCCGGAATACCTGTTTGGGCTCCTCCTGAAACAATGCCCAACCCATTTTGTCTGACGACCGGTGACGTCGATGCCGATGGAGATCTGGATGTCTGGCTGGCCCAATACAAAGTGCCTTATGTTGCGGGGCAAATGCCGACTCCCTTCTACGATGCCAATGACGGATTCCCGTCTTATCTCCTGATCAATCGCGGCGATGGATTCCTCGAGGATGCTACCCAGTCGTCTGGGCTTGGTGTGAAACGAAACCGTCGGACCTATAGCACTTCCTTCATCGATCTGGATGACGATGCTGACCTCGATTTGATGATACTCAGTGACTTTTATGGAATCGATTTTTTCAAGAATGATGGCAAAGGAAATTTCACTGAATCGACCGAACAGTGGATCGATGTTCCCTTCCTTTTTGGAATGGGACATCAGTTTGCAGATTTCAATTTGGACGGTCAAATGGACCTGATGGCAATCGGTATGAATTCTCCGACTGCTCAGCGTATGGATCACCTGAAACTACGCCATCCTCAATTCCCGGAGTTTGCTGAAAAACGTTCGTTGTTTGCCTATGGGAACCGAATGTATTTTGGGCAAAACGGCAAACTGATCCAGAACAGCTTGAGCGACTCGGTGGCTCAGACAGGTTGGTCATGGGGAGTCGCCACTTTCGATCTGGAGAACGATGGTGACCCCGACCTCCATATTGTCAATGGACACAGATCCGGTCGATCTGTGGTAGATTACGAGCGTCAATTCTGGAGACACGATATCTACGCGGCCGACTCAAGGCATGACCCGGTCCGGGACATCCTGTTTCGCAGTGTGGGAAGTCGTTTATATGGTCAGGGATATTCCTACGGTGGTCACGAAAAGAATGTCCTGTTCGTCAATCGGTCCGGAGCATCCTTTCTGGATACATCCTTCCTTGAAGGCGTCGCCCTGGCGGAAGACTGCCGTAATGTCGTCAGTGAAGACCTGGATAATGACGGGAGGATGGATTTAATAGTGACTACGGATGAAAGCTGGCCAAAGAAGCACCAGAGCCTTCAGGTGTTTCAGAATCAATTTGAAGACCCAGGTAACTGGATCGGGGTATATTGGAAAGGCGGGAAGGGGAAAACCGGATGTTCCGGTATTAAGGTCACCTTAACCTTGCCTGATGGAAGATCCTTCCATCAGGTCCTGGTTAACGGTGACTCTTATCGTTCACAACGTGCCAACAAACTGCATTTTGGTTTAGGCAACAACGGAGCCGTCGAATCGATTCGTATTCTCTGGCCAGACAAACACGAACAATTTATTCGCCGACCCCGCATCAATGCCTACCACAATTTTGGTCTGGATTGACTCTACTGGGTTTTCCGTGTTGTGCGGTCCTGCATCCAGGAAACATCCGGATTGTTCGGTGAAGCAATATTCAAACTCAGCTCGCGGCCTTTCTGAAGCCTCGGCTTGGTGCGCGAGTCAATCCATTTCTTGATTTCGGAGTGACCGTCCACAAATGACATCCCTCCAGCGCCACCATGATAACTGGCAGGAAAATCCACGATCTTTAACGAACGTGGACGACTGGGATATCCGACCATATCCACGACAAAATATCCATCGTTGATGCTGTCTTCACGTTCATCGATAAACATAAAAGTCTTCGACGGCCCGGGTTGAGTGACATCGCCCGTCTTAAGGAAAACAGCCCATCCGCCCCCCCCCCATGCCGGTCCCCCAATCGATTGCTGCATGGACATGCTGCGGGTTCGAGGGCGAATCTGCCCACGGATTTTTCCTGAACTCCTGTCGGCAGGGCATTTGAAGACTCCTACGCTTTTACCGACATATTGAAATAAAGGACTCCATGCGATACCGGAACTCTGAGTGCCGGCCCGTGAGCCTGCATACGGATCTATGTCGTCCTGACCACTGATTGGCAAGTCAAGCCACCCTCCACCAGTCCATTCGGGGGCGGTGCCCGTGCGACCGGCAGCCAAATATCGGTCGTCATTGTCATCGGCATACAAAGAATGACCTAAGGCCAACTGCCGGTGATTGTTTACACAAGAAATATTCTGAGACTTTTCCTTTGCCTTACCCAATGCGGGGAGAAGCATTCCAGCCAATATCGCAATAATGGCGATAACCACCAGAAGTTCAATCAGAGTAAATCCTTTAAACCAGGTTTTCAAACCCGTCCTTTGTCTTTTCATTGCTTTATCTTTGTACATAGCTTTTCGCGCTGGGTTGTTGGTCCACGTTACAATTTGATTAAACATCATTTGTTTATTTGTGCAAGAATTTTGAGCTTTATTTCATTCAACTATTTACATTAGCCAAGCTAATGAATGATAAGCGGAAATCCTCTATGAGTATTCCGAGTTTTAGGAGGATTAAAAAAAAGTTTTCAACCAGAAAATCAAACTGAGAATGACAAAAACAACGGTAAGAAGGGATTTAATGTTCCGAACGGCGCCGCTGCGATTTCGTTCTTCACTGGCCTTCTTGAAACAATAAACCGCTGCTCCGGTTAACGTTATAGCTAATAATGCATTCATATGGGGTTCAATATGCTACTGGATACAAGTTGCCGTCAATCGGTGAGGACCAAAAATGTATAGAAAACTGATTCAGTTCGAATCTTGAATCCTCAGTCTGAATCCATATTATCCATCGGATGACGAACCAGCGAACAATAAAATGGGGTATCCTGAGCACGGCGAACATAGGCGTCGAAAAAGTCATTCCGGGATTGAAGAAGTCCCAATGGTGCGATGTTACGGCCATTTCCTCTCGAAACCTTGAAAAGGCCCAGATGGCTGCATCAAAGCTTGAGATCGGAAAATTCTACGGTTCGTATGAGGAACTTCTGGCTGACCCGGAAGTTGAAGCCATATATAATCCTCTGCCTAACCACCTACATGTTCCCTGGTCAATTAAGGCATTGGAGGCCGGCAAGCATGTCCTATGTGAAAAACCGATCGGTTTGAGTTCAGAAGAAGGGATGGCCTTGGTGGAGGCCGGTAAAAAGCATCCGGAGTTGAAGTTGATGGAGGCTTTCATGTATCGCCACCATCCACAGTGGAAGAAGGCGAAGGAGATCGTAAAGACAGGCGGAATCGGCGAATTGCGAACGATTCATACTTTCTTCAGCTATTTCAATAATGACAGTGAGGACATCCGTAATCTCCCCGGCATCGGAGGAGGTGGGTTGCTGGATATCGGATGTTACCCGATATCTCTATCCCGGTTTATCTTTGATGAAGAACCTCAAAAAGTCATGGGTGTTGTCGAAAACGACCCGAGTTTTGGAGTTGATCGGTTGACTTCTTCGATCATGCAGTTTTCAAAAGGAACGTCCACCTTCACTTGCTCGACTCAGCTTGCCGATTACCAGAGGGTCAACATCCTGGGAACCACAGGTCGTATCGAGATTGAAATCCCCTTCAATGCACCTCCGGACCGTCCTTGTAAATTGAGGCACGAGACCGAGAACGAAACCAAGGATTACGCATTCGATATCTGCGATCAATACACCATTCAGGGAGACTTGTTTGCTAAGGCCATCATTGACAATACTCCGGTGCCTACTCCCATCGAGGATGCCCTTCTTAATATGAAAACGATCGAAGCGATCTTCCAAAGCGCCGAATCCGGGACTTGGAAATCCGTTGATCATTACCAGGAAAGTTGATTCAGCTCAGTTTCCAAAAGCCAATATCCAATATCCAATATACATCCCCCTAAATCCACCATGTCTAAAATCGCACTCATTACTGGGGCCAGCAGCGGAATGGGAAAAGCTGCCGCTCTCCGTCTCTCACAAGAAGGATTTACTATTGTTGCCGCCGCACGCCGGGAAGATCGGTTGGCGGAACTGGCCGATGAAATTAAGCGGGGCGGGGGAGAATGCCTGCCGGTGAAGACCGACGTCGGCAATTTGCAGGAAATCCAGTCACTGGTTCAAAATACTGTGTTGAAGTATGAACGCATCGATCTACTTTTCAACAATGCAGGAATGATGAATGCCGCCCCGATCGAACAATTACCGCATGAGGACATCGAACAGATGATCAACATCAACGTCCTGGCGGCTATCCGCATTGTGAAAGAGGTCGTTCCGGTCATGAAGAAACAGAACACCGGTCTCATTCTGAATGTGTCTTCAGTGCTCGGTCGGAAAACTCGTGCCAACGCCTGGGTTTACGCTGCCTCAAAATGGGCCATCACAGCCATGAATGAAGGTCTGCGGGAGGAACTGGTCGGTACCCGTATTCGAGTTTGCTCACTACAACCGGGCGTTGTAAACACCGAACTGTTTGATCGCTTCCCGGAACATCCTGCCAAATGGCAGAACATCTCTGAAATGATCAAGCCGGAGGAAATGGCCGATCTCATCGCCTACATTGTCAACCTTCCCTGGCACCTCAACATCAACGAAGTCCTCATCCGTCCCACCGAGCAGATCGTGTGATCCACTGAAATCTAAACTCGCATTAGTGATCCTCCATAATCTGAATTCATTGGGATTCAGACGGAAACCAGTCGACATATGGGTGTTTAACCCTTACTTTTACCCATATGAAAACAACGGTTGAGTTGGATGAAAAGAAACTGAATAGAATCATGAAATTGACGGGTATCCGAACCCGTAAAGAAGCCATCAATTTCGCTCTGACCGAGGCAGAGAGGATTGCAAAACGGAACAAAGTGTTGTCGCAGGATTTTTATTTACAGGAAAAAGGTCCCATTGTTGACCCCGCTTACGACGTCCTGGAACTACGAGAAAAAGAATTGCCGGGGAAATGATGATCTTAGTGGATTCCTCCATATTCATCGATTGGTTGAGAAACCGGATCGATCCGACAAAGAAACTAATCAACTGGATCCATGCCAATGAGATTTGCAGCTGTGGCATCATACGAGCCGAAGTTCTGAGAGGAATCATAAAGGCCAATCAACGTCAACGAATACAGGAATTCTTTGGCATTCTACCTGAGATTCAATTGACATCCGGATTGCTTCAAGAGGTCAGCCAGTTGGCGTGGAGTTTGGATAGGAAGGGTAGGATTGTACCTTTGACAGATCTAATTATTGCGGTCGCCGCAATGAAAGCCGAAGCGACCGTGATCTCACTGGATCACCATTTCAAAAGCATTCCCAAGTTAAAAACAAGGAAGAGCCTTCCTCAGCTGTGAAGAATGGACGTCTTCTCTTGATTACGACTCTATCCGAGCTACTACAATCCTCCGAATGGTTTCATCAAGGGAGATAGCCGGTTGAAAGCCGATATACTTATTTAACTTCTGCACGTTCGGGCGGCGCCTTCTCATATCCTGAAACCCTTGACCGTATGCCGTATCATAGGACACCTGTTGGATTTCAGATTTTGAACCGGTTAATTCAATAATGCGTTCGGCCAGGCAACGAATCGAAACTTCCTCCGTAGTGCCGATGTTGAAGATTTGTCCTGATGCTTCGGGGCATTGCATCAGGCGAATCAGTGATTCCACCGTATCTTCCACATAACAGAAACAACGTGACTGATCGCCATCTCCGTAAACTCGCAGAGGATGTCCGTGGGTCGCGGCTTCTATGAACCGCGGAACCACCATTCCATACTTGCCGGTCTGACGAGGGCCGACCGTGTTGAAAAAACGAGTGATGACTAGAGGAAGACACTTTTCTCTGGCGTAAGCCAGCGCCAGGAATTCATCCATCAATTTAGAACAGGCATAACTCCACCGTCCGAAAGTGGGAGGCCCGATGATCAAGTCATCATCTTCCGAAAAATCCGGGAGATTACTTTTTCCATAAACCTCAGAGGTTGAGGCCAGCAAAACCGGAGTCGAACCGATTCGGGAAGCGGCATCCAGCAAAAAGGATGTTTCGTCCAGATTTGTTCGAATGGTTCGAATGGGGGAAGCCACGACCAACTCCACTCCGACAGCTGCAGCAAGGTGAACCACATAATCGGAAGATTCGATCCATGATTCTAACAGTGGGGACTTTGAAAGGGTCGATTGTTCAAACTTGAAGTGTGAGTTAGGTCGGAAAGCCTTAATGTTTTCGAGACTTCCGGTGGACAGATCGTCTATGGCCAAAACCCGAATCCCATCCTGTAACAGCCGGGCAATTAAATGAGACCCGATAAATCCAGCTCCTCCGGTTACTAAAATGGTTTCTATTTTATTGTGCATCAAGTTTTCAGAACCTTGCGCTTTTCCTCTGTTGAGAGTAGTTATTTTCGTCTGTTTAACAAGAAAATGAGAATTCTGATAGCCGTAACCGGTGCAAGCGGAGCTATCTATACCCAAAGGCTGCTGGATGTACTGTCTGATCTGCCTCATGAGGTCCATGTAGTTCTGTCCACATACGCCCAGTCGGTGGTTGCAGCCGAATTGCCCGGCGGGCTCAAAACTAAAGAAGGGATACCTGTTCATGGAACCAAAAGCATGAATGTACCGTTTGCCAGCGGATCGAATCCTTTCGATGCGATGGTTGTGATTCCCTGTACTATGGGTACTCTGGGGAGAATCGCACATGGGATCAGTGACGATGTTTTGTTGCGGACTGCCGACGTCATGCTGAAGGAAAAGAAAAAACTGATTCTGGTTCCGAGAGAAACGCCTCTGGGTTTGGTTCAGATACGAAACATGGAATTGTTGCTTTTAGCCGGCGCAACTCTGCTGCCGGCCAATCCGCATTTTTATGCCGAACCGAAATCAATCATGGATCTCGTGGATACAGTGGTTGCCAGGGTTCTGGATCATATCGAGGTTCCACACAATCTGATCGTTCGATGGAAAGCGGAAGAAAAGTAATCAGCCGAGAATTCAGGAAGTGGGGAGGATTCAT
>DUCD01000188.1:8198-9824 GCA_012959985.1 Verrucomicrobiales bacterium | reverse complement strand
AAATAAAAAAGCCCCACAAATGCAGGGCTATAAAAGTGGGGAGGATTCATCAAGTTTTCCCACACGGTGTTTGCCATGCCTTTTGCCTTGGCGGCTATGCTGACAGCTGCGAAGGCAAACCACGGTTGGCCCGGTTTCAGGATATTTGTCCTGATCGTGTTGGCTATGGTTGCAGCACGTTCCAGTGCAATGGCTTTCAACCGAATCGCCGATCGCGACATCGATGCGTTAAATCCCAGAACCCGAAACCGGCACCTTCCCGCAGGGGCCATCAGTTTGCCAAGTGCCTGGACCCTTTTAATCGTAGCCACAATGGTGTTTGCGGGCGCCTGTTACTTGATAAACCCCCAATGCTTTTTGCTCTGCCCAGTGGCCCTGGCCATTGTCTGGTTCTATTCCCTGACCAAAAGATTCACAGATTTCAGTCATGTCTATCTGGGGGTAGCGCTTTCCCTTGCCCCAATCGGTGCTTGGATAGCCGTGAAAGGGAGTCTGGATATAGCGCCCGTCATTCTGGCATTAGGGGTGGTTTGTTGGCTCGTTGGTTTTGATATCATCTATTCAATCCAGGACTACGAGTTTGATCGGAAAAACCGCCTTCATTCCCTGCCCGTGCGCTGGGGTGTCCACGCGGCACTTATCTTTGCATTTTTCTGTCACATGATCATGTGGATTTTTCTATTTGCCTTCGGGTTGCTTTCCGGATTCAAGGTAGCCTACTCCATCGGCTTGGCGATCATCCTATTGACGCTTCTCATGGAACATTGGCTCGCTCGCAGGCGCAGTACAAAATGGATTCAAATCGCATTTTTCCGTCTCAATGGCATGATCAGTTTTATCTTCCTGGTATGTGTCCTGGCGGAAGTCTTATTTCCGGGTTTCCGCCAACCGGGATGATCGGATGATTTAGTTATGAATGTTATACTGGAAGAAAGTCCCCTATCCACCATAGCCGAAAAAGTTCTTGCCGATGAAAGAATCGATGAGGCGGAAGCCTTGCAATTATATGAATGCCGGGACTTAAATGCGTTGGGAACCCTTGCTGATATCTGTAATAACAGGAAAAACAGAAGGCGTGTATCGTATATCCTGAATCGCTACATAAATTATTCAAATTACTGCATCCTGAGTTGTTCTTTTTGTTCCTTTGCACGAAAGAAACGAAATGCCGACGGTTTTCAACTCTCCACTGAAGAAATAGCAACCATCGCGGAACAAGCGGGTCAACAGGGAATCACAGAGCTTCATATTGTCGGAGGTCTTCACCCTTCTCTCCCTTTTTCCTATTACACGGATATGCTTCCTGCTCTTAAGAATGCCGCTCCCGGTATGAGCCTGAAATGTTTCACCGCTATTGAAATCCTGCATCTTGCCTGGCTTTCAAAGCTATCCGTTAAAGGCACTTTGAAGGAATTGCGGGTAGCTGGTTTGGATAGCATCACCGGCGGTGGTGCTGAAATTTTCCGGAATGATGTTCGACGTCGAATCGCACGAGGCAAGGAATCTGCCGAAGAGTATTTAGATGTCCACCGAACGTGGCATCAGATGGGAGAGCGAAGCACTTGTACCATGCTTTACGGACACGTCGAAAATCTTGCAGATCGAGTCGATCATCTGCGACAATTA
>DUCD01000188.1:2064-8114 GCA_012959985.1 Verrucomicrobiales bacterium | reverse complement strand
CGGTGGATTCACGGGTTTTGTGCCCCTAGCTTATCAACCGGAGAATAATACGATTCCGGTAACGGTGCCTCCAACCGGGGTTGATTCCATGAAAACGATTGCCGTGAGCCGAATCTATCTGGACAATTTTGACCATATTACCGCCTATTGGATTGGGTTGGGTGTCAAGTCGGCACAGGTGGCATTGGACTATGGGGCCGATGATCTGCATGGAACCATTCAGGAAGAAAAAATATTTCACATGGCGGGGGCCGATTCTCCTCAGGAAAGAACAAAGAACGAAATGATTCAAGCCATCGAAGAAACAAACCGGGTTCCGGTGCAGAGAAACACCTTTTATGAACCTTTGACCCGTCATGGATCCTCTTCCCAAAAACAATCCTCTGATGAAGAATCCAACGCTGTTTCCCCTCGAAATAAAAAGCAGGAAAAGGCCTTTATATGAGCTCATCTGAAGATTCGATCAAACTGCGGATGGCTCGCCCGGATTCGCCTGAAGAAATCGCTCGTCGGTTCCGAAAGGAACAGGAAGCGGTGCATCAGATCCGCGAATCGAACCTCAATCACGCTATGGGTTCCTTTCATATTGGCTCCGTTCCCTATTTGAATTCAGCGCCCTTGATCAAAGGGATCGAAGAGGATGTCCTTCTTATGCCTCCTTCGCAATTGGCTGAAAAACTCGGCAAAGGAGAATTGGATGCGGCGTTGCTGAGTGTTACCGAGGTCCTGCTTAATGATCAATACGATGTCCTTGATGAAGTGGCTGTTGCTTCGCTCGGAGAGGTGAAAAGTGTTTTCCTTGCCCATAGAAAACCTCTGGAGCAAATTGAAAAAATTTATTGCGATCCCGCTTCACTGACCAGTGTGAACCTGCTGAAGGTCCTTTTTAAGTTAAAGGGGCTGTCTCCGGAATACCTCACTTTGGAAAGTTATGATTCTGCCGGAGACCATGAGAATGTCTTACTGATCGGGAATCCGGCCATCGAGTTTCTGCGGTCAGATCCCTCACACCAAATTTGGGATTTGGGAGAAGCCTGGTACAATCTGACAAAGTTGCCCTTTGTATTTGCGGTTTGGGCTCTGAAGAGAAACGTTGATAATCAGATACTTCGTAAGAATCTAAGGGAAGCAAAATCCTTCGGAATGGAGACTCTGGATAGTATCATCCGCAAGAGGACCGAATTTGACTTTGAATTCCGAAAGGATTATTTGGACTGGCACATTCATTATCATATGGGCTCCGATGAAAAACGGGGAATTGCCAAATTCATGCAATTGCTTGAGCAGACATTATCACTGAAAGTCTATGCCCCCCACTTTGTTTCCTGACGAATGCAGGGAGTGGTAGGTGGGGATATATGTCCTACAACTAAGCCGCAAGGCGGCGGACATAAGACAGCTTGGGGTGGACCTTATGATTGGAATGGTTTCCCATCCGGTGCCATTTATTTTGATTTTGGCTCATTGGTTATTTTTGAAAAACCAACTCTCTGCTTGCATTCAATTTTATTCTATTCTATATATTCTTCAAGCTGAGGAGCGGTATTTTCAAGATCAATTCAATTCCCATTACCGTCCACTCAACTCGATTGAATTCAATACAGGGAGAAGAATAGGATGTATTCAAATGGGGAATGCCTGATACTGAAGGGAAAACCGTTTAAAGCGGTTATTGACCTTTATTTGGTTGATGATGATGAGCTGGTAATCCACTCGTTGAAAAAGTATCTGAGAAGGCTGAGTTACCGGGTAAGCGTGTTTCAAAATGCCAGAGAGGCACTATGGAGTTTTATCGATCTGAAGAAAAAACCGGAAATCCTAATCACCAATTTTGTGATGCAGGGGATGAACGGTATGGAATTGATTCAGGAATGTCGGAATATCGCCCCCCGCTTGATCACCATTTTGATCAGTGGTTTCAACCGTCTTGATATTCAAGATTCTTATTCTGAAAAGCCGAATCATTTCATTATCAAACCTTTCCTGCCGGAAACCCTGGCTCACGTCATCGAATCCGAACTTCGGAAAAAATAAAAACAAATCTACAGCAAAATAAGGATTGAAATCACACCGGGTCATTGGACAATCGGGTCTGATGATTATAGGAGTTCCCAAAGAAATCAAAGCCCAGGAAGAACGGGTGGCATTGCTGCCTTCTGCGGTTTATCAACTGATCCAATCAGGTCACGAAGTCATTGTAGAATTTGAAGCCGGCACCGGGGCAGGTTTTTCCAATGACGATTATCAACAGGCGGGGGCACAACTGGAGTCGGACCATGCAGGGGTTTTCGAGCGGTCTGAACTTATAGTCAAAGTTAAGGAGCCGCAGCCCGAAGAATACGCCCTGTTTCGAAAAGGCCAGACTCTCTTCACTTACCTTCACTTGGCTGCGAATCGAAAATTGACCGCTGGATTGCTGTCGACGGGAGTGACAGGAATCGCTTATGAGACCATTGAAGTTAATAAACGGCTTCCGCTCCTGGAGCCTATGAGTGAGATTGCTGGAAGAATGTCCGTTTTGATGGGGGCTTACTTTCTGACGAGACACACGGGAGGAAGCGGCGTATTGCTGGGTGGAGTTCCTGGTGTGTTACCGGGAAAAGTCGTGGTATTGGGGGGAGGGGTCGCGGGAATCAATGCCGCAAGAATGGCCACCGGTCTGGGTGCTGATGTCACCGTTCTCGATGTCGATATGGAGCGCATGAGGTTTTTGGACGTGACGCTGCACACCGCTCACACCTTATATTCAAATGAAGATCACCTCCTGGGCCTGCTCCCCGATGTCGATATTCTAATCGGTGCAGTCCTGCTTCCCGGTGCAAAAGCTCCCAAGCTGATACGAAGGGATATGTTGCGCCAAATGCGTCCAGGCAGTGTTGTTGTCGATATTGCCATCGACCAGGGAGGGTGCGTGGAAACCTCCCGTCCTACAACCCATCTGGACCCCATATTTACCGAAGAGAAAATCCAACACTATTGTGTCGCAAACATGCCTGCTGCCTATTCAAGAACGGCGACACAGGCTTTGACCAATGTCACCTTTCGATACATTCAATTGATTGCGGACCACGGACTGGAAGAAGCTTGTCGACGGGAACCCAGCTTGGCAGGCGGTATCAATACCCGGGAAGGTCGACTTCATCAACGTGCCGTCGCTGAAGCCCATGGTCTTCCTTTTGAAGAATTAGCCTGGAGTTGCCAGATTTGATCTAATATCCTGAAGTAGGCGAGGGATACCGGAATAAGGATCTTCTCTCAATTCATATTCCAGAGTTACATAACCTTGGTAATTGACCTTTCTAAGAATCTGAATCAATCGGCTGATATCCACAGGTTGTCTATCTTTCCCTTGAATGTGAATCTCACCTTTGAGTTGGACGTTTACCGCAAAAGGCGCACATTGTTCCAAATCCCGGTAAGGATCCGCAGTGTGGAAATTTCCCGTGTCCAGGTTGATCCCCAACCAAGGATGGTCTACGGCGTGCAGGATGTTTAAAATCCCTTCCGCTGTGGCAACAATTCCACCATGATTTTCAAGACCTAGGAAAACCCCTCGTTCTCCAGCGTAATCAGCGCATTCCTTCAGGGCTTCCACACAGTTTTGGGTCGCTTTGGTAACGGATACACCTTTGGGCGATCCCGCGAAGACACGAATATGCGGAGCACCCATCACCACGGCATGGTTGATCCATTCTTTGAGTATTTGTTTTTGTGACTCCAGTTCTGGCCCAGAGGGCAGGGTGAATCGATTCCCGATGGCAGTACCCGTAATCTCAACTCCTCTCAAAAAAGCCTTGCGCCGTAATTTAACCAGATAGGCCTTAGTGACTTCTTTTGGAAAATAATAACTGGTCAGCTCTCCTCCATCACAACCATTATCGGCACAAAAATCAATGAAATCGAACATATCGATTCGTTTGCCAGGATCCTTGTGATTGAAATAGTCTCGAAATGAATACGCTGCCAATCCCAGAGAAAGTCTAGGTTTTCCCGGTCTGTTGAAAGGTTCGAGAGCCTGTAGAGGCGACCTACTGGCAAGGTTGAGTCCTGTCAAGGCGACCCCGGTCTTTAGGGCCTGAATTCCAAACTGTCTACGCGAGTGAAATGGAGTCATGATATAGGCATTTAGTCTAGGGTACGCCCGTTCAGTATCCAAGATCTAAGATTCGAGATTCAGGATCACACAACTAATGACTTGAATTCATAGAACGGTTCATTACTTTACCTCACTTTCAGGAAATAAACTTCATTATTAGAGAATAAGGAAAAATAGGCGTATTCAGACTGCTTTCGAATTATGAAAGGAAACGAACTTAGAAAAGGTATGGCCATCAAGCACAACAACGATATTCATGTTGTGATGGAAGCAAATCATAGAACCCCAGGAAAAGGCCAGGCCAGTATGCAGACGGTTCTCAGGAATCTCCGCTCAGGATCTTCTGCGGCCATTAAATTTTCAGCTTCTGAAAAAGTCGATGTGGTTCCTCTTCATTCCGAAAAGATGGAATTCAGCTATTTCGACGGGACGGATTATGTTTTTTCTCATCCGGAAACCTATGAAACAGTGACTATTTCTGCAGGATTAGTCGGGAAGGACAAGGACTACCTTATTGAAAATATCATGGTCAACGTGATGACTTGCGAAGAAAAAGTCATCCAGATCGAGTTGCCCGCAAATGTAGTGATGGAAGTCACATCTGCACCGGAAGGTGTCAAAGGCGATTCCACTTCCAACGTTTACAAAGCTGCTGAAATGGAAACCGGAATTACCGTCCAAGTGCCGCTGTTCATTAAAAACGGTGAAAAAATAAAGATCGATACCCGAACGGGTAAATATATGGAAAGGGCTTAATTCCCTGGAAGGGAGTTCCAAGATCAGTGAAATCCATCCCGCACACTGTGTTTTTTTCCCAATCTCAGTGTTGCGGCCAGAGATTTGAGGCCTCCGCTACAAGTGGGGTGAGACAGAGACGCCGCGGCAGAACAGACTCCTGTATAAAGGCAGCGCTGAATTTCCCAGCCTTCGTGCAACCCGAACAGGACTCCGGCACAAAATGCGTCACCCGCGCCTGCGGAGCCGGCAATATTGTCGGAAGAGATTTTCAAGGAAGGCTGCCGGAACAGTTCTCCGGATTGAGATATTGCCAGAGCGCCCTCAGGAAAATGAATGATAATTAATTCGGCAGCTCCGGACTCCATGAGAATATCAGCGCTGCGTTCCAAAGCTTTCGGGTTTAATTTTCCCTTCGTGTTTCGAATGGAGCAGTTCGCCGTCTTGCCCGCCTCAATTTCATTGATAATGAGATAGTTGACGTGTTTCAACGCTGGACTGACAATTTTAAGAAACCGATCACTGTCCTCGCTCACGACATCGACGCTGGTTTTCATTCCGGCTTTCTGGGCTTTAGCCAGGAGTCGGGCGGCTCGGGTCCCGAACTTCTTATCTGGTGCGTCCAATGCATCTAATAGCAGGAGGTAACCCAAATGAAAGATTCTGGATTTGCATTTAGCAAAATCAAGGTTTTCTCCTTTCCACAGGGCATTGGCTCCACGGTCATGAAAAAAAGTACGCCGACCTCCGTTGATTTCGGTCATGACATCGGTATAGGACGTAGGAGCCTGATCGGTCGAATCCAGGAAGCGGGTATTGATCTTGTGGCTTCGGCAGTCATTGCGGATCTGTTGTCCTAAGGTATCTTTTCCGACAAGTCCTGCAGCCATCAGAGGAAAAGGAGCTCCTAATTTCGCCAAATCGATGAGGACGTTGTAAGGGGATCCGCCGGAACCCTGTTCCTGTCTTAGAATATTGGCTAATGACTCCGGTTGTGGAAAAACATCGATCAACTTGACCTGATCAATAATCCAGTTGCCGCCCGCAAGTATTCCACTTCTTCTTTTCTGGCTCACCATAAGGATTCTAACTAACGAATCAACCGATTCCAGGCAATTCATTTGTGGGCATCCATCCAACACTTTTGAAGGCAACTCAACTTGCTATACTCTTAGGCATCAAGTTTTCGGATTTAAACCTCGGAATTCTTCACAAACTT
>DUCD01000188.1:0-1934 GCA_012959985.1 Verrucomicrobiales bacterium | reverse complement strand
TATATTCCAGCCCATCAAGTCCGACAATTTCAGCCCCTGGGATTTTCCGAAAACTTGATGCCGATCAGTATAACTTGGATCAGATTGTTCTTTCTGGAGTTCACATATCTGCGAACTCCAGAAAATATTAAAAACCACAACATTCCTTGACTCAAGAAGCCCCTTCGTTAAGATGTCCGGCTCATTTGGTGAGATGGCATGACGAAACGTACAGTCAATGAAATGGATTTAAGCGGGAAGCGCGTTTTCATGCGGGTGGATTATAATGTTCCGATGGCGGAACAGGATGGCTCTATGGTCATCAACGATTCAACTCGAATTGAAGCGACCTTGCCGACTTTGGAGTTTTTGATGGAAAAAGGCGCCAAAATCATCCTGGCGGCTCATTTAGGGCGTCCGAAAGGGAAAAATGAACCCTCCATGTCCCTTCGGCCTGTTGCTTCGAAACTTGCCGACATGGTAGGTCGTCCCGTGGCATTTATTGATGACTGCCTGGGAGAAAAGGTTGAAAAAACGATTGAGATCCTTCAACCTGGAGACATTCTTCTATTGGAGAATGTCCGGTTTTACGCTGAGGAGGAAGCAAATGACGATGAATTTTCCCGAAAATTGGCAAATTTAGCAGATTGCTATATCAATGATGCATTTGGAGCGGCGCATCGTGCCCATGCCTCAACAGCCGGAATTGCAAAGTACATCGCTGAAAAGGGTGGGCAATGTGGTGCAGGATTGCTGATGCAGAAAGAACTGCAGTTTCTCGGTACGGAATTGGCTGAACCGGAAAGCCCTTTTGTGGTTATTCTGGGAGGTGCGAAAGTTTCGGATAAAATTAAAGTTATCGATCAATTACTTGAAAAGGCGGATACCATTCTAATTGGTGGGGCCATGGCTTATACCTTTAAGTTATCTCAGGGATTGAAAGTTGGAAAGTCTTTGGTAGAACCTGACAAGACGGATTTGGCAACCAAAGCATTGAAAAAGGCTGAAGAAAAAGGTGTCCAATTTCTGATTCCCACGGACAATATTATCGCGATACCTGTCATTACGGAAAAGCTCAATAAAAAGGGAAAACCAATTATGGAATTCCAGTCCCCCAGGACGAATTCTGAAGAGAACATTCCGGATGACGCAGAAGGTGTGGATATCGGTCCCGATACAGTAGCCCGATATAAAAAGATTATTTCCGAAGCGAAGACGATTCTTTGTAATGGACCCATGGGGATTTTTGAAGATCCCAGGTTTTCAAACGGCACTTTCGAAGTTGCCAAAGCGGTCGTTGAAGCCACCCAAAAACATGGCGCCAAAAGCATTATTGGCGGTGGCGATAGTGTAAAAGCCCTGAATCAGTCAGGACTGGGAGATCAGGTCACATTCATGAGCACTGGAGGAGGTGCCAGCTTGGAATTTTTAGAAGGTAAAGATCTACCGGGCATCATGGCTCTGGATGAAATTTAGTGGTGCGTTTCACCGCATCCGAGAACTAGTCGTATGGATAAAGAAAGAAAATTATTAGTTCAAATGTACACATTACCATTTGGTGTTTGCGTTAGCCCTTGCGGATTTCGGTGGCCAGAAGTCCATTCTAGTTGATTCGGGTCTGGGTTATCGCTAGGAACAGATCCGTCCAAGTTCATGCGTAGCACCCTACCCTTTAAAGAATCTCCAGTCCACCAATAATCAGCAGTTGTTAATAACAGTTTGTTGTCTTGTGTAACGATCACTCTTCCTCCTGAATGCTCTCCATAATGTGTGTAGGTCAGTAACAGTGTTTCATTAATTAGGTTACTGCCGTTCCATTCGTACCGAAAAAGATTAGCCTCTACGCCATAGCTGTAATAATGAGCAGTATCAAATACTACAAACACATAAGGCGTATCGGGAAAATTAGGATGAATAGCCAATCCCAATGCGTTGTCTGTAGGTTTGGTAAATAC
>DUCD01000187.1 GCA_012959985.1 Verrucomicrobiales bacterium | reverse complement strand
CGGCCGCGATGGCGGGTGGTGGTGCTGTGACCCCTGCGAGCTTCCCCTTCAGGATATCGACATCCTTCGAATCCAAAGCTTGTCGCATGTCCTTCACAAGTCTCGGACGCACACCCTGTTTCTTCTCAATCTGATCACATCGGTCATTTCCAATTTTCTCATCAACGTCCACGATAAACCTCACCTCGGTACGGGAATCCCCTACAAAAGCGCTTAAGTGAGAGTTACCACGTCCTCCAACACCAACAACCGCCACTCCCAGTTTGGAATTGGGCGACTGGGAACGAAGAAGTGCCGGAGCGGCGATGACACCGGCTGCGGCACTGAAAGAATGGTGCAAGAATCGACGACGATTAATTTTAGACATCTTTAATTTCCTGATTATTGGATTAAGGTTTGATAGTCCCGCATATCTGAAACCAAAGCAAACAAAATTGGCAGGTCCTGCTGTCTCATTGGCGAGGACATTGATTTAGCCTGGCTGCCGGGTTCGGAACTTTGGAAGGTGAAGATGGATCCATCGCAGATCGATCAGATCCTGACAAACCTATGTATAAACGCCCGGGACGCCATCGAAGGCATTGGCAAGGTGACCATCGAAACGAAAAATACGATACTGGGCGCAACGCGTAGCTCTCAGAATTCGGATTTCAAACCGGGCGAGTAGGTAGTGTTGACTGTGAGCGACGACGGTTGCGGCATGAATCAGAAGATTCTCGACAAAATCTACGAACCGTTTTTTACCACCAAAAATGTTGGGAAAGGAACGGGTTTTGGTTTGGCCATGGTCTATGGAATCATCAAACAGAACGAAGGATGCACCGATGTCAACAGTGAGCTTGATCAGGGCACTTTATTTACAATCCACCTGCCAAGGCATACAGCCATGGATTCAGCTGAGCAGAAGAAAAAATCACAGCAACAGGAACAGGGCAACTCTGAAACTATTTTGCTGGTCGAAGACGAACAGGCGATTTTGAAAATGACCAAGAGCATGCTTGAACGTCAGAACTACATTGTCATGGCCGCCTCCACTCCCGGTGAAGCCATTCGCATGGCACAAGAATCTCCTGGACCCATCCATTTGCTTATGACTGATGTGATCATGCCAGAGATGAATGGCCGAGATTTGGCCAAAAACATCCTGCCATTGTAACCAGACATCAAACGTCTTTTCATGTCCGGTTACACGGCCGATGTAATCGCCCACCAAGGAATACTGGACGAGGGAGTTCAATTCATTCAGAAACCATTCACCCAGGCAGATCTGGCCAACAAGATTCAATATGCGCTGGATCCCCATTGAGGAAATCACTGGCAATTAATTTTCCGAACCACTTGGAGAATCAAATGTCCTTCCCACCCATTGGTTTGCTTTCCACTTCGAAGCCGTTAACTACTTACCACCTGCAAGGTTGAGAAACTCGGGGAGGCCAGGATTGGATTTGTTGAATTTCCAAATCCAGCCATCCAGGAAATAATGCAGAATCTGCGGTAGGGAGAGCAGGGCCACAAGCACGGAGATGGCGAAGTGGTTCAGGCCGGGCAGAGGCGTGGTCAGGATATCGGGCAGGTAGACTTGCCACACGAAACTGTCCCAAAGGGTTTCCTCCAGCAGAGCCGGAATGAATATCAGCAGGTAGAACCAGAACCAGTTTTTGGGCTGACTGAGAAAAGCCAGTACCCGTGAACGCTTTTTGCGCTCCGGATCACGCCACTTGCGATTACAGTAAAACCACACCATCGCCAAAAAGGGAATGCCGTGAAACAGATTTAAAAAAGCGGCCGAAATCAAGGGGTTGTCAGTAAAATAAATACCCACGCCCCAAGTTAGATAGTGCCCCCCCATAATGATTTGCTTACCGGGATTGAAATGCCTCTTCACCTGCCACAGGTATAGCTGCCGCGCGGTATACAGGCCCAGCAAGCCAAAATAGACGGCCGTGATATCCCCGATAAAGGCTGGATCGATTCGGAAGATGAAACTCTCCCCGGCGCTGAACCAGTTAAACACCCGATCAGGAGTGGCATGCCACCACAGCACGGGGCCCAGAGCCCCCATCCAAAGAGTCCACTTATCCAGGTGATAATCAAACGTGGAGCGCTCCCCCTTCTTCATTTTGTAAAGGGCGAGGAATCCATAGTTCTGGGTGATGAAGTGGTAGATGGCCACATAGTCTAGAAGGGTCCAGAACAGAACAGGCGAATACAGGTGCAACCGCAGGGAAATATAGAAAAAGATGGGAATAGGCAATAGGTACAGCATTTTGCGGCGCCTCAACTCTATGGGGTCCAGATAGGTACGGTATAGCGTCGCCCAGACATGAGCCACATCAAAGGAAACCACCACCAGCAGAAAGGCCCACAGAGGCAGGTTGTCACTCGGGTCCAGCAACAGTGTCAGAGGGGATAGCGCGGCCAGCGCCAGGGGAAAGAGAAAGATACTCAAGTCGAATTTTTTAGAAAAAATCCAGTTACTGTCCATAGCCTATTAGATGGTCAATTCATTGCCTCAGTGCGTTTAAAAAACGCCGCTGATTCGGTTAGGGCGTGCTGTCCCCCAGCACGCCTCAATGAACAATTCCCGCGCGCTGTGACAGCACGCCTACCCTTACAGTATCTATCTTCTTCGTCTGAGGCGAATGTAATCCTCGGGACTATATTGCTTTGACCTTCGATTTGTCCATACACTTTCCTCGGTATCATCGTAGAATGTTCGCGTCTGCCAGAAGAGCTTCTTCATCTCATTCAGTTTGTTTGCATAACGGGCGTGACCTGCGAGGTTTGACATCTCCTGAGGGTCGTTATTCAGATCGAAAAGTTCCCAAAGGCTTGCTTTCTCGGCAGCATTACGTGGACTATCAAAGTGGAGCAGCTTGTAATCGGCAGTTCTGATGGCGCTGTGCTGGGGGACTCCATGTCCTCCATCTATGTAACGGTAGTAAATGGTTTTACGCCAATCTGCAGGCGTCACACCTCCATTCAGCAATAATGGCATAAGGCTGACACCGTGCACTTGCCAGTCTGGCTTTAGCCCTGCAACGTCAAGCAAGGTGGAGGCGTAATCGATATTCTGCACCATGGCGGCGCAACGACTGCCTGCCTTAACTTTTCCTGGCCACCGGACGATCAGGGGCATACGTAAAGACTCCTCGTAGGCCCAACGCTTATCGAACCAGCCGTGCTCTCCGAGGTAGAATCCTTGATCGGCGCAATAGACGACAATTGTATTCTGAGTCAACTTGAGTTCGTCGAGCTTGTCCAGCACTCTTCCCACATTGCGATCAACGCCCGCAATACAGCGAAGGTAGTTCTTCATGTATCGCTGGTATTTCCAACGGACAAGCGCTTTCCCGGTCGGAGGATCGGCTAAAAACTCTGTGTTCTCTTTTTCGAAAGCAGCCAGATAGGCCTTGCGTTGCTCAGGCGTAAAACGGGACAAAACTTTTTGGGCTTCATCTCCTTTAAAGAGCATCAGATCCGACGCCATGCGCATATGTTGATCAATCCCCATTTTGTGGTTCGCGGCAGCAACCCGACTTTGGTAATTGTCAAACAGAGACGCGGGTTCGGGGAAAGTGATATCGCGATAAAGCTCCAACTCCTTGAGGCTCGGTTTCCAATTCCTATGGGGTGCCTTATGCTGGATCATCACCGCAAAAGGCTTGCTCTTGTCTCGCACGTCGAGCCAATCCAGCGCTATATCCGTGACGATATCCGTTGAGTGGCCTTCGACTCTTCGACTCCCCTTAGCACTGAATAGTTCCGGGTTGTAGTAACTGCCCTGTCCGCTGAACACCTCCCAATCGTCAAAACCATTCGGCTTGGTCTTCATATGCCACTTGCCGAACACCGCCGTGGTGTAACCGTTACGGTGAAGTGTTTTAGGCCAGGAAGGCCTTTGGGGATCCAAGGCGCCGGAGAGGTTGACAATGCCGTTTTTGTGACTATGCAGCCCCGTCATCACACTCGCTCGGGAAGGTGTGCAGAGGCTGTTTCCACAAAAGCTGTTTTCGAAAAGCATCCCCCCATTTGCCAAACGGTCGAAATTGGGCGTCGGAGGCAACTCTAAACCATACTTGTAAGCAGAGATCGCCTGAGTTGTCAGGTCATCACTGAAGAGAAAGACGATATTTGGACGACTGTCGTCGGCCTTCAATAGCTGAGGGGAAAAGAGGCACAATGCGATGAGTATTCTCGTTTGTAAAGTATTCATAAGTTTCTCCAATTTATCGTTTCCCAATAATGAATTTCATAGTTTTTTCATATTGTTGCAAAAAATAGTCCACGAATTTACCATTGTGACCCATGTTTGTAAAACAGGATCGGGCATCAATGGGACACACATTGCAAATTGAGCCGCAAGTTACGATACAGATGGTGGTTTGTCAGATAGGGTCAAAATATAAATTGATTATTCCGGCTAACGGACACAATTTCAGCACAGAAATCCACAGAGTTCACCTGGGGTAATCCTCGCCTTAATCTAATAAAACACCGCGATGGATACTATACTCTTACGCATCAAGTTTTCGGATTTAAACCTCGGAATTCTTCACAAACT
>DUCD01000186.1 GCA_012959985.1 Verrucomicrobiales bacterium | reverse complement strand
TCAGTATAGTTCGAACCTCACCGTCCCCCTCATTCCAACGAAGAAATCCGGCACAAATTTTGCTGTTAGGTTTGGTTCTAAAAATTGAGAAACCACACTGATCGGAATCTTTTGTTAGAAAAAGTTTCCAAATTCCGAGCCTTCACGTGGAGAGTGAGTGGGTATTGCATTCAATACCCCATGTGTTACCATTGCTCACCATCGGGGTCCCACTGGACTGAATCGGAAGAACATGTCACGATTGAGCCCCTTAGGCAGAGCCAATGAGATGGAGAAATTTCAGAGGTGGCACAGGAATAACAAAAAAGTGAAAAAAGACAAATTTTGTCAATTGCACAAAGCAATGCTAGAATAAGCTGGAAACTTGACTGACGAGACTGTTTTTCAAGAAGCCTTTGCAAAAACGTTAAATTTAGGTAAGAAAACGGTGGAAGGCAAAGTTGTGATGATTTAAGACTCTGAAACACCGAGAAAGCGATGCGATCGGATAAGCTTCAACCACAAAGATTCGAATTCAAGTATGTCGTGCACGAAGAAGTGGCACTGGCAGCCCGGGATTTTGTACAATCCTATCTTGAAATCGATGGTTACGGGGCAACTCTCCCGAATCTCTCTTATCCCGTTCACAGCCTGTATTTGGACTCAGACGATTTTCGGCTTTACGATCAGACCATCAACGGAAACAAGAATCGGTATAAATTGAGAGCCCGATTTTACGAGAACAGCCCGGACGCTCCGATTTATTTTGAAATAAAGCGTAGAATTAACAACACCATCCGTAAGCAGAGAGGATCGGTAAGTAGAGAATCTGCGAAGGATGTTCTGCAGGGGTTCCTGCCCTCTTCCACCGAGATAGCTCATGATGATCCTAAGCAAATGCTTGCATTTGAAGAATTTTTGAGGCATGTCAACGAGATTCAGGCCCATCCAAAAGTGCATGTGGCTTATCTGAGAGAAGCCTGGATCAGCACTCGTGATAATTCGGTAAGGGTAACAATGGATCGTCAAGTTCGCTGTGGTCCAGAAACGAGACTCCATTTCTCGACGGAGATGCATAACGAAGTAAGGCCATTCGGTGATCGGGTGATTTTGGAATTAAAATTTACTGAACGCTACCCGAATTGGTTCAGCGACCTGGTGAGAGCCCTGCATATACAGCAAGGCTCTGCGGCAAAATATGTTGATGGATTGAGTTTACTGGGAAAAGAAACCGTCCGGACTTCAGCATACCAATCAGCCTGGCTGTAACTTTACTCAAATATTTGTTAGAGTGGCTCATCGAGAGTATCAGAATATAAAGAAATGACTGACTGGCTTTGGCAGGGAGATTTCGTATCGGCTCCTATTAATGGCAATATGATCCTACTGGGAATGCTACTGGCGTTCCTGTGCGGTCATGTAATCGCCTGGATCTATATGTTAACTCATTCGGGACTATCCTACTCCAAGTCCTTCGTAATTTCGCTGGTCTTCATTCCAATCATCGTCTCCATGGTAATGATGGTTCTGTCAAACAACCTGGTTACGGCATTCGGTTTGATGGCAGTTTTCGCCATCGTCAGATTTCGTAATATCCTCCGCGATACGCTGGACACCAGCTACATTCTGGCAGTAATCGTGATCGGAATGGCCTGTGGAACACTCAAGTTCTCTTCCGCGGTGATCGGTTGTGCTCTCTCGGCATTTATGCTGCTCTATTTCTGGACGACTTCATTCGGCACACGCCGTCGATTTGACTTGATATTGAACCTTCACTGGGAGATGCCGCTGCAGAAAAATCAGGGACTTCAAAATTTGCTGGAAAGACATAGTCGAAAAATCCAACTGGCAAGCCAACGGACTCATGAAGGATTTGACGGAACAGACCTTTCCTATAGATTGTTGCTGAGGGATCCGCGACGAAGCGAAGACCTCTACTCCGAATTGCGCAAGCTGGACGGAGTTTCAAAAGTAACAGGAATTCGGTCGGACGAAGAATCGGAAGTTTAGTTTAGTCAAGAAATGGAACCCCAATTACTCAAACCCATTCCCATCCCCATCCCTCTAGCCGAGCGTTGGCGTCAGATTAGAACACGTTATGTTCCATTGGTGGTGTTTATGTCCGTTCTAATGATGGTCATCAGCCTATGGCACCAGGAAGTGAGCGTCATACATTTCCGAGGCGAAGTTCTCGGATCCAAGGCAGAAGTAAGTAGTCCCAGTTCCGGGTCCATCGTTCAGATGACGGTATCAAAATTCCAAGCGGTGATGGCAGGTGAGGAAATCGGAAGGATTTCAACAACGCCTCCGGAAATTGTGACCGCATCTCTGGCTGTAATCCAGGCTGAAATCAGTCTGCTTCGAGCCGGCATCGGCCCGATGGTGAACGCAGAACGGAATCGATTGAGTTATCTGCGGATGAAGTTCGATGAGGTGGAGCAGCGGGTTGATTTAGCAACGTCAAAGGCGAACTTGATTCGCGCCGAAAAAGAGCTGCTGCGAATAGAAATTCTGGTTGAACAGGGAGCCAGTTCCCTTGACGAATTGGATAGGGCCGAGGCAATCAATGAAGGATTAACGGCAGAGGTTCTGGAAAGAACCGAAATGGTCAAGTATCTCAACGAAACACTGAATAGCCTCGCTGTGATATTTGAAAAAGATGCTCCGGACTCTGATCTGCAATTGACTGCAGCCCTGGAGTTACAGCGGAAAAAACTCGCCCTTGCTGAGAAAAGACTGCAACCGGTTATCCTGACCGCGCCCATTTCCGGAATCATCAGTCGAATTGATAGAAAATCAGGTGAAAATATCCGCGCCGGGGATACGGTGGCGGTCATTCGTTCATCAAAACCTAAATCGATCATCGCTTACATCAAGGACTATCAGGGAGTCGATCCCAGGGAAGGGGATTCTGTGATACTCCGGCGTCATATCAACTCACGAATGAGTGCCATTTCAACGATCAAAAAGGTGGGCCCCCAAATCCAGACTTTACCGACCCGACTCCAATCAACTTCGAATCTGACCGAGTATGGATTACCGGTGTTGATCCGGTATCCGGAAGAATTGAACGCTCGTCCCGGTGAACAGGTTGAGGTGAGAATCCTACCCGATCCTTCTACTTAACGGGATCATTCGATATTCCACGATTGATTGAAAGAAACGCGACAGTAGAAGACTGGATGGAAAGTCGGATTCTTCAATTATCCTCTTATCTCTATCCATTTAAAACGGAAGAATTGTTTTCGAAATCATTACCCTTGGAAATTGAAATAGGATGCGGGAATGGATCATTCCTTATCAACTATGCCCAAAAACACCCTGACTTGAATCTGATTGGAGTTGAGCGCTTGTTGGGTCGTGTGCGAAAGGTGGACCGCAAAGCCGGGCGTGCAGAATCCACTAATATCCGATTATTGCGTTTGGATGCTTATTATCTTCTCAAATACCTGATCCCGGATGAATCGATTCAGGCCATTCATATCTATTTCCCGGATCCATGGCCCAAAAGGAAGCACTTGAAAAAAAGACTTATTCAAGAGGGTTTCCCCCTGCTATGCACACGCATACTTGAAACTGGAGGGACGGTTCACCTTCGAACGGACCATGAGCATTACTTTCGTCAGATGGAGGAGGTATTCACTTCGGAGAATTCGATATTTGTAAGGACTGATACTCCGAAAGCAATATTGGAGTTGGAAACCGAATTTGAAGTGGGATTCAAGCGGCAAGGATGCACCACTTATGCCACGGCCTTTCAAAAGAAGGACTGATCTGTCAGGAAGGGCACTAAGTTAAGACGGGGTTTCGATGGAATTTCTGGGCAATTGGGTCTGGGATTGACATGACCGGAACGATGTCAAATCCGGCCTCACCGCGGCCAGCTTCAAGTTTAAAAAGGCCCTGGACATGATATTGTTCCTGAAGCCGGGGGCGTCGACCCCGGACAATGGAAAACCAATCAGGACGGAACAAAATGCCTTAACTTAGTGCCATTCCCGACAGTGTACTAGTTACTTATTCGTCTTAAAATCCTCGTTGGTGCTTCCCTGTTCAAAGGTTTGCATTCCAATACGGCATACCGGACTCTTGTTTTCCAGGATCCGCTGCTTGATCTGTTTGACCCCTGGTAGGACCGTCTGATTATGATAGAGATGGTAGGTGATGCAGCAATTACGCACATTGGTGATTTCAATTCCATTCAAGGTCAACCGATGCCCCAGTTCAAAATCCTCATACCCATATTCCAGAATGGATTCATCCATCCCGTTAGCCTGTTCATAGACCGATCGATACATGGCAAAATGGCATCCAGGAAGATTCGTTTTTTTCTTGATGAATAAATTTCTGATCCAATGGGAATGAATCACGACACCGCGAAAGGGATTGGTTAATTCTCCCCGAAAACGCTTTGTCAGCAGATTGAAAAATGAGGGAGAGAATTCTTCTTTTTCTTCCAAAAGTCTACGGGTATAGGCAGACCCCAGCTTGACTCCCCGATAACCGCAGCGGGCCTTTTTAGGATCTTTGTAACGTATATGGTTTTCAATAAAGAGCGGGTGAAGAATCATATCTCCATCCACAAAAATCAAA
>DUCD01000185.1:27322-27650 GCA_012959985.1 Verrucomicrobiales bacterium | reverse complement strand
GTGAGACCGGAGGTGTGGCGGAGTAGGTCTCGAATCGACATCGGACGTTTCGCGGAAACGACACTCTCCTTTCCGAATACCTCGAGACTGGACAGCTCAGGAATGTAGTCTTCAACCGCATCGTCCAGCTCGAACTTCCCCGCCTCATGCAAGATCATGACCGCCGTCGAAACAATCGGCTTGGTCATTGAATAGATGCGAAAGAGGGTGTCCTTTGTCATCGGTGTATTCGATTTCAAGTCACGCCAGCCATGTGCCTCGAAGTGAACGATGTTTCCCTTTCGCAGCACCAATGTTACCGCACCGGCGAGATGGTTCTCGTCCAAAT
>DUCD01000185.1:16368-27312 GCA_012959985.1 Verrucomicrobiales bacterium | reverse complement strand
GCCCACAGCCTGCTCGATCCCTCGTAGTTTTTTGGCTGACATTCCGACGTCTTCAGGTTCGGCGAAAGGGAGTTGATCGGCGGCGAGGAGTAACGCGCTGGCGAGGGTTGTGATGAGAAAAATGAACTTGATCTTGGTCATGGGGAAATTACTCATCGGTTTTTTCTTTTTCAGTGTCCTGGCAGAATGTGCTTTCCGTGGAATTGATTCAAGAAAAATGGATATTCCAAGTCTAGCCTGTATCAAATGATGCTCAGTTAGATCAAAACTCTGTAGAATACCACGCTCTGGATTCTGAGCAGAAGTCCGTATTCGAAACGATTTAGTAGAATCCAGGGAGCGTTACCCACAACCCTTGCATTAAACCGGTCCCTAACGGTATTCGTATTTCTCACCTTTAAGGTACAGTTCAAGCCGCGATTGAAATCCACTCCTTCGATTTTCTCCTGCTGAATCGACAGCCTTTTTCTGCCATTTGATGGCTTCATCAAATCGATTATTGGCGGCAAGGACGGTTGCGAACGTATCCAGGATTTCTGCCGAATTATACTGGGTTTTCTCCACACACCGCTCAGCCCATTTCAATGCTTCTTCCGGATTCCGTATCGAGGGATCCGAATGTGCTGCGAGAAGAAAAGCGAGGTTGTTTGCGATGGCCAGATCCCATTCGGGAGCTTTCAACGCTTGCCGGTAATGACTGACCGCTTCCCCAATCCGTCCCAGACGATAATAGAGCAATCCAATATTCTTATGAAATCCGGATTGCTCCGGTCTTGATGCTATCGCTCTTTTAAAAACGACCACAGCTTCGTCAAGTCTATCCTGATCGCGCAGAACTAATCCCAAATGATTAAGGAAGAATGCATTGCCGGGCTTTTGTTCCAACATCGTTCTCAAGTATTTTTCCAGCACTTTTGGATCGGCAAGAGAGGATTTTTTAAAGAAAAGAACAGCCCGTTTTTCATTACCCATGGCCTGCTCACTTACGGCGACTCGAAGATTCGCTTCGGCCAGAAGTTGAGGTCGTCTGTCAATTCCCGGAAGCGATGCCGCTTCCTCACCTATCCGCCCTGCTTCCTCAAACTTACCTCCCCATGCCATCACCTGACTTAAATTAATCAGTGACCTTGCCTGATCACTGATATTTAGCCGACTCTCAATCAGGGTACCAATTTCGCCAATGAAGTCTGCAGCATTTGCCTGTTTGCCGGCAACGATTCCTCCGGCAACCATTGTATCCACTATTTTCCCGGCGAGAAAACCATGTAACTGGATTGTCGGATGTACGTGATCCAGAAACCGGGGCCCGCCGGATGTGGCATTAAATCCGTCTTCCCTGATTAACCGGTCAAAATCGACTAATGGTATGGACCTGTTCTCAGCTACATGCCGCACTGCATTGACGATAGGTGTCGTCGCGCGAAGGGGGCAAACATCTTCGTCTTTTGCTTGTAAGAATGCTTGGAAAGCTTCTGGCCGACGTCCAAGTGCGGTCAAAATTCTGCCATGTAGATAATGAGTGCGGGCATAACGGGAATCGATCGAGAGAGCTTGCTCGATCGCGTCTAATGCCCTATCATAGTTTTCTTTCTCCATGAACGATTCAGCCCGAATCAGGAGCCGATCATTCTCAGACTGAGAGTTGCCCTCCACTCCTACAGAGGACATGGATTTGAACGGACTGCAGCTAACCAGATTGCTGGCGGGAGTGATCAGAATCACAGGCACACCAAATTCATCAGTCATATTTAGCATGCGATTCAGATTAAACTCGAAGTGATGAATAACGTCCGCAGCGAACACATCATCCCTCTCATATGCCTCGGGACCGACCGTGCGATCCAGCATGGCATTCACTTCACCGGATAGCACAATCGGTCGCGATGACTCCGATTTTTTCGATCCTTCATCTGCCTTTGAACCGTGAATCAAGCGGTCAATTACAGAATAGGTTCGTGTTGAACTGAGCAGGCCAGTTACCTGTCGTAGAAATTCCGGTTGTCGAAAAAGATCCCCGTATGTGCGCTTTTCAAGGAACTCGTTATGGCCGGTGTAGATGATGAACAGGTCCGGACTATATTGTAGCAATTCATCCATCAGAGAAGCCAATCGATAACTGGCATAACTGATCCCTCCGATATTGATGATTTCCCATTCTTTCGAGGAATCAATTCGAGGAAGAAGTTCCCTCATCCATCCTGTATAGCTGGATTTATCATTATAAGGTCGACCGAAAGTTGTCGATCCACCTACACAGAATACTCGGTAAATTCCATTAGGTTTGGATTTGGGGAATTGCTGCTTGTTGAAGAATCTCAGCTTGTTACGTGCCGTCACATAGTCAATTCGCCCATCACGGCTCGCCTTTTCCACAAATAATGGAATTGAAGACGAAAAACCGACAAGGGGGTCTCGGGTTTGGGCAACGGGGCGGACCCCGAATAGTGTCAAAAGGATTTCCAGTCCGGAAAAAAAGAGAATGAACCCGATTGATGAAAAAAGAAGCTTTCTGAAAAAAGAAAATTCAGGCCGAATCAACGCATCGGATGCGCTCTGAGCATCCTTGCATTTAGGGCTGGAAACATCCTGTTTCATTCAGGAGAAGATTGGTACATCCGGAGGGATTCGAACCCCCAACATCCTGATCCGTAATCAGGGACTCTATCCAATTGAGCTACGGATGCAACCAAGGAGAGGGAACTTACAAGCCCTCTATTATCAAAGCAAGCGATAATTGGGAGATGCCGGAAATTTCCAATCCGGAGGTCAGGCGGCTTTATTAAAGGCCGTTTTTACGGCGGCTGCGGTTGCCGCCACGGCTTTTTCCGGGGGCATGGCACGGAGGGGTGCGTTAAATGGTTCAGCTCGACAGGGACCGTCGTAGTTGGCTTTTTTCAGGAATTGCATGAATCCTGATATATCAATAACCCCGGTTGAACAGGGAAGCTCTCTTTGGTTGTCTCGTTGTTCCCGTTTTTCCCGTCCAGTTGGGGCGTCATTCAAGTCGACGGCAACAATGTCCTTATTTGTGAGCCCCTTCAAATCTTCTGCTGTTTCATCAGCCTGCCACCAATGCCAAGTATCCAGAACCAAGCCCACGTTGTCGCGTCCAATGCCATCAATAAGTTCAAGGGTTTCATTGAGGCTGTGGACAAAATGGTATCGAGATGAAATTCGGGATGTAAATGTGCCCACATATTCCAATCCCAGACGGATTCCATGGTCACCGCAGATGTGAGCTGCTTGATTGAGACGTCTGGAGTGTTGTTTAAAATTCTCGAGGTAAGTCAATTCATTGTGACTTGGTCGGAGCCAAGTGCCCATGCGAGTGATGCCGGCTCTTTGAAGACCTTTTACTAATTCAGGAAATTCAAGAAGACCCTCTCGGAATGCTGAATCACCTCTCCTGAAATCGATTGGAAGTCCACTTGCGCCGAATTCGATCTTGTGATCTTTCATCAAACCTTTGAGCTCCTCCAACCTGGCAGCCGAAAGTCGGGCTATTTCCCGGGTCGAAGGTTCAATGGATTGAAATCCGTATTGCGCAGCCAGACGGACAGTGTCGAATACATCTACCTCAACTCCGATACGACCACAGGCCAGATCAATAGTCATGATGGCAATCAAAAATATTCAACGTGCCCCTGTCCGGGCATTTCTGTCTCGGTTCATTCGGTCGATCTTGCGAGCTGCTGCCCGTGCCTTGGCACCACCCGCATCCAAATCCTGAGCCAGTTGAAGGTTTATTTCATTGCGCTTCAGTTTCAGGGCACGCATTTGCAGCCCGTTTAATCCCTTCAAACCGTTCAATTTTTCAAGCTGAACATAGGCATCCTCATAATTTTTCTGCTGAGCGAGCAATGATGCCTGATGAGCCGCCGCTTGAATTGGATCTTTGGGCACAGGAGGCGGGGCATAGTCCTTATCCGACCCCGGAGGAGGTGGAGCAGGGACATTTACTTGAAAGGCTTCCTCAAAGGTAGGTGGGGGGGGTTCTTTTCCACATCCTACAAGCAGCAATGCTGCAATAGCAGACATCCATCCAAACACGACGAGCTTTTTCATGGTTAAGGTGTATTTGACCAGAGAGCCTCACGGAAATCGTTAGGCCACAGTCGCAATCAATTGGTTTTTAATTAAAATGAAATTGCGGTAATATTTAAGAATCAATGCCCATCTCTTGTATCCGGAGCATTGTGGAGGCGACTTCGGCCACGTTCGGCGACAATGTCGTAATATCTCTGAAACGGAATGAAATCCACGCTGCCACCGACGGCACCGAGGATTCCACCACGAATATGCCTCTCGGTGATTCCTTCGCGAGGAAAACTTGAGGCATCATTGAAATAAAAGGGATCATTTTCATCCGTTTCCCAGAACATGTAGTCTGTGGCCTTAAACTGGTTCATTTTGAAGGTATCATGTCCATTTGGGAAATTGCCGGAGAGACGACCATAGCCACAGGCCGAACCGTTCATGACATAACTGGTGATGGACTGATACTGCCGAATTCTTTGCTTGAAGAGTGGATTATTGGTGTGAGCAAAATCGATTGGACATTGGTAGATTCTAGGATTTTTCAGCGTATTCCAGAAATGACCTTCTCTGAGTTGAAAGCCGTTGTAGGGGTCCCGTCTCACTTGTTTCCAAGTATAGGCCCAACCCGGTTGCCCCGATCTATTCCCCCAGTTGGGGTAAGGGAGATAGTCGTCGTTTTCCCCAGCGTACATGGCCATAGCCAAGGTCAATTGTTTGTTATTATTGATACAGACTGTCTGCTGAGCTTTGTTTTTGGCCTGACTCAGTGACGGCAGAAGCATACCTGCCAAAATCGCGATGATGGCGATGACGACCAGTAATTCAATCAAAGTGAAAGCTCTTAGTTTAAAAGCCCGAGTATTCAAAATTTCTTCGATCCTGTTCATAAAACTAAATCTGATTTAGGTTTTCTAGGTATGGTTAACATCATTCTAGTGGATTAGAAAAATAATACAATTTTTTCTTTACCGTTTTTCATCTTGTGTGCGAAGTGACGGGGACCAGCCCCGATATTGAGTTGGGATTCCCCAAACCGGGCTTTATTGCAGAAAATCATGCGAAAAAAACTGAAATTATCCCCCGGGAAGATAGTTTGGATTATTTTGGCGGTTTGCGTTTTTTTCACTTTCGCCTATCGGGAGCAACTTCATATCAACAGAAAGCAACCACAGCCCACAGGGCCTACAAACGGCAGTCCTTTTTCAATCCCCTCGCGATCAACCCAGGCAGATCCGGAACTGATGGAAAAACTCCACCAGATCAACTCTTTTCACCAGAAAATGGACCAATCTGTCTGGGCAGTTGAAATCGAGTCACGACGTTATGAAGAGGCGATCATTGACCTCTGGGAAAGACTCCGGAACGGTGAAAAACCTGAATCAATTGTCGATTCGTTCCCTTTTAATACCCTCACCCTACCCTCACCGATAAAGATAGCTCAGCAGGATCACCAAATTCTAATCGAGCAATTCGGGAAGCCTGATAGATCGTATGGCTTTCAGGAATGGAAGAGCCTATTGGAACAGTGGAGCGATTCAGGACTTGAACTCGTCCAAAGTGAGTGGCGGCACGTGCAGTTCATAGCCTCAACCCATGATGAGGAAGGGCCTGGATCTCTCTTTGAAATCACGTTGCATATTGAGAATTCAAGGACCCAAAGTCGACATATTCTCATAGGTGACATGGAAATCAATTGGCGTAATGTCTCTAATGGATCGCCGCAGATAGAAACGGTACGAATCATGAATCTCGTCCGGAAATCCCGAACGGGAATTCCTCCTTTCAAGATGACTCTGGATACCCGGATCCCTCTGGGACGCTCTGTTTACTTCGATTCTCTTGCCCTTCAGGATATTGACGAAGACGGTTTCAGCGAAATTATCCTTGGGTGTAAAAACATTGCCTTAAAAAATTCAGGAACGGCTGAATTTGAACGTATTCGTCTTTGTGATTCGCCCCCCGATTATGTCTATACTTCACTTTTGGGAGATTTTGATGGGGACGGAACTGTGGATTTTCTTTCCGCAGATCTGGAAGGGCTTTTGCTTTTCCGTGGAAAAAAAGGCGAATCATCCTACTCGGGCACGGGCCAAAGAGTCTGGTCAAATTCAAAGGAACTGGGGAATCCCTATGTAATGACCTCCGGTGACATCGATGGAGACCGGGATCTGGATCTATGGATCGCTCAGTATGCCATTCCCTATTACCTGGGGCAGATGCCTACACCCTTTTATGATGCTCACGACAGTTTTCCATCAATGCTTCTGATCAACCAGGGTGACGGGACCTTTCGCGAAGAAACGGAGAAAAGAGGTTTCGGAGAAAAACGTTTTCGAAGAACCTATAGTGCTTCATGGATAGATTTGGATCATGATCAGGATCTTGACTTGGTGGTGGTCAGCGACTTTGCCGGCACCGATATTCATATCAACGACGGAAGTGGACACTTTGTGGACAAAACGACGGAACGGTTGGATGAGTCTCACAGTTTCGGGATGGCACATTTCTTCGCTGATTACAATCAGGATGGAGACTTGGATCTACTGGTTATCGGTATGAATTCTCCGGTCGCGGACCGTCTCAACCATTTCGATGTCGAACCTCAAGGCTTCCCGCGACATAGTGCCATGCGAGAAATCATGACCTATGGAAACCGCCTCTATCTAGGGAAAGGAAATGGAGAGTTCACACAGTCATCGGCGCCAGCACCAATGACTCGAACCGGATGGTCATGGGGTGTCAGTTCTTCCGATTTCGACTGTGACGGATTGGTGGATACCTATATCGTAAATGGACATAAATCCGGGACCACGGTTGTTGATTATGAAACTCAGTTCTGGTGTCATGATATCTACGGATCTTCTTCTGAACTGAACCCGGTCATGGATTTATATTATCGCAATATATCTACGCGATACTTCGGAAACGGGGCCTCTTACGGCGGTAATTATTTTAACCGGTTTTTACTGAATTACGGTGATTTGGATTTCCTTGAATGCGCTTTCCTGATGGGCCTGGCTCTACCTCAGGATTGCCGTAATCTAGTCAGTGAGGATCTTGATTCAGACGGACGCCCGGATTTGATTCTGACCTATGAAACCCAGTTTCCTAAAAAGGAATATGGCATAAAAGTTTTCCGCAATCAGTTTGAAACTATCGGCAACTGGATCGGTTTCAAAGTGTTTGCCCGACCGGATCTGCTGCCCGGTAGCCGAATTCGGATTAAAACAAGGACTGGAGAACAGGAAAAAGTCTATGTAACCGGCGATTCCTACCGCTCGCAACATTCAAGAACTTTTCATTTTGGACTGGGCGATATCACCGAAGTGCACCATGCAGAGATTCAGTGGTCCGATGGAAAAACCCAGGTAATGGAAACTCCCGCGGTAAACATCTATCATACCTTTCTTAATCGATAGATTTACTTATCGCTGCGACGAAAGGGGGCCCAGTCGATTGCTTTCCAGATTTGTTTCGACCAAAGCCGATAACCTTCTTCGCTGAGATGAAGACCGTCCGCAATGAACAATTCAGGCCGCGGTCTCCCGTCTTTTCCGATCATCGGAGAATCGATATCCACAAATGAGAGTCGGGGTTTATCCTGGACGTATTCCCTGATCAAGCTGTTGGCTTCCCGCATTGGACCTACTAAATTCCATCGACTGAGGCTGGGCTTAATCGCGATGAAGTGCACTCCGACTTCGGAAAGATGGGTTCGGACAATTCGGACAAATTCTTTAAAATCCTGGAAAACCTTTTTCGGGGTTTTTCCTGCAGAGATATCGTTGTCGCCGGCATAAAAGAAGATTTCCCTGGGACGGTAGGGAATCACAATTCGGTCTGCAAAATGGATACTGTCGGAAATCTGAGATCCTCCAAACCCACGGTTAATAACCAGATGTCCTTCAAAATGCCGGTCAGTTTCCCACATGCGAATGCTCGAAGACCCCAGAAACAGCACCCCCTCCGGCTCAGGCATCGCTTTTCGATCCAACTTCTCAAAAGCCTGGATGGTCGATTCCCACTTTTCGGCTGAGACGTTCTGTCCATAAATTGACAAACCACCGGACAAAAAGAGCCATGGTAAAACAACCCACCCGAAGCCCTCTCTCGAGAAACTTTTTCTCATTGGAGTCAAATTGTTAAAGAGAGAACGTGTCATGGTTTTGATGGGAGCCGCCTGGTGATTTTGATTGTCAATGGTGCCTTAAGGTCTTAGAAACTTCAACTGAATTTCAAAGGTGCCATGAAAATAAAACAACTGCACAGCACAACGATTCTCGTTCTGTCACTTTCTTTCACTGGAATTGCCCCCGCCCAACTGATCATTTCCGGCAATGAAAATAAGATCGATCTGGCATCCGGCAGCCCTGTAGTGGTTGCCGACGCAGTTCCGGATTCACTGACTCTGATCCATTTTTCCCAATTTCCGCCCCGGGTCACTCATTTGGAAAATATTGAAAATACGGTGATTGGGCCTCCTTCCAATATTGCCATTGCCCCAGACGGCAAATTGGCGCTGATCGCCAATTCTCTGAAACTGGATAGCTCCTCTCCTCAAGGGTATGTCCCCAATAATAAAATCCATATCCTCGACTTGGAAAAATCACCTCCAGAGGTGATAGGAAATGTCGAAGCTGAAAAACAACCCTCTGGAATTTCCATCTCCAAGGGCGGAACATTCGCCCTGACAGCAAACCGGGCCTCAGGAACAGTGTCCCTCTTCTCTATAGATGGTAAATCGGTCAAACCGGCTGGAAGTATTAAAGTCTGCGAACCATCCGATAGCGCTTCGGATGTTGCCATCAGCCCGGATGGAACATTTGCTCTGGTCAGTATCCAGGAAGGCGGATACTTAGCTGTCATCCATATTAATAATTCTAAAATGACTCTCTCTGAACAAAAGCTGAGTGTATTCGGCAAACCGTACCGATGCATCATTTCGCCGGATGGCCGATTTGGATTGACCGCCGGTTCTGGTAACGGAGCTTATCCGGACACAGACGCATTGACGATTGTGGATCTTCAAGCTGATCCGATTCGCGTGGTCGATTATATCGCCATTGGATCGGGCCCTGAGTCCATTGAAATAAGTCCGGACGGAAACCTCATTGCTGCGGTGTTGATGAACGGTTCCAATCTTCCTGATGGGCATCCCCATCGGACAGAAAACGGACAAATCACCTTGTTGGCAAAACGGGAAAACACATTTGAAGTTGTTCAACGACTCCACACGGGGCGAATCCCGGAAGGGGTTGCCTTCAGTTCGGATGGGAAACATCTACTGGTGCAGTGTCATCCCGCAAGAGAAATTCAAGTGTTCGAAGTTCGAGGAGAAAGCATCCGGGACACAACCTACCGAATTAAAACTCCGGGCATGCCCTCCTCAATCCGTGCTTCAGGTTATTAAAGACATCAAATCGAGCAACCCGTAGCGGTACATGTAAAAGTTCCGGCACTTGTAGAAGGTTCGACTCTCATCGAAAGTTCGGAATTTTTCCAAGCTCAACTCCTGGCTGATTGCATGTAGGATCATTTATAATTACGTCTTAGTCCCATGACACCCCATCTACACAGAGGTATTCTCATTTTCCTGATGTTGGCTTCAATTGGTGATAATGCTGTTGGAGCGATCCTGTGGAAGGGGCGTCTCAGGATCGTTTCGGATGTTCCATGGAAGATCGAAATTCTTGAAAGTCGTTGGGGGAATACATCCGACCCCGTTCCTGAAAAATATTACAGAATAGACAAAACCGGTTTACCAGAAATTTCGGAAGACCATTGGGTTTGCACCGGTCGCTTGCCGACAAATGACGATGTGGGTAAAGAATTTGATTTTATCGGCACCCTTCCTGATATAGGCGGGCACCTTTCTCTTACGGCGCAGGAAGATCCATCGATTCAATTTCGGTCCAAATGGTTTCAGCCTGGTAAAAATAGAAACCTTTTTTTTCTTGGTTTAGGTATCATGATAACATCGATTCTTGGCCTGGCACTGACCGCTAGTTATGTCTGGAAGCGGGTTCGAGGGAATTATCGTCGGACTTGAAGGTAGGCTAAGAGATCCGCCATTTCCTGTAAACCGAGGCCGCTCTCCAGTTCTTCAGGCATCAAGGACAATCCATCGGAGTGGATCGTTACAATATCCTTTTTATTGAAGGACCGTTCCATACCCCCGGCCATTCTGAGGACAAGGGTTGTATCTGATTCCTCGAGAACAATACCTGTGAAGATTTGATCGTCTCCGGTTTCCACAGTGAAAGCCAGGTATTCGGTATCGACCGCTGCATTGGGATCAAGGATATCATGAAGGAGAGTTTCCGAACTCTTCCTATATATCTCTGTCAAATCGGGGCCTACATTGGAACCCGCTCCATCCATTTGGTGGCAAAGCGCACAGACCTTCAGAAATACTTCCCTTCCCTGCTCTGCTTTTCCAGTCAACTGGAGTGACGGCTTCATTTTATTCAAAGCATCAACCCTGGTCACAACCCCGGTGTCGGTGAACAGCTTTGCAGCGCGCCGGCCGGTCTTCTCACCACTCCAGAAAAGGAGGGTGCGACGACGTTCCAGATCCAGGTTCAATTGCCCCAGAGGCAGGCTCCCATCTTCTAGGGCCGTGAGAAGCAGAGGGTGGTTTTGTTTTTTGAATAATAGAAAATTGCCTGCTACCCGGCGGGTTTCCGGGCTGAGTTGTGACCAGATTACAATGAGTTGTCTGGCAGTTGTTGAAGTGCCTGCTTGAGTCAGTTGCCGAATCGCCTCTTGCTGTAATAAGGCAGGTTGTTTGAAATCCAACAAGGATAGCAGCAATTCATTTCGTCTATCAAACCCGGAATATTGGAGGAGTTTCAAGGCGTCCAGACGCACCGATGTGGTCCTATCTGAATCAACAACTCTTCCGCG
>DUCD01000185.1:14634-16358 GCA_012959985.1 Verrucomicrobiales bacterium | reverse complement strand
CTCTGATTTTCCTTTGCTTTGTCTTTATTTCCTTCGATATTCCTTGGATTCCCCTTAGATTTTCCTGTGGTGGAATGTTCAAGGCCCGGTTGATTTTCATCAACCCTAATGGCAGTTGCGCCGAAATAATGGGTTCCTTGAATTTCAATCCCCTGATCTGGTTTCGGATGAGAGCGAATATCGATAAATCCGATGCCGCTTCAATGCCTTCGGCGAATCCATCCAACAAGGAAGCGGCAAAATCTTCGTCCAATTCCTCAATCTTTGCCAGAGCGGACTGCATCTCGGAAACTCTTTTCCGGACAGCAATATTCTCGGCCGCCTGATTGGCGAATCTCAAGCCGGCCTGAAGTTCTTCAGCGGAAAAATCAAGAGGCAGATGACTCTGCATCATCCATTTGTCCAAAAGACGGAACGGCAACGATTCTCCGGAAGTCATTATGGCTTTTTGAATCCAATCATCACGAATGTGTTCTTCAAGTAATTGAATCAATGCTTCGGAAAATCCACTGTCCCCTTCCTCACTTCCAGAAATCAACCATCCGGATGTCAGACTGGCCTGGAGTTGAACATGGGTATCTTCATCCCGAATTAGGTTTACTACTTCAGTGAGGAGTTTTCCGGAAACAGGTTTGAAATCTTCAGCAGCTATCAACGCATTCTCTCGAAGGGGGCCGTGAACATCCTTTAACGCCTTGATCAGAAACTGCTCAGAAAGCGATCTCGTATTAGAGTCACCCTTCTTCATGCCGTGAAGCGTCCACATCGAGTGAACACGTGCTTCAGCAATAGCGGACTTGGAAAGCGTTTGCTCTAGAATCGGAATCGACTCCGGAAGGTTCCATTCAACCAGCAAGCGTTGGGCGGTATCCCTCCACCACTTGTTGGAATGTCCGAGCAGTGGAATGACATGCCTCCAGTTCTCCAACTGTAAATTGGGAGTGACTTGGGGTAATCCTCCAACCGGAGTAATTCGGTATATTCGGCCCTTTTCTTTACCGGCATCGATATCCATAGATTCTTCGAGTTCATCTGGTATCCATTCCGGGTGCTCAATAACTCTTCTATGAAAGTCGAGAACATAGAGGGCGCCGTCGGGTCCAACGGTCAGTTTGACGGGGCGAAAAGATCGATTTGAAGAAGCAAGGAACTCGACTTTTGATCGGGCTCGTTCTGCACGGAAGCTCGAATTTTCGGAACTGAGCACAAATCTCGATACAAGGTTCAGGACAACATCGGCGACAAAGAGGTTTCCATCGAACTCCTGAGGAAATGCACCGCCACCGTAATAGGTGATGCCGCAACTTCCGGAATTATATCCGGACTGTTCGGGGTGATTGACCCTGGATTCCTGAACGCCAATTGGGTAAATTCGGTACAGTCCGGTAGGGCTTGCCGGATGAAAGATCCTCGTGCGTGCTGTTCCCCGTAACCCCCGATTATTTAGAAGGTAGCGATCAGGAAACAGCAGGTGGTAGACCGGGTACATGTTATGCGTTGAAAAGACATGCCCCCAATCATCCAACGCCACACAATATCCGCTGCTGGTTCGACCCGTAAAGTCAATCTCCCGAGTATCCGGGTGCAATCGGAAATCTCGGTCCCGTAAAGGAAACGATTCATCCGGATTGTCGGTCCAGTGAACGGTTCCTGAGTTCCCGCCACTACCGGCATAAATCCAGTTATCCCTGCCCCATCGAGGGTTGTTGATGGCCCGCTCCAGC
>DUCD01000185.1:8712-14624 GCA_012959985.1 Verrucomicrobiales bacterium | reverse complement strand
TGCTGTGAATTACCGACCTCAAATCCATTCATTAGAACTTCCCGTTGGTCGGCACGGCCATCTCCATCAGAATCTTTGAGATAAATCAATCGAGGTGGGTCCGCCACCAGGAGGCCGCCTCGATAAGGAAGAATAGAGGTGGCGTACTGCAATCGTTCGGCAAATAGGATGCGTTGATCGTAGACTCCATCCCCGTCGGCATCCCGAATCTGAACGATCTTACCCGGGAAATGCTCCGGATCTTCCGGGGCAACCGGATAGCCTGCCAATTCCAAAACATAGACTCGACCCTGTTCGTCGAATTCCATGTCCACCGGATCGAGGACAATCGGCTCTGAAGCCATTCTCTGAATCTCAAAATCAGGATGAAGCTCCAGACCGTCTATCGTCTTTTTTTGTGCCAGGCCCAGACTTTGGGAAGCCAGAATCAATGCTAAACTCAGGAATTTCATTACAAAACCAAATCTTCTTTTCACTTGGACATCGTAACAAAGAAGCTTCGAATTAAAAGAGAAAGTGAATTCGGAAACCCGCCTGGGCTTTTCAACCTTACCAGACAAAAACCTGTGGAATTCTGAAAAACACGGCAAATTCGGCACTGTCCTCAGCGCGTCGTTTAACCGTTACCATCGATGGACTCACCACACATCGCTCATGCGTCGATTCAGGACTCGCTGAAACAGCAGGCCCCACTGCCATTTGGTTAAGCCTGATCTCTGGTCATCCAACGGAAAGCGGCGACTTCGTAGAACTCGTCGACGCAGTCCATACCGCTGACGCGTTTGTCCAAAAAGCTCTGATATTCCGGCAGGTTTGGGACGGCGTGCGGCGAAGTCGCCGCTTTGAATCGGGAGAGATACTCGGGAGACCGAGCAGCAAATCCAGTAGTCCTATAATTGCCACCCTTTACTTAATGACAGTGCTGCAGGCCCTATCACAAGCCGATTTGATGATTGGAGAGTTTTTCCGGACCCTGATCGGTGATCAGGTAATCGTTCTCAATGCGGGCTCCTCCGAATCCTTTCCGGTAGGCACCCGGTTCAAGAGTGATCACCTGTCCAGCAACGATTGGCTGACGACAGTTGCTAACTAAATAGGGGGCTTCAGGATGCCCCAAACCCAATCCATGCCCGGCGTGATGAAAGAACTCCTTCTCCCAACCCGCATCGAAAAAAACTTTTTTTACGGCCGAATAGACTTCCCCACCCGTTTTCCCCGGAACCAACTGAGCCTCACCCGCGGCCATGGCGTTCTTTAAAACATTCATCAAATCCAGTTGTTCTGAAGTGGGTGTCCCGGCACATAGAGTATTGGTGAAGTCAGCCCGATAACCTCCAATAATCGGGAAAATATCAAAAATCATCAGATCCTGTTCCTTTAGAATACGGTCTGTGGGCGGTCCGCCGGCATCTTCGGTACGAATACCACCGGCAAAATCACCCAGCATGATAATCGGTTGACCGGCGACAGAAGTGATCGCTTTCTGGACTTCAGTATAAACCTCCATTTCAGTCAATCCGGGACGAATAACTTCCCTTGCCTTGGAATGTCCATTCTCAGTTGCCCTAATAGCGCGTCGAATGCAAACCAGCTCATCTGGGTATTTGATATTTCTCATATCCATAATATGAGGACCCAGATCGCTTGCTTCCGAGATTCCACACATGGAAAGCGCTGCAGAAGGCAGGTGCGAAGCTTCAATCGCGATGTTTTTTGCTGAAGGGTATTTCTGGTTCAGAAACTTGCTCAAGGCAGCAATGGCGGCTACAGCCTGATCTTCCGGAGGCCCGGAAAAATCATACCACGGAAATACACTTACCGAGTCCGGATAAGATTTAGCAGCAACTCCTTCAGACCAATTATCGACAATGAGAGTGCATTGTCCCGAGCGATCGATCACTACAAAACTCAAACCCCACCCTCTTAATTCGGTCGGATCTGAGTAATAACCTGTAAAATAAAAAACATGTTGAGGTCTGGAAACAATCAAAAGATCCAGCTCAGAGAATTTTTTCGATAGGGCCGCCCTGCGCCCACTACAGCCTTCCTTAATCAGCATGCGAAAGTTGAACAACAATTTCCAGATAAATACAACTAAAAGTCTAGAGAGGATGCCTCCGGAATGACCTCTACTACCAGAAGATGCCCCCCTGCGCTCCAGCCGTCATCCCGACATGATCTCTTGGTATAGTTCAGTGCATTTTTGAAGTTGCAAAACCGAAACCCATTCATCCTTGGTGTGTGCCTGGGCGATGTCACCCGGACCGATGACGACGGCGGGAATTCCCGCCTGTTCGAGGTAACCGGCGTGGGTTCCGTACTTGGCACCTGTTGTTTCCTTGGACAGATCCAATCGCCCCAACGCATTCTGAGTCATTTCAAGAATGACACTCTCCATTTGATCTGCCAAGGGAGGAGCTGCCGTTCGACTTGTCAAACGATACTCAAAACCGGGATCCGCGGTTTTCATTTTTCCCAATAATTCCAAAACTTTTCCATGTTCTTCCTCGCCTGATTCGCCGGGAACAAGTCTGCGATCCACTTGAATTTCGCACTGATCGGGGATGATGTTGATTGCGGATCCCCCTTTGATCAGATTGATGCTGCACTGGGCCTTTCCTGTCAGCGGGTGTTCTTTGTGCAAACGGCAAATGTAATCGGTTTGCAAGGTTTCTATGACTCGGGTCATCATTCCTATTGCCGATTTGCCTAGACTCGGATCCGAGGAGTGAACGGCCTTTCCCAAGGTTTCTATTTCAAACCGGAACACTCCATTGTGAACAGTGACGGGCTTGAGCATGGTAGGTTCACCGACCACGGCTCCTATGATTTTTCCGGGGATTTTTTGAATATCTGCTTTTGTGAAGGACCGGATTCCGGACATACCCATTTCTTCATCCACGGAGTATAAAAGGGCTATGTTGTGTTTTTGCACGGATTGTCGGGCATATTCCTTCATAGCCCAGAACATGGCGGCTCCGGACCCTTTGGTATCGCAGGATCCCCTGCCCTGAATTCGGTCTCCGATCTTTTCTCCCTTAAACGGATCTATCGTCATCCCATCGACGGCTACGGTGTCAAGATGACTGTCGAAAATTATCCAGGGATTACTTGGTGAACATTCCAACAGAAGAAGTAGGTTTGTAGCTGCGGTATTCCCATCTTCCACATTAAGTCGATGGCATTTGAATCCTTCAGCAACACCCAACTCTTCAAGATAAAGGGAAAGTTCAGCTTCGGGAGAAGGATGTCCGGTTATGTACCCATTCACGGTGTCAAACTGAACCATTCTACTGAGTAATGACTCGAGATTGTCCGGTGTTTCTGTCTTCATGAATTTCGACAAAATAGCTTGATTCGGTAGGGCGTGCTGTCCCCAGCGCGCCGTTGGACAAACATTATGCGCCAACTCACGGCGCGCTGGTACAGCACGCCCTGCCATTATCATCTACAGATTCAAAGGACGCATCCGGACGGGACACTGAATGTCTTCTCCTGGAAACTTCGATTCCGGTAGTGTACGATTCGGAAATCCTCCGTTTCCCTTATGATCTCACATTCACGGAATTGGTCCACGAATTCCGGAAAATAAATATCCCCCTGCACCGATCGTTTCACATGTGTCAGAAAAAGATCTGAGCAATAGGGCAATGCCTGACAATAAATCTCCCCCCCCCCACAGATAAACACATCCCGGCCATCGTTATTCAACGGAATATTGTCCAGGCTATCGATGCAATGAACCCCTTCAATCGATATGGGTGACCGGGACAGAACGTAGGTTGTGCGACCAGGCAGTGGCCGCCCTATGGATTCGAATGTTTTCCTGCCCATAGCCAGAATATTGCCAAGGGTGGTCTGTTTAAACCATTTGAAATCTTCGGGAAGGTGCCATGGGATATCGGAACCGCAACCGATCACCCGGTTCTGTGCCATTGCGGCAATGGCCTTGAACGGCGTGCCCGTCATACGGAGATGGGAGCCTTGATTGAAGGGTGCGGATCATAACCGGTCAGTTTAAGATCCTCATACTTAAAATCCCGAATTTCCCGAATTTCCGGATTGATTACCATTTGAGGTAATTCTCTGGGTTCCCGCGACAATTGAAGGCGAGCCTGATCGAGGTGATTGTTATAGATGTGCACATCGCCGAAAGTATGAATGAATTCGACCGCTTTAAGATCACACACTTGAGCGACCATCATGGTCAGTAGAGCGTAAGAAGCAATGTTGAAGGGGACACCCAGAAACAAATCCGCACTGCGTTGATAAAGCTGACAACTCAATCCTTCATCGCAGACATAAAACTGAAACATGGTGTGACATGGCGGCAGAGCCATCAGATGTAATTCACCGACATTCCAGGCATTCACGATCAGTCGTCGGCTGTGTGGATTCTCCCGTATCTGCTTGATAACCTCATCAATCTGGTTGATGGAGCGACCATCCGGTGTTTTCCAATCACACCATTGGGCCCCATAAACCCGGCCCAGGTCGCCGTTTGCGTCGGCCCACTCATCCCAGATGCCTACTTTATTCTCATTGAGGTAAGCAATATTGGTATCCCCTTTTAGAAACCAGAGCAGTTCATGGATGATAGAACGCAGATGCAGTTTTTTTGTTGTCAGAGCCGGAAAACTGGAATCAAGCCTATAACGGATCTGGGCTCCGAACAGCGAATAAGTACCGGTACCGGTGCGGTCATTTCTGCAACGCCCCTCTTCCAGGACTTTATTGAGTAACTCCAAATATTGTGTCATGAGCTTTTGATGGAAATCACACTCCCATTTCCATGGATCAGAGTGCCCCTCCCTCGTTGGCAGCAGCCACAGCGGCTTCGGTTTCATTCCGGAAACCTTGATCATTAAGAATACGGCCGAAAGCATTCAAGAACCGACACACATTTTCTTTCTTCGAGGTTTCCCCCATGAGTCCAACTCTCCAGATTTTCCCTTTTAACGGTCCGAGCCCTGGACCAATTTCAATATCGTGTTCCGAAAGTAAACGCCCCCGTACCGCCGCTTCATCCACCCCATCAGGTATCTCTACTGCATTCAATTGCGGTAACTGGTGTCCTTCCTGAGAAACGATTTCCAAGCCCATGACTTTGAGGCCCTTCTTCAGAGCGAGGTGGTTGTCCAGATGCCGTTTCCAACGCGACTCGAGGCCTTCCTCCAGAATCAAACGAAGGGATTCATGAAAAGCATAATTCATGGAAATGGGAGCCGTATGATGATAAACCCGATTCCCCCCCCAATAACCCGCTAATAGATTGATATCCAGGTACCAGCTCTGAACCTTGGAACTCCTTCCGGTAATTACTTTCATGGCATCCTTGCTGAATGAAACCGGTGCTAGTCCGGGAGGACAACTTAAGCATTTCTGAGTGCCGCTGTAGACCGCATCAATTTCCCAATCATCAATCCGCAATGGAATACCGCCCAGAGAGGTCACAGCATCCAGTAGGATAAGGGCTCCGGCTTCATGCGTGATTCTGGAAATTTCCTCGATCGGAGTCTGTGCTCCCGTAGAGGTTTCCGCATGAACGACGGCCACCAGTTTGGGGTTTCGACCTTTAAGCGCTTCTGCCACCTGTTCCGTTTCGATGATTCTCCCCCACTCGGATTCCACTTTAATCACTACAGCACCACAACGCTCAGCGACTTCGGCCATTCTCATTCCGAACACTCCGTTGATACATACCACCACCTCATCTCCCGGTTCCACAAGATTGACAAAACAGCATTCCATTCCAGCACTGCCGGTTCCACTTACCGGAAACGTCATTTCGTTTTCGGTCAGGAATACTTTCCGTAACATGGCCTTCGCCTCTTCCATGATCCGGATAAATTCCGGATCCAGATGCCCGACCAGCGGGGCGCTGATGGCCTTTAATACTTCATGGGGAACAT